>NZ_JAGTPT010000050.1:0-2108 GCF_018195675.1 Brevibacillus sp. NL20B1
CAAGCCATAGCGGTCGTAAGATTCAATTTTTTTATCAAAAAATTTCTCGTCCGATCCTTTCGTCGCTTCCACGATAGTGGAAACCAGCTTCTGGCTGTTGTACTGGTACGCGCGGCCAATTTCTTCCCGTTTCGTCGTCGTTCCATCCGGATACGAATCGACGATGTGCTCCGTTTCCAGCAATTTGTCAGCATTATAGGTATACGTTTCCTCGTGAAAATGATTGGGATTTCCGGCTGCTGTCCGTTTCATCTTCGTTAGCAACCGCAGGTAATAGGTCGTCGATGTGTAGTTCCACGTCGTTTCGTTGCCTTGCGGGTCCACCAATTTGGTCAAATCACCGTAGCTGTTGTAGCTGTACGCCGTGACCTGGGCGTACTTGCTCAGCCTGCTTGCAACACTGGCCAAACGATTGATGTCGGGTGCCAACAAAAGAATGTCATACGGGAATGATGAGGGTTAAGTTCTTTTGGTCGTAGCCGCCCGATTCATTCGGCACTGGGTGGGGGTAAAAGAAAGACCTTGGGATTGCAGCCCCAAGGTCAAATAATTCTTAAAATACTAGTGAATCTAAATATTGTCTTAGCTCCTCTAGTACTGTTTGGTCAGTGGAAAACTTGAATTTCATACTGTGTTCCTGATGACTTCCACCAAGTTGACCTGAAATGACAACATGCCCTAACTTATTCACCTCTAAATAAATGTACGCATCTGAATCATAATCGTCAATCCTGGAACTTCCATCAAGTCTTGTTCCCATCTCTTTAAGGGATTGAATAAAATGTGTGAGTGTTTCTTTCGAGAAACAAAAATTTGACTTTCCCTTAAAATCTCCAGACTTAATGGTAAGTGCTAAAGTAATGTAACCTTCAACAGTATACAAATGCTCAACATCTATACAGTGATTCTCTGTACTTAAAATTGATATTCTATCACTCATACTTTTTCCTTCCTCATTACTTGAACTTAAAGTCATCAAATTGCCCTGTCTTTTTGTTGTAAACGAAATGTATTTCAATGCCATTTACGTTTTGGCTCATCTTCACCCACCCATCTTCAGCCAACCACCTTTTATCGGTCATTGTTACTTTTGTTAGTTCTGTTGCTCCTTTGAGTGGGTCTGACAAAACTTGCTTCATTGCCAACTGTTCATTTAGGTTGTTGGGAGTTGTCCTACCTGTTGAACCTTTTCCCAAGGACTTAGCAGCAATTAAATTAGGAAGGTCACAATCGGTATTATGCACCCAAATACCCAAGTCAGTCACATAATACGTATGAAACTCTTCAACCGTAAAGTTATAAACCATCACTGGCTCATCAAGTAAGACGAACTCTACCTTGTCAATAGTGAGAGTACTTCCATCAGCCTTCTGAAGCCTATCCCCCACCTGAAGTTCATCTGCGAATACCCATCCTCTACCTTCAACCCAGAATGGATGGTTATCTGTCGTCTCGATGAGCAAGTCACCAATGTATAGCTTGATTATATCATTACGATAATTTGTATAAAGGGCTGTAACCTCCTTATAAGCAAGTTCCCCATTCTCGTCAAATTCAGACTTGGAAAGAACCTTATCTCCGACTTGAATGTCCTCAATATTCTTCTCCCCTTCGTCTGTCAGAACCTTAGTCCCTTCAACAAAACAATTACATACATTTTTGATAATGTTAGCGCCATTCGAGGCTTTTTTTGCCCCCTTTATCACTTTTATTCTACTAAGTAGCAGTTCCCCCCCCACTGAAGCTACTGCTGAAACATCATCTAACCCCCATTGACCATCTGTGAGGGCCTGATAATTCTCAACACCAATTTGTTCTTGTGTAAACTTAATTAATCCTTTTGGTAGACCTTCCTTCGCTTTCGTCCAACCGCGACTCCAAGCATTGGGGTCCGTGAACTTCTCCCATCCCTTTCTGAAATCCTCCCACACATTATGTCCGGTTGGATCCCAGTATCGCAACGGATTATTATGCACATACGTATACCGGTTGAGGCTTAGCGGATTATCCACTTGCCCCTTATACGTATCCTCCGAGATAAACCGTCCGATTTTCGGGTCGTAGTAGCGGGCACGCAGGTAGTAGTAACCGGTTTTCTCGTCGAAGAC
>NZ_JAGTPT010000051.1:0-2068 GCF_018195675.1 Brevibacillus sp. NL20B1
GATAATCGTTTCGAAACAACATCTTAAATGGAGTGGAGAAACGATGCTGAAGGTAGGGGAGTTTTTTATGATTCGAGAGTTATATCAGAAAGGCTGGACTCAAACAGCGATTGCCAAAGAAACAGGTTTTGATCGGAAAACCATTCGTAAGTATCTAAAGGGGGACAAGCTTCCAGAGCGTAAAGTCAGTGAGAAAAAAAGAAAAAGCAAACTAGATCCTTATAAAAGCTATCTTCTTCAACGAATACAAGAAGGTACGACGAATTGTGTTGTTCTCCTTGAGGAGATCCAAGCGATGGGATACACTGGCAAGATGACGATATTAAGAGATTTTGTTCGACCGTATCGAGAACAGCCAAAGAAACAAGCTACCTTACGGTATGAAACACCACCAGGCAAACAAGCTCAAATGGACTGGGCCTATGTGGGAAAGTACTTGGTGGATGGTCAATATCAAGATATTTATGCTTTCGTGATGGTACTTGGTTATTCCCGAATGAAGTATGTGGAGTTTACGACCAATATGAATGTAGAAACATTAATGAAATGTCATATGAACGCATTTGCTTACTTTAACGGCATTCCTGAACAGATTCTTTATGACAATATGAAAACCGTTGTTCTGAAACATAGTCCCATCGAAATTCGATTTAACCGGACGTTCGAGGATTTTCTAGCGTATTACGGTATTGTTCCAAAAGCATGTCGGCCGAAACGTCCACAAACAAAGGGAAAAGTAGAAAGAGTGGTAAAGTATTTGAAAGATAATTTCTTTCAGCGAAAACACGAACCTACTCTCTATGCATTAAATGAAGCTGTTCGTACATGGCTGGATCAAGTGGCCAATCGAAAGCCGAATCAAACGACGAATGAACCGCCAATTCAACGTTTGGAACAGGAACAGAAGTTCCTTCAAGCATGGGGAGTCAAACCATTATTCCCGACATGTCGCTGGGAGACACGAGAGGTAAGTCGAGATTGTTTTGTTTCATACAGAGGAAAAAAATATTCCGTTCCGTATCGCTATGCAGGACAGGTTGTAAAAGTGAAAGAAACTCTCGACCATCATATCGAGATTTATGATGAACAGGAGTGTATTGCCAAACATCCGATTTTGACAGGAAAAGCAACTGCTCATATTCAAATGGAACATTATGAGGGCTTACATACAAAAGAAAAAGGACAGAGAAGAAAAGGCGTTCAAGGTTTGGCGACCAACGACCTTTCTTCTTCTGCCCCATCTCCTAAAGTAGAACAACGCCCTCTCGCTGCTTACGCAGCATTGGAAGAAGGTGAGACTGTATGATGAACGAGCTGTTAATCGAACGCTTAAAAAAGCTTGGTTGGCACCACACAGCCCACCAACTAGATAGTTTATTAGAAGACGCTTCTAGAGATAATGTATCATATTCTGAGTTTCTAAACACTATTGTTTTACAAGAAATTGAATATCAAGAGTCTCAACAACTAGAAAAGCGAATGAAACGAGCCAAATTACCTTCTATCAAAACGATTCATGACTTTGATTTTTCCTTTCAACCGAGTATCAGTGAAAAGAGAGTCAAAGAAACGCTGACCTGTCGGTTTATTGCCAACGGGGAAAATCGAATCTTACTAGGCCCACCGGGTGTTGGAAAAACGCATTTAGCGATTTCCTTTGCGGTGGAAGCTATCACTCAAGGGTATACCGCTTTATTTTTAACCGCAGACGATGTAGTGGCTGAATGCCGAAAGGCAAACGAAAAAGGGACTCTCCAGCGATTAGTGAATCGTTGGAGTCGTCCAGATGTACTCATTATGGATGAGGTCGGTTACTTTCCTTTTGATGAGCTAACGGCGAATGTCTTTTTTCAGGTCGTATCGAAACGATATGAACAAGGCTCTATGATCCTCACATCGAATAAATCCTATCTCGAATGGGGGAAAGTATTCGGTGATGATGTACTAGCGACAGCGATTTTAGATCGCCTATTACATCACGCCATTACCTTTAATATCAAAGGTGATTCTTATCGTCTACGAGAAAAGAAAAAAGCAGGAGTTTATCCTGCCCAGTTGCCTAATTAAA
>NZ_JAGTPT010000052.1:0-1955 GCF_018195675.1 Brevibacillus sp. NL20B1
ACCCTACCGGGGCGCCCCTTCTCCCGAAGTTACGGGGCCATTTTGCCGAGTTCCTTAGCAAGAGTTCTCCCGCGCACCTTAGGATTCTCTCCTCGCCTACCTGTGTCGGTTTGCGGTACGGGCACCTCATTCCTCGCTAGACGCTTTTCTTGGCAGTGTGAAATCAGGGACTTCGGTACTTGCATTTCCCTCGCCATCACAGCTTGCCCTTGGCGGTGTGCGGATTTGCCTACACACCAGGCTTGCTGCTTGGACGGCCATCCAGCAGGCCGCTCGCCCTATCCTCCTGCGTCACGCCATTGCTCAAGCGGAATGGAGGTGGTACAGGAATATCAACCTGTTGTCCATCGCCTACGCCTTTCGGCCTCAGCTTAGGTCCCGACTAACCCTGGGAGGACGAGCCTTCCCCAGGAACCCTTAGGCTTTCGGTGGACAAGATTCTCACTTGTCTTTTCGCTACTTACACCGGCATTCTCACTTCCAAGCGCTCCACCGCTCCTTCCGGTACGGCTTCGCCGCTGCTTGGAACGCTCCCCTACCCAGTCCGAAGGACTGCCATAGCTTCGGTGGTACGTTTAGCCCCGTTACATTTTCCGCGCAGAGTCACTCGACCAGTGAGCTATTACGCACTCTTTAAATGGTGGCTGCTTCTAAGCCAACATCCTGGTTGTCTGGGCAACTCCACATCGTTTCCCACTTAACGTACACTTGGGGACCTTAGCTGATGGTCTGGGCTGTTTCCCTCTTGACGATGGATCTTAGCACTCATCGTCTGACTCCCGGACATAAGTCGTTGGCATTCGGAGTTTGACTGAGTTCGGTAACCCGATGAGGGCCCCTAGCCCAATCAGTGCTCTACCTCCAAGACTCTCATTCCGAGGCTAGCCCTAAAGCTATTTCGGGGAGAACCAGCTATCTCCGAGTTCGATTGGAATTTCACCGCTAGCCACACCTCATCCCCGCACTTTTCAACGTGCGTGGGTTCGGGCCTCCAGTAGGTGTTACCCTACCTTCACCCTGGACATGGCTAGATCACACGGTTTCGGGTCTACGGCAACGTACTGTCGCCCTGTTCAGACTCGCTTTCGCTGCGGCTCCGTCTCTTCGACTTAACCTCGCACGCTACCGTAACTCGCCGGTTCATTCTACAAAAGGCACGCCGTCACCCCTAAAACGGGCTCCGACTATTTGTAAGCACACGGTTTCAGGTTCTCTTTCACTCCCCTCCCGGGGTGCTTTTCACCTTTCCCTCACGGTACTGGTTCGCTATCGGTCGCTAGGGAGTATTTAGCCTTAGCAGATGGTCCTGCCAGATTCACACGGGATTTCACGTGTCCCGTGCTACTCGGGATCCGTCTCGGAGAGACACCTGTTTGGGTTACGCGACTGTCACGCTCTCTGGTCGGCCTTCCCAGACCGTTCACCTACAGGTGTCTTTTGTAACTCCACGTGAGACGTCCCACGACCCCGCAGGGTAAACCCTGCGGTTTAGGCTCTTCCGCGTTCGCTCGCCACTACTGACGGAATCACTGTTGTTTTCTCTTCCTCCGGCTACTTAGATGTTTCAGTTCACCGGGTGTGCCTTCACGTCACCTATGGATTCAGTGACGGATACCATCCCATTACGGATGGTGGGTTGCCCCATTCGGAGATCCCCGGATCAATGCGTGCTTACCGCTCCCCGAGGCTTATCGCAGTTCGCTGCGTCCTTCATCGGCTCCTAGCGCCAAGGCATCCACCGTGTGCCCTTAGTAACTTAACCACATAGGATTATCCTCAGCTTTCCATGCAGTATCCAGTTTTCAAGGAACGAAGTGCTGCTGCCGTCAGGCAGCCGCCTGGCAACGTCCTACTCTCCCGGCCCCCTTCGGGGCAAGTACCATCGGCGCTGGAGGGCTTAACGGCCGTGTTCGGAATGGGAACGGGTGTGTCCCCTCCGCCATCGTCACCAGACA
>NZ_JAGTPT010000053.1:0-1778 GCF_018195675.1 Brevibacillus sp. NL20B1
ATCGCCAACAGCTGGCCGTTTTCTCCGTATACATATGATTGTACCACAGTTCCGCTTGTGTCGGTTTCGTAGAGAACGTTGAGGCTGTCGCCTTGGTAGTGGTAGTTCGTCACCACGCCATTGACGGTCTTTTGAATGCGGCGGCCGTCTTCATCATATTGGTAGGTCACAAACGGCGTGCTTTCGCCTTTTCTTGTAACGGAAACCAATTGATCGGCTTCGTTCCATTCATATTGGTACTCACCGTCTTCGACCCGGTTGCCGTTCGCGTCATACATGATCATTTCATCACCGAAACGAACCAATTGATTCGCCGCATTATAATCGGCCGTCGTCGTCGTCGATGATCCGTCTTTCGTTTTCACGACTTTCGTCCGGTTCCCGAATCCATCGTACGTATACTCGATCGTCGTTCCATCTGGACGTTGTTCGGTCTTCAACTGATCGAACTCATCATAGCTGTACACCGTGACGTCCCCGTTCGACGTTTCGATGCGGGTTCGGTTGCCGTTTTCGTCGTAACGGTACGTTTCCGCCAATAACTCGGTTCCGTTCGCCGTTCCCACCACCAGACTGTTCACCAAGCCGCGGTCGTCATACGTAAAGGTGGCACCCGCTTCATTTCCGGTGGTAAACGTGCGAACATGGCCTCTTTCGTCATAATCCAAACGGTACGTATACGTTCCATCTTGAACAACCGTATTTTGATCCAACGCGTTGTATTGGTAGGTGACGGTTTGGCTAAATGATCCGTGCGAGAACAGGAACTGTTGCAATTTATCCGAGGTGGTCGGATACGTCCATTTTTGGACTCCGCCGCGGTCGGATTGCTCTGTCACACGGTTCTTCTCATCAAACTTTCTAGTCTTCGTCGTGCCGTCTTTTAAGTATTGAACCGAAAGTTCATTCCCATTTTTATCATAACTAAATTCGTAATACGGGACGTTGTTGTAGGAAATGGTTTTGACTCGTTCCGTTCCGTCGTACGTCCATTGAATCGTATTTCCTTTCGGCAAGACGGTTTTGATTTTATTGCCGTTGGCATCATACTCATTGGTTGTTACGTCATTTAATGGACCAACCGTTTTCAGGAGTTTTCCCGTCTTATCATACGAATAGGTAAATCCTTGTGACGGACCGCTGCTCGTTTGAATGACTTTCGAAGTCATATTGCCGTTCAAGTCATAATCATAGTGGACAGACGTTCCGTTCGCCAATAGGAGTTGTTTTAAACGATTGGATGGGTCATACTTGTACTGTTTTTGATGTCCCTTCTCATCATATTCACTTAACAGATTTCCTACCGCATCATAGCTCTTTTTCGTGACATACCCGGCTTCATCTGTTTCTTCCTCCACATAGTTGCCTTTGGCGTCATACTTGTTTTTCGTGACAACGTTTCCTTCCATTAAGCGAATGGCGTCAAACCAGACCGTTCCGGTGTAATTGCCGCGGAAGACAGCGGATAGGTCGATTTTATCCATTGGCTTGGAAGGCTGAATCGAAACGGCGGCACGGTTCCACTCTTGCGTGCCGATCGGAAAATCTGCCGTATACGTTTGGGTCGTTCCGTCGACAAAATACGCTTTCGCGGTAATCGAATAATCGCTTGGGCTCACGGTTCCATTGGCTTTGACATCCTGCGCTTTGGAAAGACCGGTGAGTGTCAGACGAAGCGGCGTATCACTCGAAGTTTGCCCTACGATCACGGTCTGCTTATATTCACTCGCGGACTGCGTGGTGCTCGTTCTCGATACTTTGAGGGAGTAAGACCCATC
>NZ_JAGTPT010000054.1:0-1757 GCF_018195675.1 Brevibacillus sp. NL20B1
TAACCCCCGTCCTCTCACACCACCGTACGTACCGACCGGTATACGGCGGTTCACCAAGCTTGACGAAGTGTGAAATATCGCTGTATCAAACTCATCAGCCCTTGTTGTTGCCAGTAGGCAATACCAAGGGCTTTGTGCATGTGCGGGGATTTTGTTGTCCGCCACGCCCCCTTTCGGGTGTTTGCGATTTCCAGTGCTCTGTTGTGAGAAAATCCAAGCGAACGAAGTTCGCGGTACCTCGTACGAACTCGTTTCCACTGCGTCCATAGACAGAGCCGGAGCCTTCGGCGAATCCATTCCTCTATTCGCAGAAGATGGGTTTTCGCCTCGGCCAGCGCAAAATACCCGATCCATCCCATGAGGTATTGGTTGAGTTTTTGAATCCTCTCCTGCATGGTCATGCTTCGATGTGGGTTGGTTAATTGGCGAATTCGTCCTTTTAACCGGGTGATCGATTTGGGATGCAGACGTATCCGCGCTTCCTTTCCCGGAATAAAGCTAAAGCCGAGGAACTTCCGGTTGCACGGGCGGTCCACCGCACTTTTCTGTTGATTTACCTTGAGTTTGAGAACCCTGGTCAAGTATCGCTCCACACTTGCCTTTACACGTTCACCCGCACGTTTGGAGCGGACGTAGATGTTGCAGTCGTCCGCATAGCGGCAGAAACGGTGTCCCCTTTTCTCCAACTCCTTGTCCAGGTCGTCTAGCAGAATGTTGGCCAACAGCGGACTTAAGGGGCCACCTTGCGGCGTGCCCTCTTCCGTCGTGACACACACTCCGTTGACCATGACTCCGGATTGCAGATAAGCGCGAATTAGTTTAAGAAGGCGCTTGTCCTTCACCTTGCGGGCAACCCGGCTCATTAGGATATCATGGTTGACCCGGTCGAAGAACTTCTCCAAGTCGATGTCGACCACATACCGGAATCCTTCGTTGATGTACTGTTGTGCTTTCCGCACAGCACTGTGAGCACGGCGGCCTGGACGGAACCCGAAGCTGGAGTCGGAGAACTCTGGGTCGAATATGGGAGTCAATACCTGCAGGATGGCCTGCTGGATGAAGCGATCTACCACGGTAGGGATGCCTAGCAATCGTATTCCCCCGTCAGGTTTCGGGATTTCGACCCTGCGGACAGGAGACGGCTTGTAGGTTCCCTTCTCGATTTGCGACCGGATGGTCGCCCAGTGCTGACGAAGGTAGTCGCGCAGTTGTTCGGTTGAAACACCGTCGATTCCCGCAGCACCTCTGTTGGCCTCCACTCGTTTGAGAGCGGCCATGAGGTTGTCCCGTGACAGCACTTTCTCCAGCATGCCCCTGACGATACTCCTCTCTTCGCACACATGTTGCTAAGCTTGCCGTACGATGCTCAGCCCTTCTCTGTACCCTCGGGGCTTCACCCCTACTATTCAGAGGAAGTTCCATTTCGGAATTCTGCTTCGACGCACCGTATCGAAAGGGATTAGAACATGTGTTGACTTGATGTTCGGCCCTTCCTCCTTCGAGCGTCCTCTATCGGAGTACTATGGCCTCTGCTGACTTCTGCATGTTCAGCGCCCCCTCGCGGAGACGGTTGCCAACGGTAGTAGGCGTATCATGCAGACCTCCCCGGGTAAGGACGGTAACTTTCGTCCCATGTACCTGCCCAATTTACTGCTGCACTCCTTGGCTGTATGGGGCTTCACCTTGTTCGGCAGGCTCGCCCGAGTACAACAGCCTCAAATTGGGTTCGTGTACCTCAGGTCAGGACTTTGCCGCCG
>NZ_JAGTPT010000055.1:0-1719 GCF_018195675.1 Brevibacillus sp. NL20B1
TATCCGACGGTCATCAAAATGAAAGTAGAGACGTCTCCGGAAACGAAGGAGACCCTTACGTACCAGTTTGACTACGACGAATTGGGCAGGGTGGTAAAACGAATCTACCCCGATCAAAGCCAGGCTATGTATCAATACGATTTGCTTGGACGGCTTACCATTGAACTTTTTGTGAATGAGGGCCAGTTCCGGACGATTTTCTACGACTATGATGACACACAGCGCAAAGTGACGATGACGCTGCCGGACGGCACGGAGGAATTTACTCATTTCACGCCATTTGGCGAGGTGGAATACAAGGGACAGCGGGGGACCAATGGAGAAGTAAGACCGCTTCTGTACAACACGTACACCTCGGACGGCCGGTTGGAATCCAGTGCTCCGTATGCCGACGACAGCCGGGCAACAAGTTACTTCTATAATGAAGACGGCAGTCTGCTGGGCAAGCAAGATCCCAAAGGGTACACCATGTACTACCGCGCCAATGCCTATCGCGACAAAGACAGCTATTTGCCGGTCGAGACTGTTCGGAGCGTTGAGTCCAATGGCCTCACCGTCACGCACTTTGCCAACCGGCACGGCCAACTGCAAGAGGAAATTCGCGAGACTGGTGACGCGGCACAACGACTGGCGATACGTTACGAGTACAATCCCTTTGATCAAATGACGCGAAAAATGGAACGTGACCAGATGGGCAAGACACGCTCCTGGACCTATCATTACAACATAAACGGCAACCTGGTACGTCTCGTTGATCCGGAACAAAATGTCTACGGATACAGCTATGATGCCTACGGCAACCTGGTATCCGTACAGGAGAATAATACGCTGACGACAGAGTATCACTACAATCCGCTGTCCTGGAAGATCAGCGAAAAAGATGTACCGTCCGGGGCGACGGAAACGTTTCACTACTATCCGAACGGAAAGACGCGCATCTTTACCGATAAGGCAAAAAACCGCCATGAGTATGCATATACGCCGTTTTACGAGGTGTCCAGCATCACGACAAAAGATGCAGCGGGTGTTGTGAAAAACAAGGAAACCTGGGAGTATTACCCGAATACTTCACTCGTGAAGAAAGAGACCAACAGCAATGGTCCCGACAACCGTCCGACCAGCAGCAATTATCGGGAGGTCCAGTACAGCTACGATCCGTTCCATCGGTTGAATCGCCAGACGGTATTTGACCGCGACTATCAGATTCGCTATACAGACCATGACGATTTGATGGACCAACTGGTATATCCGGATAACACGGTGGTATCGTATCGCTACGACGATGCGGAGCGCCTGCTGGAAGTATCCAGCAATGTGACGGGGACAATCCGCTATGCGTATCAAACGACAAACACGGGAGAAACGTACACGCTCACGTACCCGAACGGTCTGGAGATGGAGCGGAAGCTGGATTCTTTTGGTCAGGTGAAGGAGCTGACGCACAGGAAGCGTAATACGCCGATCTGGACGGAGACTAATCAGTATTCGTTTGGGAACGTGGTCTCCATCACCCGCAATGGAACGACGTTTGCCTATGAGTATGACAAGATTGACCGTCTGACAAAAGAAACACTGCCGAGTGGCACGAATCGTTATGCGTATGACACCCGTGGGAACAGGAAATCCTTTGAGGGCGTCTTGCCGATCGACACCGACACGGTGACGTACACCTTTGACGAGCGGAACCGCCTGCGCAGCTATGCCAATGAACGGACAGGC
>NZ_JAGTPT010000056.1:0-1706 GCF_018195675.1 Brevibacillus sp. NL20B1
CAAGCGGTCACTACGTGGACGAAGGAACGGGAGGAATCGGTGGCTTTACATCACCAGAAGAAGAGTACCTGCATTGGGCAGGGGTTGCTGCACGGAGGGCATACACAGAGGGAATAGAGCCAGAAGATGCAGTGAGGAAGTATGTACCAGCGAAGTTACAGGAGGAAGTTCTTCCGACAGCTATCGTCACATTTAATAATACGGTTGGCATGAATCATGGGGATGTTCCTGATTTAGGATTGGCAGCTCCATTAGCAGGGGCGGCAGCAGCTTCTATCAAAAATACAGGTAAGGCGGTTACTCAGGGGATAAGTAAAGTAAACAACATGAAGGAGTTTTTTGAATTAGACTTTGGTAAGTCTCTTGAGAATTCTGCTACCAAGACTAGTGCTCGTTACAATGGACAATCTATCTATCGAATCGATAAAAAGGTTCAAAATCCATATCTCAAAAAAGGAGACGGATTTTATCTAGACTCACTCCATTACGATCATATTGAAGTTGTGGATAGTAGAGGTAAAGTGAAAGCAGTTTTGAACCTAGACGGAACTCTTAATGTGAGTAAAACTGAGCAAGCATTAAAGCAAGGAAGAACGGTAAAATGGTAATGGGAGGCTGATAGCATTGGATGAAAGCTTAAGAAGAATTCTCCAACTACTACAAGATTTAAATTCTCGTGTGAAGACACCAATTATTTCTGAAAGTGAATTCACAGAGGAATACGAAAATCTAGATGAATTTTCTGAGCTACCTAGGCAGATAGAGGTGTTGGTTGGGAAGCTTAAATGTGTAAACAGCGACGATATCGATACAATTGTTGAGAACCTAATTCACCTACATTTGAAACTTTCAGATTGCATTTGGCATTTAGACCAAATTCACGAATTGGTTAAGAGGGTTGCTGGAAATATTAGAGACGTTGCAAATTAAAAAGTCACTTTTACCCCAAACGTGTAATCAACTACGTCTGGGGTTTCTCTTTGCGTTCTGGAACTGTGCCCGCCCGTAAGGGCAATGCCATGCGCAACACGCACCGCCAATGTTAAGCTCGTGAGAAAGCGAAGCTAGGCATTTCTGAGGATTGGGAGCAGGGGAGATACCAGAACACTGCCCGCCCCGCCGCAAAATGGCGTGTCATGGTGCTGTAGAGTGCCACGTATGACGCTAGAATTCCGTAAGGATTTACAGGATAGCAGTTCATGCTTTCGTTGCTGTATTGTGACAAAGTCAATAATGACTTGCTGTCTACTCTCTGGATGGCGGTGGGTATACATATGTGTTAGCCTCTAGCGGTAGCCGCCTAATCTATTAGAGACAAAAACTAATAGAGGGGGTTATGCTCATGAACCATCCAGTTAAAGAATGCATCTCTATGCTGGGAGTATCGCAGGTATCATTTGCCGTGTTGCACGACTTATCGTTTCAACGATTGAAGGCTTGTTTATATGGGCACACTCCCGCCATCCCGCCGAGAATCGTAAACGCTCTAGTACAACATGGCTATGATGAGCAGGAAGCACAGAAGCAGTATCAACAATGGCGTAAATGGAAAGCGGAGCAAGAACTCCTCGCCGCCGCCCGCAAGGGGGGAGGTGAAGACAATGAATAGACTACCGTTGGATATTGTCGTCACGTTGATGAGGCGGGAGCAGGTACTCGCTCAAAATGAGATTGACCAACTAGCCGCGCTGTTTGGAAAGCATGTC
>NZ_JAGTPT010000058.1:0-1553 GCF_018195675.1 Brevibacillus sp. NL20B1
AGTTTTTCTGTGTCTGGCAAACATTATTCTGAAGAGTTTAAATATGAAGTTATGAAAGCTTATGAGAAGAGGGACTACTCCATTAAAGAGCTCTGTTCTAAATATCAAATATCTCAAAATTCATTAAGAGAATGGATTGTGGGATTTGAAAGGTATGGATCGGAAGGATTAAAAAGATCTACATCATGGAAACCTTATTCTAAGGAGTTAAAGGAAGCAGCTGTAATCGATTATTTGTCAGGTGAACTTTCTCAATATGAGATCGTTAGAAAGTATGAAATATCAAGCAGGTCCGTACTCCGAAGATGGATTAGCATTTATAATAGTCATAGAGATTTAAAGGATAGGTCGAAAGGAAGGACAAACTCTATGACGAAAGGAAGAAAAACGACTTGGGATGAACGGATTCAAATTGTCCTTGATTGCTTAGAAAACGGAAAAGATTATCAAGGAACAGCTGAGACCTATGAGGTCTCTTATCAACAAGTATACCAATGGGTGAGGAAGTATGAGGCAGGTGGAGATGAAGCACTAAAAGATAAGCGCGGAAGGAAGAAAGAAGAAGCAGAATTAACTCCAGAAGACATTATCCAACTCCAGATTAAAAAGTTAGAAAGAGAAAATGAACGGTTACGTGCAGAGAATCTATTTTTAAAAAAGTTAGAGGAAATCGAAAGGAGGCGAAAATAAGTCAAATCCGATATGAAGATATGTATACCGCTATCCAAGAACTTCATGAGAAGGAAGAGGTAGAGGTTATTCTACTTTGTGAAATCGCTGGAATATCTAGGGCTGCATATTATAAGTGGTTGAATCGTACGCCTTCTGCTCGAGAACTTCAGAATGAAGAGATCATAAAAGAAATGAAAGCACTTCATGAGGAAGTTGATGGTATATACGGATACCGTCGAATGACATTGAACATGAATCGCAAGTTCGGCCAAAATTTCAATCATAAGCGAATCTATCGATTAATGAAAGTCGCAAGAATACAATCTGTCATTCGAAGAAAGAAAACCCCTTATAAGCGTTCTACTCCTCAACATGTGGCGGAGAATATATTGAATCGTGAATTCACAGCGGAAAAGCCGAATGAAAAATGGGTAACAGATGTCACGGAATTCAAATATGGCCCCTCAAAGAAAGCTTATTTAAGCGCTATTCTTGATCTATATGATGGATCAATTGTTAGTTATGTCTTAGGCCATTCTAATAATAATCAACTTGTGTTTAAGACGCTTGACCAAGCAGCAGGGCTTTTGGCTGGAGACCATCCCCTTATTCATAGTGATCGTGGCTTTCAATATACCTCTCATGGGTTTAAACGCAGGATAGATAAAGCGAAAATGACACAAAGTATGTCGCGAGTAGGTAGATGTATTGATAATGGACCAATGGAATCTTTTTGGGGAACACTCAAATGTGAGAAGTATTATTTAAATAAGTATGAGACATTTGAAGAGCTTTCTAAAGCAATAGATGATTACATTTGCTTTTATAATCATGATAGATATCAAAAACGATTAAATGGCCTTAGCCCTATGGAATATAGA
>NZ_JAGTPT010000059.1:0-1424 GCF_018195675.1 Brevibacillus sp. NL20B1
TGTCAACGCCGACTTTATTTTGACCCACCATCGCCGGTTTAGAATTGACCCACCCGGCGATTTTTTGTTGGTTAGGTGGTAGAGGGGGAGCCGTAGGCTCCAGTCCTCATCTTCTCACGAAGTCGGTAACTATTCCCCCTAATATTGACGATGTGGGAATGGTGTAAGAGCCGATCCAGGATAGCCGTAGCAAGTATCGGATCGCCCATCAGTTCCCCCCATTCACCGAAACTCTTGTTGCTGGTCAACAGAATACTCCCTCTCTCGTATCTTGCACTTACTACCTGGAAAAAGAGGTTAGCTGCCAAACTGTCAAACGGTAAGTAACCAATTTCGTCAATAATCAGGAGCTTTGGTCGAATATAGATGCGTAGGCGTTTATCCAGCCTGTTTTCCGTGTAAGCTTTTCGCAGATCTTCGATGAGTTGCGAGAGACTGACAAAGTAAACGGATATCCCTTGCGAGATGGCTTCTACAGCCAACGCCACCGCCAGATGACTTTTTCCTACTCCGGGAGGCCCTAAGAACAAGACATTCTCGTGTCGGGTTACAAAAGTCATCGTGGCCAGCTCTCGAATCAACCGTTCGTCAATGCTGGGTTGGAAAGCAAAATCGAACTCCTCCAGCGTTTTTCGGTAAGGCAAGTGTGCGAGTTTGGTGCGTACCTCCATATTCCGTTTTTGACGTTCCGCTATCTCTGCATCTAGAAGCATGTTGAGAAAGGACAGATAGGTGGGCTGTCCATGACTTGCCGCTTCCAAATGGGCATCCAAGAGTAGAGCCGCTTGCTGAAGCCCAAGTTCCTCAAGACGTAGCCGTGCCTGTTCCAGTTCAATCATGCTCCCACCCCCGTCAGCTGCTCATAGACATCCAGCGAACGCACTTCCACTTGCTGCGATGAAATCTGTCGGGCTTGCGGACGTGGATAGGCATATCCTTGAGCAGTCGTAAGACCTGCATACTGGTTTTCACAAAAAACAGTTGCACGGGATCGATAGACCTTTTGGTGTCGAGCAATACATGTGCCGTCGGCCCAGATTTCCACCCACCCATTCACTTCTCGCACGGTACCCTCACGTCCACTGTACCTCCATGGAACCCCATATCGTACACCATCGTAGCTAACAAATCCGTCTCGGCTGACCTGTCTCGGTTCATGCAAGTATTTTTCCCATCGTTCAGCTGAAGGGATAGGCGACAGATTTTCCTCACGGAGTCGGTCGATGGGACGTTCGCCGGTTGTTCCATGAATACGGCGGTTAATCCGCTCGCACCAGTGTAGGGCTTGTTGATTGAGATCCTGTAAATCAACGAAGCGTTTGCCAGGAAGAAAGTTGTTTTTTACGTATTGAACGCCTCGTTCCACTTTTCCCTTTGTTTCGGGGCGTCGAACTTTGCATACTTTTGGAACAAGCCCAATCGCT
>NZ_JAGTPT010000006.1:0-149572 GCF_018195675.1 Brevibacillus sp. NL20B1
CCTTCGCCCATATGTTTTGAAAACAATGTCTTGCCTGATTTTCCGGTTATGTGATTTTCTACAATATGCTTCCATCCATTACTAGAGGTTCCTTCCATTAAAACAGCCTTGCTATTATGCTTTAAAACCTTTCCCATTCCTGCTACTGCATCTGCAATGTCGCCTTTACCGTATTTCTTCAGAAAATTAAAAAGTTTTCCTGCTTTCGTTACTTTTCCAGCAGGAAAGAGCGATACGAGTGAGAGAATCTCGAAGTACAAAAAGAGGATGAGAAGCAAATTGCGCTCTCTCATCCTCTTTTCGCTTACATCTCCTGACGAGTGGGGGTGCTGCTGTCTTTTCCATTCTCAGTTCGCTTTTCCTTGATTTGTTTCAACGAGGCGACGATCAGAAAGCTGACGATGACAAGCAGAACCCAGGAACTGACCTTACCTACATGGACGAGACGCCAGCTGTCGGCTTGATTCGGGTATTCCCACGCGCTAAAAAAGGTGGCGACGTTCTCCGCAATCCAGATGAAGAAGCCGATCAGCACGAAGGAGAGGATAAGCGGCATCCGGTAGCGATGACGGCCGACCTCATAGGTAACCCAGGTTCGGCTAAAGACGACCAGCACCAAGCCAGCCAGCCACCAGCGAATGTCAACCCAAAAATGGTGGGTGAAGAAATTCAGGTAGATTGCAGCGGCAAGCGGGGCAACCAACCAGAGAGAAGGCCAACGAACCAGTTCTACCTTCAGGCGTCGCCAGGCCTGGCACAGGTAGCTGGCCACGCTGGCATACATAAATCCGCTGTAGAGAGGGACTCCGTACACCTTCGTCCAGCCTTCTTCCGGGTACGACCAGGACCCCATGCGCACCTTGAACAGTTCCAGCGCCAAACCGATCAAGTGGAAGACGGTGATCACCTTCAGCTCGTCGCGTGTTTCCAGACCGGAGCGCAGCATCCATACCTGCATGGCCAGGCAGATGATTAGCAGCCAGTCGTAACGGGGCAGCCAGGGAAGGTGAATGAACTTTGTCAGAGCCAGTGAGGCAAAGATGACCACAGGAAAGACACAGGACAGCGCCTGCTGCCAGCCGAAGCGTACCAGCTGCTGCATGGCATGGAATAATCGTCGTTTCAAATTGTTCACCTTCTACGCAGATTCACAAACGGTTATGTTGATTCTCTTTAGAACCTTACGTGTTTTCGTCGCTTTTATACTCTAAAATGTCTCCAGGCTGACAATCCAACGCCTTGCAAATCGCATCCAAAGTTGATAATCGAATTGCTTTTGCCTTTCCGTTTTTCAATATGGAAAGATTGGCCATTGTAATTCCGATCTTTTCCGATAGTTCTGTAACGCTCATTTTCCGCTTGGCCAGCATCACGTCAATATTGATAATAATCGCCACGTTACTCACCTCAGACCGTCAAATCATTTTCTGCTTTGATTTCGATAGCCTCCTGCAACAGCTTTTGGAGAACCGCAGCAAAAACGCCGATCACCATGGAGGCAAATATCAGGACCAATCCGATGACGATGATGCCTGGGGCGTCGTCAGCTTCAGCCATCAGATAGAGAAGCGGCATGCCTGCCATGTACAAAATACTGATGGTAATGGCACAGTATTTGATTTTCTGTAAAGCGACTACAGATAATTCTGAGAAGGCTTAATTTTGGTCAATATAGCTTAAAAGTTTAAACGCTTGATACAGCGCAACGTAAAAAGGGATCGCTGTTGCATACAAAAGGATAAAAACGAGATATTTCATCATCGCGATATTCGGATACAATTCAGCTGCGTAATTGGCGATCTCAGGCACCAAAAACAGGCACATGGCGAGAACTGGCATTCCAATCAGAATAACAGCTCCCTTTAAAAAGAGTGTTGTTCCTCGTCTCATAAAAAACCCCTCACTTTGCTGAATTCGCTTTGACTTTACCACTCAATTTATCGTTTTTCAATAAAAAAATGCCGTAAAAAGATATATTTTTGTTGTTTTTTTGTGGAACAAGGCGTTCCCGCGCTTACAAATACGGAAGCAGCCATTGAATCGTTACCTCCAATGGCTCTTTATCCCGATAGTAAAAAGAACCAAAACGCATAGCAGTTGTCTGGCAATGTTCTGCATCCAATATGCGAAAATGGAAAGAGGTGGAAATGCCTTGGGGTAAGAGCGTGGTTTTTGAAGCTGACACAGTGGAGGAAAAGAATCGGCACGAAAAAGGTATACGGATGGCGAACGGCTGAATAATGTAGAAAATAGACGGAAATTTACCAATTGAGATGACGTTCATTTTCGGTGTGAGAGGGGGCGTACCATGAATGTTGCGGTAAAACCCAGAGTTTTCATTGGCTCTTCCGCAGAGGGACACCGACTGGCACGAGCGCTCCATGCTTCACTGACACATGAAGCCCAGGTCACAATCTGGTCACATGGGATATTTCAACTAAATCAAACAGCGTTACAAAGTCTGTTGAATCACCTCGATGCGACAGATTTTGCCGTATTTATTTTCTCTCCGGACGATCGTACATATCTGCGGGGGGCGGAACTGACAGCAGCACGGGACAATGTGATTTTTGAACTTGGACTTTCCATTGGAAAACTTGGTGCTGACCGTGCTTTCTTCGTCAAGCCAAGAGGACTTGCAGACTTCCGCATTCCCACGGACTTGTTTGGCATTACTCCAGGTGAATACGAGATTGATCGAGACGACGATAACGCAATGTCAGCCGTCAGTGTGTTTGCCTATCAACTCAGTGAAATTATCAACAGGCTCGGCCGCAGACAGGATTCGCGTGATATAATGGAAAAAAACAAACGCCTCACCGCTCAAGTCAATTTTCTTTACTCGTTGGTAAAACACAGCAATCACACGGCGATTAAATACAATCGGGTCATGGAGAACTTTCTTGGTTCCTGTTCAACTCCCGACGGATTCAGCCCATCAGCGGCAACTCTATTTTCCCTCGTTGAAGATGAACTGGTACAAATCGGTCACGCCAGAGACGTAGATGAAGGAAAACGGTACAGCTTGGATCATAATGAGAGGTTCCCGGAGGATAAGAGTTGGGTTGTTGAGTCCTTCTTGTCCAACAAATCCATCATGGCTTTTAAAGAACAAAATACGGTTCGCGGTGAATACGAATATATCATCTGTATTCCGATTGCAAAAACGTTTGTGGTGACCGTCCATTTGCTTATCAATAGACAAGTGCCTGAAGAACGATACGATGCGCTGCTGGAACAGTTTATTGAAAAGGAAAACCAAGCAATCCTCAGTTCGTTAAATACGTTTCTGGAAAGGGGAGTTGAAGCATATGTTGAACAACAACCCGCGCAAATTTACTAAGATTGGCAGAAAGGTCAGAGCGTTCGTCGTTCATTCACCATCCGACTTTGCGATTACATTAAAAAGAAAAGCTGCGGTCCAGGCTGCCATGGAGGCCAGGAAAAAATATGCGAAACCCGATGAAAAGCTGTTTCAAGAAATTTACGCTGACGGTCCGAGTGTTACCAAGAATGATGACCATGTTCGAATTGTAGCAACGCGCAATGTTCATTTTGACGAACCGATGTTTGGATAAACAGGGGGCGACGAGCCTCCTTCATTTTTTAGGGGTGTTCGGGATTCATTCGGGTGCAGCGTTTGCAGCCATTATCGGTCCCTTGGCAGAAGTGTCAGTCATGATTGAAGTAGTAAACGTTACGCTTTGGTTTCATAAGAGATATTTCAACAATACAAACAATACAAAAGGAGAATAGATCATGGATAAAAAACCACTCGTGTATGCAGATGAACATTGCCCTGTTATTTCCAATAAAAACATCGTGAAATGGCATTGGGGTTTTGACAATCCTGCGAAAGCAACAGGAACCGAACAAGAAATTATGACTCGATACCGTACTGTACGTGATTCCATCAAAGCTCGCATTGAAAAATTTCTTGCTGAAGGTATCTAGGAAGTAGGGGCATTCGTAAACGACCATGCGATTCATGGTCGTTTACTTTAGAAAGAACATATAGCTAGGTATTCCTCATATGATTGATCACATATTTCGCATCTTTCCCAACCCCACGAAGTGTCGCTGATGCCAAAGAGCGTTGCCAAGGGAGTCCAACATAATACAGACCTTTTACAGTTGTACTGACGCCCTTATGATGCAAAGGGGAGCCATCTTTGTCCAAAGCATGAAGAGAGGAAAGGTAATTGACGTTCGGACGATAACCGGTGGCGAAGATGACGGTATCAACATGTTCTTCCGTACCGTCTGACCAAATAACGCCATCTTTCGTAAATTGGACAAACATCTCCTTCCGACTTGGCTTTTGATTCTCGATGGCTTTCTGGTATTTCCCCGTATCCAGGACACCCTCTGGTTTTGACTGAAGCAGCCATTTTCCAAAACCAGTTTGGTCGATCCCAAGCACCGTGACCCAGAAATGAACATCCTTACCGATAATTACCTGTGGCTTAAAGAGAATGGGCGAGCGTGTGGCAATGGTAACGTCTGCATGTGCTGCCAACTCGACTGCAATTTGGACCGCTGAGTTACCTGCCCCGACCACTACAATTCGTTGGTTTTGAAAGGGAAAGGGGTTTTTATAATCCTTGGAATGAAGAGTGGTCCCCTGAAAATGTTCAATCCCAAGAATATGAGGGATAAATGGACGACTAAATCCGCCCGTAGCAGCGATTACATTTTTTGCTTGGAATAATTCCCCCGATCCAGTTGCGAGCAAAAACAAATGTTTCTCCTTTTGAATATCAGTAACTGAGGTATTGGTCCGAATAGGCAAGTTAAAATATTGGGCGTAATGTATCAAATACGATACGACTTCATCTCGGACAGGATAGCGAGTGGGATCTCCTGGAAACGGCAGCCCGGGAAGGGAGGAGTAGCGAGCAGGGGAGAACAAGGTAAGGCTGTCATAATACTGTGGCCATGAGCCTGCAGGTTTATCAGCAGCTTCGAGAATAAGAAAATTAAGCTGCTGTTGTTGAAGGTGATAACCAGCCGCTAAACCAGCCTGACCGGCACCGATGACAATACAATCATAAATAGGGGGCACCTTAATCATTCCTTTCGCAAAATCGGATTATAACGATGTGATTTTTAGAAAAATATTATTAGTGTTCACTTACAACAATTGCGTATATAGGTACCAATTAATCTCTACATAAAGAATTTATAAAAATAACTTGCTAATTGCAAGTAATTCGTGTATAAATGGGTAAAGAGGTGAGGAAATGGATAATATACGTGAAATTTTACAGACGATGACTCGGCGTATTGGACTTCTAAATAAAAACTGTTGTTCAGTAGATGGAATTGACATATCGGTTGTGCAAAGCCACATCATATACGAAATCAACCGGAACCATCAGCCGTCCATGCAACAAATTGCTGAGATTTTAGGAATGGATGTCACGACATTCAGCCGCCAGGTTCAAGCATTGGTTGAAGCAGAACTCGTAAAAAAGACTCCGTATGCAGAAGACCGCAGGGTGCATATCCTTTCCTTAACGGAAAAAGGGAAACGCATTCATGATTATATTGATAGGCTAATGTGCTCGTATTATGAGGATATCTTTTCTCATATGAGCCAATTTGAAAAAGAAACGGTGATTCGTTCCCTACAATTGTTGAATCAAGCGATGGCTAGAACCAAGCAATGCTGCAATCCCATGGGTGATTAAACCCACTTTTCTTTCTAAAATACTTGTAAAATGCAAATAAATAGGGGTGGTGAACATGTGGCGCGAAGTTCTGGACAGTTTTTTATGGATCGCATTAGAGTTAACGGTATTGTTTATTGTGATCTCGTTTGCCATCAGTTTTCTCCAGAGCTTTATCCCTTATAAAAAGCTTGAAAATTTTTTGGCGGGGAAAAACACAGCCCTGGGTGCCTTTATGGTATTGGTATTCGCGTTCGTTACACCATTTTGCTCTTGCTCAACCATACCGGTGGTTGTGAACTTGTTAAACAAAAAAATCCGTTTCGGGATTGTGATGGTGTTCCTTTTCGCATCACCGGTGTTAGACCCAACTATAATTACCCTCATGGGAACAATGCTCGGGGTAAAAGTAGCGATTGCCTATACTGTCATTACTTCCGTGTTATCGGTGATCATCGGGTTTACCCTGGAACGATTAGGGTTTGAAACACAAGTTAAACAAGTTGTCATGACTGGATACAACGAGTCAAGCAAGTCCTTTAGCCTGAAAGCTGCCTTCGCCGAAACATTGGGACTGATAAAATCGGTTTATCCTTATCTCATTATTGGTGCTGCGATTGGATCTGTCATTCATGGTGCTGTACCTACCGAATGGATTACGACCTATATAGGTGGAGATAAGTGGTGGATGGTGCCAATCGCAGCCATTATTGGTATTCTGCTCTATATTCGACTCTCGACAATGATCCCCATTTCGCAAATTTTGATTGCAAAAGGAATGGCTCTTGGTCCAGTAATGGCGCTTATGATCAGTTCTGCGGGAGCAAGCTTGCCAGAGTTAACACTGCTTCACTCTATTTTTAAAAAGCGATTAGTTGGAGCGTTTGTTGTATCTGTGTTCACCATGTCCACCATGTCTGGATTTTTATTCTATATTATCTGAGGAGGAGTATAACATGGGATTCTTGAAAGGTTTGTTTGGAAAAAAAGAGGGTTCTTGTTGCAAGGTAAAAATCGAAGAGGTCAAGGATACAAAAGATTCTGTTTGCAGCCCAAATGAGTCGGAGGACTGTGAAAAGGGGGATTCCGGTCATGAACCTTTGCATTCGAGCTGCAAGTGCGGCAGATCTTGAATCAATCCTCACGATCTACAATCAAGGGATTGCTGACCGAATCGCGACCTTGGAATCAGAAGAGAAGGACTACACGTACATCAAAAAGTGGTTTGATGAACATCAGGGGCGATACGCCGTTCTTGTCGCAGAGATGAATGGTGCCGTCATTGGATGGGCTTCTCTTAACCGTTATTCGAATCGATGTGCCTATGACGGCGTCGCTGACTTATCAATCTATATTGAGCGGTCTTACCGAGGAAAAGGCGTCGGGAAGGTACTGTTAAACAGGCTTGAGGAGGTAGCGCGCGTCCAGAAATTTCACAAAATCGTGTTGTTTACCTTTCCGTTTAACGGACTTGGCCAAGGTCTTTACAGAAAATGCGGGTACCGTGTAGTCGGTGTGTTTCACAACCAAGGTATATTGGATGGAAACTTCGTTGATGTGATGGCCTTGGAAAAAATTCTTTGAGAGGATGGGGAGACATTCCTTGGACAGAAGGGCTGATAATGCTTACCTGGAGGGAACACCAGCGCGTACGAGTAATGCAGGTATTTTCATTACCTTCATGAGGGTAAAATTAAACACCTGAAAGCCGTAGATGATCAGATAGCCCAGCCCTTTTTGTGAGACGAGAAATTCGCCAACGATCACGCCCACCCAGGAGAGGCCGACGTTTACCTTGAGCGTGGAGAGAATTGTCGGAATCGTGGCGGGCAGGATCACCATCGTAAAGGTTTGCCGCTTGTTGGCGCCCAGCGTCTGGACTACCTTGACATAATTAGGATTCACTTCTTTGAAGCTGGTGTAGATCACGATCGTGGTAATGATGACGGAGATGGCGCAGCCCATCGCGATTACGGAGACCAGGCCGGGCCCCAGACCGACGATGAAGACGGGGCCGAGTGCCACCTTGGGCATGCTGTTGCCGACCACGAGATACGGCTCCAGCACCCGGGAGAGAAAGGGGGACCACCAGATCAGGGTGGCGAGCAGCGTGCCGAGCAGCGTGCCCAGCAGAAAGCCGACAACGGTCTCTCCCACGGTTATCGCTACGTGCGGCAGCAGGCTGCCGTCCAGGATCATCGACCAGAACAACTGCCACATTTTGGACGGGTAGCTGAAGATCAGCACGTTGATGGCGTTGGCACGGGCGAGCCCTTCCCAGATGCCGATGAACAGCAGAAACAGGGCCAGTTGGGTGGCGACGACCAGGCAGCGCTGTTTCGCCATCCGTCGCAAATGGTTGCGGTGGATCGCCTCAATCTCATGTGGCTGCATCGGTCACCACCTCCATCTCTTTCCACACCTGGTGAAACAACTCGTGAAACCCGGGACGATTGCGGGCGTCAAACGGCAGCGCATCGCGGATTGCTGGCGGCACGGCCACTTCGCTTCGGATGCGTCCGGGATTGCGCGCCAGGATGTACACCCGGTCGCCCATCGCAATTGACTCGGACAGGTCGTGCGTCACCAGTACGGCCGTTTTTTTGTGGCGGCGCAGCGTGGAGAAAATCAGGTCCTCCAGCTTCAGTTTGGTCTGGTAGTCCAGCGCCGAAAACGGTTCATCCAGCAGCAGGATGTCAGGCTGGCAGGCGAGTGTACGTACCAGCGCCACCCGCTGCCTCATCCCCCCGGAAAGCTGTGCCGGATACGCCTTGCGCACGTCGGCCAGTTCCATTTCCTCCAGCAGGTGCAGGGCGTACGCTTCCGTCTCCCGGCTGCGGATGCCCTGTATGTCCAGGCCGAGGAAGATGTTTTCCTCGATCGTGCGCCAGTTGAACAGAAAATCCTGCTGCAGCATGTAGCCCACCTGGCGGGAAGTGCCCTCCACCGGCCGTCCATCAATCAGAATCTTGCCTGCTGTCGGTTTTTCCAGCCCGGCGATCAGGGAGAGCAGTGTCGTTTTGCCGCAGCCGCTGGGGCCGACCAGGCAGATGAACTCGCCTTCCGCCACGCGCAGGTTGATGTCTTTGACCGCCATGAACGCGCGAGTGGTCGTGACGTAGAGATGGGTGACGTGACGCAGCTCGATTTTGGCCGGTTCAGAAAGAAGCTGGTTCATATCGCTTACTTCCCTTCCTTGGCGGTTTTGGCAAACGTGGTGTTGACCAGCTTGGCGTAATCGACGCGCTGTTTCAGTTCACCTGCCTGGTCCATGATCTCCTGCAGGAGGTTCCACTCAGATTCGTCGAGAATCGGGTCGGTGGCGTACGAGCCTTGCTCCAGATAGCGTTTGACAGAGCTTTCCAGAATCTCCGGACTGACCTCCTGGAAGTAGGGGGCGATCACCTGGGCGGTCTCTTTGGGAGAGTGGCTGGCCACCCATTGTTGCCCTTTGTAGATGGCATTGGTAAACTTTTGGATAGCGGCTTTCTGCTTCTCGAGATAACTTTGTTTGGCCATGTACGCGGTGTAGGGAACCGTGCCGCTTTCCTGGCCGAACGAAGCGACGACGTACCCGATGCCGTCTGCCTCGAATTGGGACGCCTGCGGCTCGAACAGCTGGACGTACTCTCCCGTCCCCGAGGCAAAAGCGGACGCGACGTTTTTGAATTCAATGTTTTGAATCAACTGCAGGTCGTTGTGCGGGTCAATGCCGTGCTTTTTCAGCACGTACTCGCCGACCATCTGCGGCATGCCGCCTTTTCGCTGGCCGAGAAAAACGCTGCCCTTCAGTTGGTCGAAGCTGAAGTGTTCCACTTTTTGGCGCGAGACGAGGAAGGTGCCGTCCGTCTGCGTCAATTGGGCAAAGGTGATAACCGGATCGGCCGCTCCCTGCTGGGCGACGTAAATGCTCGTCTCCGAACCGACCAGCGCCACGTCAATGCCGCCGGAGAGCAGGGCGGTCATGGTTTTGTCGCCGCCCCACGTGGTGGTCAGTTCCACGTCGAGCCCTTCTTCCTTGAAGAAGCCCTTTTCCAGCGCGACGTACTGGGGGGCGTAAAAGATCGATCGGGTTACTTCCCCGATCCGTATTTTTTCCGGGGCGTCGGCACAGCCGGTCAACAGCGCCGTCAGCGCCAGTCCGGCGGCAAGCCCCAGAGAGAGCAGTCGCTTCATCATCATCCCTCCTGACAAGGCAAGTGCCTGAACAATCTGCTTGATGTAGGGTATGCGCCCTCGGAAAAAAGGGTGAATGCCCAGCAACCTGACAGGCACCTGAACGTCAGAATGAAAAGGAGACCACTCGCAGCATGATCATTACCTTTCTGGGAACCGGATCGGGTGCTCCGTCGACGCGTCGAAACGTCAGCGGGATCGCCCTCCGCTTTATTCAAACAGGCAAGTGGTGGCTGTTTGACTGCGGTGAGGGCACACAGCACCAGATTTTGCGTTCCCCGCTAAAAGTAAGTCAATTGGAAAAAATCTTCATTACCCACCTGCACGGGGATCACCTGTACGGCTTGATCGGCCTGTTGGCCAGCCGCTCGCTGCGCAACGACGAAGCATCGGCGGTGGAACTGTACGGGCCGCCGGGCGTGGACCGCTACATCCAGGCGGTGATGGACGTAAGTCCCGTCCATCTGCATTACCCGCTTCATGTGCACATCGTCGAGGAAGGCACCATCTGGGAAAACGAAGCGTTCACGGTGTCCTGCCGCCGGGTGCAGCACCGGGTGCCGGCGTACGCCTATGCGGTGGTGGAAAAGGATCGCCCCGGCGCGTTTCTGGCGGACGCAGCCGAACAGGCGGGCATCCCGCAGGGGCCGCTGTACGGGGCGTTGAAGCGGGGGGAGCGGATCACCCTGCCAGACGGTCGTGTCTTTGACGGCCGCGATTTTGTCGGACCAGTCCAGCCGGGGCGCAAAGTGGTCTACAGCGGAGACACCCAGCCGTGCCGCGCCGTCCGGGAATTGGCGGCCGGTGCTGACCTGCTGATTCACGAGGCGACGTACGCCTACCGGGACAAGGAGCTGGCCGTGCGCAGCGGCCACTCCACGGCGCGGGAAGCGGCCCTTCTGGCCCGGGAAGCGGGGGTGAAGGCGCTCTGCCTCACCCACTTCAGCCCGCGCTATGAAAATGAAGACGGGGACCTGACAATGGCCGATCTCTTGGCGGAGGCCAGGGACGTCTTTCCCAATACGACGTTGGCGGAAGATCTGGCCAGCCTACCTGTAAAACGAGTGCGCGGCGGAGTGGGCGAAACGGCGAATCCCTGCTATAATGAATGATCATCATCAGGAAAGAGGGAGAGCATGAAACGGGTTACCTTTGCTACCCCGGAAGAACTGCGGGAACACTGTCTGCGGGAGAACCTGTCCCTGATCGTGGAGTACCGTGACGAGGAAAACCGGCAGCGGCAGGTCGTCCTGGAGGGAGAGCGGCTGAACGAGCTGGAAACCTACATCAACCGCCCAAAAGCAGAGGCGTACTTCCGCAGTGCCGGGATCTTTCACGAAGTGGTGGCCGGTTGGCGCTAACCGGCAGAGAACAGAGAGAACGGAAAGGTGAACAGGAGTGTATGGGAAACGACTTGGCGGGCCGCTCGCGGTTCGCTACGCCATGTTTGTGCTGGGGCTGTTCATTGGCGCATTTGGCTGCGTACTGACGATCAAGGCACACCTGGGCGTCTCGCCCTGGGATGTGCTGCACATCGGTCTGCAAAAAACGTTTGGACTGACCATCGGCATCTGGACGCAAATCGTAGGGGTCATCGTCATCCTGCTTTCGTATGTGCTGGCTAAGATCAAGCCGACGTTTGGCATGTTTTTGAATATGGTCTGCTTTGGCAGTTTTCTCGACTTTTTTCTCTGGCTGGACATTGTCCCGACAGCCGAAACCATGCTGGAACAGTATCTGATGCTGCTCGCCGGTTTGCTGATAATGGCCGTCGGCATCGGGATGTACATCTCGCCGCGGCTGGGCGCTGGACCGCGCGACAGTTTCATGCTGGCGATGAACGAACGGATGGGCTGGAGCATTCAAAAGGTACGCATCGCCATCGAGGTAACCGTCCTGTTGGCGGGTGCGGCCCTGGGCGGACCGGTGTCGATCGGCACCGTGCTGATCGCGCTGTTGACCGGTCCGCTGATCCAGCGCACGATCCCCTTCTGGCAGACCGTCATGCAAAAACCGTACGGGATGGCGCCTGCCCCCCAATCCAAAAAGCCTGCAGCTTCTTGATGGAGCGCAGGCTTTTTTGGCGTTTGCGAGCGTCAGGCCAGCCAAATTGGACGGTGCTGAAATGCAGGACATGGGCGTCCGTCCAATCAATCCACCCGTTTGGCTCATACCGTATGAGTAGTTGCCAACAAAGGAGGGGAAGCGTAATGAGTAGCCTGTTTAACGGCGGTTTCTTTGACGATTTTGCCTTGGTGCTGGTGTTGTTCGTATTGCTGACGATCGTCGGGTGCGCCTGCGACAACTAATCCAGGCACAACTGGCGGGTATGAGCAAACAGGGAGCGGACACGCGCTCCCTTTTGCTTTGCGCTTTTGCGGTGACGCAGCGCGGCGGACAGTTTGAACTGCGCTCAGACAATCGCCCTTTTTCTCGCTCCTGTGTGAACACCCAACCCAAAAGGCAGCATCTGTACATAGGATGATGCAGACATTCGTCACGACAGGGAGGAATCCAGGTGAAGATTTTGACGTTTCATCATCAAGCGCCGTTTGCCGACATTTTGGCGGAGCTGAAGGCGAAGTTGAAGTTGGCTACCCGGGCGGCGAAACAGCCGTGGCGCTGCTTTGACGACGTCTCCTGCATGTGCGTTCGCGATGAACTTTTTGAGATGTACCAGGACCACTTTTTACGGCACAATCCGATCGTGGAAGAAAACGTGGTGGTCAGGGTGCACTCGCAAGAAGAGGTGCCCTGGGGCGTGAAGTATGTCGGGGCGGAACGGTTGTGGAAGAGAAGCAAGGGAGCCGGCGTGAAGATCGCCGTCATCGATACAGGGATAGACCGCAATCATTTCGAGCTGCGCAATCGAGTGAAGGGAGGCATCGAACTGGTCCGGGGCAAACGCAACGGGCACGGCACCCATGTGGCCGGCATCATCGTAGCGGAAATGAACAAGCGGGGGATAGTCGGGGTCTCCCCGGAGGCTGATCTCTACGATGTGCGCACGTTCCGGGAGGACGGCACAGCCAGGTTGGCCGACATCATGCGGGCCTTGAACTGGTCGATCAAAAACAACATGGAGATCATCAACATGAGCTTCGGCATGCCGCAGTACAGCGAAGCGCTGGCGCGGATTGTCAAAAAGGCGGCGGACCGGGGAATCGTCATGGTGGCGTCAGCCGGCAACAACGGGGGACAGGTGGAATACCCGGCCCGGTATCGGGAGGTAATCGGTGTCGGGGCAGTGGCGCAAAACGGCAAGCTGGCGGAATTCAGCTCGCGCGGCAAAGGAATGACGACGACGGCGCCGGGCGTGGACATTTTGTCCACCTGGCCGGGCAACAGCTTCAAAAAGCTGAACGGGACGTCGATGGCGGCGCCGCACGTGACCGGATTGATCGCGCTGCGCCTGGCGCGGAAAAAATCGGCCGCGAGTTGACCGGCCAACGCCTAATAAAACGTCTAAAAAAGAGAGGCAGGCGATTCTTTATCGCCTGCCCTTTTGTGCCGTCCCGTGTTTGCCTGCGGTTACTGGTGCGTTTTTGTTTCGTAGTCTTGTTGGACGCGAAACCATATATTAAGATCATTGATAATGCTGGCCAATTCGTGAATTTCGCTGTTCAATTCGCAGGAGCGGGCGAAGTTTTCTTCCTCAAACATCTGTTTTTGCTTTTCGATGATAATGGCTTCCAACTGAATGATGCGATCGGGAATGGTTGCGCGAATTTCTTCCCACTCCAGCAGCATGCTGGCCCGTTCTTCCGGCGAATACTCGTCCCAGTCGTGGTAGAGGACGGGAAGCCGAACGCCCAGCCGTTCGTCGTACTGAAATTGATAACGCAAAGCCCTTTCACTCCTCTCCATTCACATCATATCAAAAAAGGAGCCGCAGGGGGAGGGGCCATGCCTGCCAAGAGGTGAACCAATGTGACGACTGCAGTCAACGGGCGCGTGCTGATTGACGCCGACGCCTGTCCGCGAAGCGCGCTGGAGATTGCCCGGGCGCTGTGCAAGGAAAAAGGGTGGCGCTGTGTCACCTTTGCCAGCTACCATCACCAGATTCACGGTGAAGATCACGTCGTGGTGGACGCCGGCCCCCAGGCAGTGGACATGAGGCTGGCCAACGAAGCGAAGGCGGGCGACATCGTCGTCACCCAGGACATCGGACTGGCCGCACTCGTGCTGGGGAAACGGTCCAAGGCCGTGACACCGCACGGGTCCGTGTTTGATGCGGAACGGATCACGTTCCAATTGGAAGAACGAAACGAAAAAGCGCGCTTCCGCCGGGGAGGCGGGCGAACCCGCGGACCGTCTGCACGCACACAGCAGGACGATCAGCGGTTTGCGGCCGCACTGCGTGCGTTGATGGAGGAGGGGGAATGAGGCTGCCTCGCCATATGGCCGATCCCCTGTGAGGAAGCCGGACGAAGGCGTCTGTCCTGTCACGCCCGCTCAGGCAAATAACCGAATTCCTGCATCAGGCCCAGCCATTTTTCCACGCTGGGCTTGTTCTTTTTGTCCCGGGGCAGGACGATGTAGGCGGACCGTTTGGGCGGTCTGTTGCCGACAATGGTGATTTCCTTCAGTGTTCCGTTGGCGAGGTCGGCCTGCACCGTCGAACGGGTTAGCAGGCTGACGCCCAGGCCTTCCTTTACCAGGTCGATGGCCAGTTCCGCCTTGTCCACGTGGAGTTTGGGGACAAAGCTGCGCGGCAGCGTCTGCCGCATCCACTGGTCAAACGGCGGCCCCCAATTCATGAAGAGCAAAGGGAGGTTGCGCAGTTCGCGAGCGTCCACATGTGGCGCTGTGATAATCGAGTCGTCCGGGGGACTGACCAGGACGATCTCGTCTTCCCAGGCGGGAATGACCTCAAAGTTGGGCAGAGACGGCGGCACGTAGACGATCCCGATTTGGATCACGTTGTCCAGGAGAAATTGGATTACGTCGGCGGAGTGCCCCGTCTTGGTGCTGATGGCAATGTGCGGATAGCGGTAGTGGTACTCCTTGAGTATCGGCTCCAGGATGGCGGTCCAGATTGAATTCAGGCTGCCGATGGAGAGGTAATCCTCGTACGGTTGGAGGGCAGCCACTTCGTTCAGCGCCTCGGTGGCGAGCTTCAGGATGCGTTCGGCGTACGGCAGCAGCGTCAAACCGGCCTGGGTGATCTTCACGCTGCGTTTGTCCCGGGTGAACAGCGGCTTGCCTACTTTTTCTTCCAGTTGTTTGATTCTCGTCGTAACGGTCGATTGGACAACGTGCAGCATTTCTGCCGCTTTTGTAAAGTTTTTCGTTTGCGCCACGGTATAAAAGGCACGTAACTGTTCGAAATCCATGCGCTGTGTTCCCTCTTATCACATTCTTTGATAACTCTGTGCAAAATTGTTCGTTTCTCAAATTATACCAGCTTTCGTAAGCTGGGAGTATCGCGAAATGTCAGACAGAAGACAGAGTGAGTGTGATAGAGATGAAGAGACGCGTGTGGAGGGAAACGCCGATTTCCGTCAAGCTGCTGCTGGTCACCTCGTTTTTGATGAACCTGGGGTTTTACGCGCTGATTCCATACCTGACCCTGTACTTGACAGGCAGCATCGGATGGACGGTGGCGATGGCTGGCCTCGTGCTTGGCGTGCGACAATTCTCGCAGCAGGGATTTGCCTTTCTCGGCGGGGTGGTGGCTGACACCTTTGGCTACAAGGGTACCATGGTATTGGGCCTGTTGATTCGCGCCGCAGGTTTTGCCCTGTTTGCGTTTTGTACAGCGCCGTGGCAGTTTTTTCTGGCGGCCGTTCTCTCCGGATTGGGCGGCTCGCTGTTTGAACCGGCCATGTCGGCCGCCTTTGCCGTGCTGACTCCCGATTCGATTCGCAAGGACGTGTTTGCCTTTCGCAACGTGCTGACCAACGTCGGCGTTGTCGGCTCCCAGGTCGTGGGGACCGCTTTGGCCGCCTTCGATTTTACGTACCTGTCGCTGTTTGCCGGGGCGATTTTTGCGGGAAACGGGCTGATCGCGCTGTTCCTGCTGCAGCCGATCGAAGTGAAGCACGAGCGGCACGGCATCTGGGCGAGCATGGCGCTGGTCGTACGGGACAGGCGCTTCGTCCGCTACACGTTGATCCTGATGGGCTACTACTACCTCAACATGCAGCTGTTTCTCACCATACCGCAACTTGCGCAGGACGTGACGCACAGCAAAACCGCCGTCGGCATCGTCTTGTCGTCCGTCTCCGTTTCCGTCATTTTGCTGCAGATGAAGGTCAGCCAGTGGCTGGAGGGATACCCGCAGCGCCTCACCCTGATTGGATTGGGCACATTTGTCATGGGATTCGGCTTGTTTTTGCTGGCGTTTGCTGATACGCTGTGGATGTTGGTCGCCGATGCACTCTTGTTCGCCCTGGGCACGATGATCGCCGTACCTCATATGATGGACATGGTGCAGCGTTTTGCGCCGCCCGAGCACGTCGGTGCCTACTACGGCTTCAATGGGTATTCGCTGGCGATCGGCGGTTCCGTGGGCCAGTTTGCCGGCGGTTGGGTGTATGATCTGGCACAGCGGCAGGAGATGCCCTGGCTGCCGTGGATGTTGTGCCTGTTTGTCGGCCTTTGGGTAGCCTGGAAGCTGTACCGGATGGAGCAGGAAATGGCTCAATCCAAAAGCGACTGTGTGAGGATGGCACGATCCTGAAAAATTTTTTGTGCTGACTTGAAACTTTTTCCAACTCCCGCTCGTATATAACGGTAGAGATGGTTGGCACAAGAGAAAGGGAGGGAATCACAAATGGATGACATGAAGAAACTGAAACGGATGCTGCTTGTAACCAGTTCCCTTGGGTTTGCCGTCTTTGCCATGGTGGTCATTACGGAGATCGTGCGCGTAGCCATGTAACACATGATTGCACGACGACTGCTAGCATGAATTGCTTGCGAAAACGAAAAGCTTGCGGTTCCTCACAGGCCGCAAGCTTTTCTTTGTGAATAGACGCGCAACACGAAATTGATTTGGTTTGGCTTGATGCGATCAGGAAATGGCCTGCGCCACCATCCAGCGGTGCATCCGCTTGTCAGGCAGCGTTTTGATCCGTCAAGCCGTTCTTTTTCTTGATCCGCAGTTGGTAGATGAGGATGCAGATCACGAGGAACGGAATCCCGCAGTATAGCGCGATCCGCTGCTCCGAATCGAATGCCAGGCTGATCAGAACCGTGATGTTGAGGATCAGCGAAATCATCGGAAGCACCGGGTAGAGCGGTGTCCGGAATTTCAGGTCCTGCAGCGAACCGCCGTTTCGCAGGTATTGGCGGCGGAATGCGATCTGGGACAGGGAGATGGAAATCCAGCCAACCTGTGCCCCGAGACCGGCGATGGACAGCAGGATCATAAACACGGTGTCTTCTGCGATGAAGCCGGACAAGAGCGACAGCAGGGAAATGGCGAAGGTGATCAGGAGCGCCTGCATCGGAATCCCCTTGTGGTTGACTGTCGCCAGTTTGTCACTGGCCATGCCGTCTTTGGACAGGGAGTAGAGCATCCGGGTGGCTGCGTAGAGTCCGGAGTTGGCCACGGACAACAGCGCTGTCAGCACGACGAAGTTCATGATGTCGGCCGCATACGGAATGCCGATGCTGTCGAAGACGACGACAAACGGACTTTCAATCACGCCCGCCTGCTGGTAGGGGATCATGCCGGCCAGGACGAAGATCGCCAGCACGAAAAAGACAAGCGTGCGCCAAACGGTGTTGCGAATCGATTGGGGAATCGTCTTTTCCGGCTCCTTGCTCTCGCCGGCGGCAATACCGATCAGTTCCGTTCCCTGGAATGAAAAGTTGACAGTGATCATCGTCAGCAAGAGACCGGTAATCCCGTTGGGCAGCAGCGGGCTGTCCAGGTAATGGGAGAGCATCGGAACGGGTTGGCCGTTTTTCATGTCGATCAGGCCAAACATGGCGGCGCCACCCAGAATGATGAACAGGATGATAGCGCTTACCTTAATGCTCGAAAACCAGAATTCCGTCTCCCCGAACGCCCGTGCGGAAAGCGCATTTAATACGAACAGGACGGCACCGAATATCGCGCACCACATCCATACTGGTGAATCGGGAAACCAGCGCTGCATCAGCAGGCCCGAAGACAAAAGTTCCAGCGCAACCGTAACGGCCCAGCCCAACCAGTACAGCCAGCCGACGGCAAAGCCGAGCGACGGACTGACAAACCGGGTCAAGTAGGTCTGGAACGAACCGGACACCGGCATTGCCACGGCCAGCTCGCCCAGGCAGAGCATCGTCAGATACATGATCAGACCGCCAACCATGTAGGAGACAATCGTCCCGATCGGCCCCGCCTGGCTGATGGTATAGCCGGAGCCCAGGAACAGGCCGGTTCCGATTACGCCGCCGAGCGAAATCATGAACAGGTGGCGGCTGCTCATCGCTCGGTTCAATTCGTTGTGGTGCTCTTTTCGTGATGTCATGTAACCCTCTCCTTCAGGAAATTCAGGAATGGTACAATCAGCCTTGTACAACCTGCGAGGACAAGTATTATGCAAGGAGTGTACCAAGTCGGAATTGTCATACGTTTGCGTACAATCGCAAAAATAGAGTCAGCTTGTGCAAACGTATTGGGCAATTAGCGCAAAAAAATTCGTCACTCGCCAAAAAAGTTGGCGCACCTCACGTATGCTTGACTCCCAGTTTGCGCAGGCGGTACTGCAGGCTCTGCCGGCTGATGCCCAACTCCCTGGCGGAGCGGGAGATGTTGCCCTTGTGCTTTTCAACCACGCGCTGAATGTAGTATGCCTCAAACTCACGCATTTTTTCTTTCAGCGGCTTGATCTCATCCGCTAATGGCTGAACCGGCATCTTTTCCTTGGCGGCACTTCCTGTGCGGCGCAAAAAGTGATAGGGCAGATGCGCGGTGGTGATGACCGTTTCGTCCGTCATCAGGTTCATCGCGCCTTCGATGACATGCTGAAGCTCCCGCACGTTTCCGGGCCAGTCGTGAGAGAGGAAAAAGCGCATGACCTCCTCGCTGATCCCTGTCACGTCCATCTGAAACAGCTGGTTGTACTTGCAGATAAAATGGTTAACAAGCAGGGGAATGTCCTCTTTTCGCTCGCGCAACGGCGGGATGAAAAGCGTGACCACGCCCAGCCGGTAATACAGGTCCTTGCGCAGCCGCTGCTGGGAGATCGCCTCGATGGGGTCTTCGTTCAGCGCGGCGATGATGCGCACGTCGATCGCCCGGTCCTTGGTGTCGCCGATGCGCCGGATCGACTTTTCCTGCAGGGCGCGCAACAATTTGGCCTGCAGTGGCATACTAAGCGAGTTAATCTCGTCCAAAAACAGCGTGCCGCCTTCCGCCTGCTCAAACAGACCCGGCCGTTCCACCGCGCCGGTAAAGGCGCCGCGCGCTGTGCCGAAGAGCAGCCCCTCAATCAGGGTATCGGGCAGGGCGGCGCAATTTTGCGAGATAAACGGCCCTCCCGCGCGCAGGCTGGCGTTGTGGATGCTCTGCACGAACAGCTCCTTGCCCGCGCCGGTTTCACCCACTACCAACACGGAAGACGAGGTTCGCGCCGCCCGTTTGGCGCTTTCGATCACTTCCCGAATGGATGGGCTGTCGCCGATAATGGTGTCAAATGTGTAGCGGGCGCCGTTTTTGTCCCACAGATTTTCGCGGATCAGCCGCTCCATCTTGGTGACATCGTTGGCAATCTCCATCGCCCCGATGATCCGGCCGTCTTCCATCAGCGGGAAGGTATTGTTGATGGTTGTGATTTCTATCCCCTTGTCGTTAAAATAGGTTTGCCGAACGTTGCGCACGCTTTTGCCCGTTCGCAGGCAGCGAAGGAGCGTGCTCTCCTGCCCCTGCGGAAACTGGAACACCTCTGTCAGCGGCCTGTTCAGTACGTCGTGCTTGTTCATCGCCTCCAGTTCCGACATCTTGCGGTTGTACACGATGGATGTCCCCTGGGCGTCAATCACGTGTACCCCTTCGCTGATGTTGTCGAGAATGTGTGCGTAGATGCGCAAGAAGGTTTCATGCGATTCGTTCGCCATCAAAATGCACCTGCCTGTCATTTCTACGAAGGTTATCATACCATTAGGTAGAGGCGTGTGCAAAATGATTCTGCACTGATGCGAAAAATTGCGGGGGACATGCAAAAAAATTTTGCCGGTAGAGGAAGGGAATTGCGCAATAGCAACGCTGCGGCAAGATTTGGTTCGGTTGGCATCGTTCTTGAATGATACTACAGATAACAAGCGATTCAAGGAGGCAGACAACATGAACAAGACCAAAGCGGTAATTGATCAAACCGAGAAATACGGCGCACATAACTACCATCCGCTGCCGATCGTCATCTCCAAGGCGGAAGGCGTATGGGTGGAAGATCCGGAAGGCAACAGATACCTGGATATGCTGAGTGCGTATTCGGCATTGAACCAGGGCCACCGCCATCCCCGCATCATTCAGGCGCTGAAGGATCAGGCGGACAAGGTGACGCTCACCTCGCGCGCCTTTTACAACGACCAGCTGGGCGTCTTCTATGAAAAACTGGCGCAGCTGACCGGCAAGGAGATGATCCTGCCGATGAACACGGGCGCAGAGGCGGTGGAGACAGCGCTGAAAGCCGTGCGCCGCTGGGCGTACGATGTGAAAAAGGTGCCGGAAAACCAAGCGGAAATCATCGTCTGTGAAGGCAATTTTCACGGCCGTACGATCACAGTCACCTCGTTCTCATCCGATCAATCCTACAAGCGCGGGTTTGGACCGTTCACCCCGGGCTTCAAAATCATCCCGTACGGCGACATCGAAGCGCTGCGGAAGGCGATCACGCCGAACACGGCGGCATTCATGCTGGAGCCGATCCAGGGCGAAGCCGGCATCATCATTCCGCCCGAGGGCTTCCTGAAGCAGGCCTACGAATTGTGCAAAGCCAACAACGTGCTGCTCGTATGCGACGAGATTCAGACCGGCTTTGGCCGCACGGGCAAGCTGTTCGCGTCCGACTGGGAGGAGGTCAAGCCGGATATGTACATCATGGGCAAAGCGCTGGGCGGTGGCGTGTTCCCGATCTCGGCAGTGGCTGCGGACCGGGAAGTGCTCGGTGTCTTTGACCCGGGTTCCCACGGCTCTACGTTTGGCGGCAATCCGCTGGGCTGCGCCGTCGCGGTGGCTGCACTGGACGTCCTGATCGATGAAAAGCTGGTGGATCGTTCCCGCGAGCTCGGGGCGTACTTCATGGAAAAGCTGAAAGAAATTCGCAACCCGCTGATCAAGGAAATCCGCGGCCGCGGCCTGTTTATCGGATTGGAGCTGCATACGGCGGCCCGTCCGTACTGCGAGCAGTTGAAGGAACAGGGCCTCTTGTGCAAAGAGACGCATGAGACGACGATCCGCTTTGCGCCGCCGCTGGTCATCAGCAAGGAAGAACTGGATTGGGCGATCGAACGGATCAAACAAGTGCTGCACACCACCGAGCCGGCCAACGCGTAATACACGGTTGTGTCCATACCGTCAAAAAGGAAAACCACCCGGTCCCGGGTGGTTTTTCCTGTAAGCTGCTTCCCCTGTCCTCAGGGAGGAGCGGAGGTCGACAGTCGGGTCTGATTATACAAAATCGTTCGACAAATTTTGACAAGATGTGGATAAATGTTGGGTAGGAATCCACAGGAAAAAACCGGTATCTTTTTCCAGTTGTCAACACTTTGCCCACAGCTTACCCACACGATTTCCACATGGGTTGTGGATATCGGAACGGTTGTTCGCGCACGTCCCATCTGCTACAATGGGCACATGAAACAGATGGAGGTGACCAATGTGAAATTTTTGAGCGATCAGATGTTGATAGAAGTGTATCAGCGTGCTGTCGACCTTCAATTGGATCCCGCCTTCATCGAGTTGCTTTGCGAAGAGATAGAAAGGAGAAACCTCCAAATTACTCAATTCAGCGCTTGATGGGCAAACCTCCAGGCAGCATCCATCATAGAAAAGCCATCCGCCGCGGCGGATGGCTTTTTTTGATGCGGCTTCACACATATGTTCGCGATTATTGTCTCTTGCTGTGCCGCAATGGAGTCGGGTGCGGTTGTCTTCCGCAGCATGTCTGGCCAGGCCAGACGTACTTTATCATTCTGTGACGAATTCAAATGCGGTGATGGCCTTGAGCGGTTGTTCGCCAGCGGTCAACCACTCCGGCAGGAAAAAGTAGACCGGGCCATCTTCGCGCAGAGGCTTGCCATCTCGGGAAAACTGCAGAATTGCTTGTCTGGCGGTTTCGATCGGCAGCGTCACCGGCTCCTGGCCGTCGCGGTGGATGCGCACGTGCGTCGCTTCCGGCAGCGGCTTGGCGTTGTCAATAAACGGAGCCAGCCGCATGCCGTAGTCGCCCTCAAGCGCTTTCCGTTCTTCCGCCAGACTCCGCCGTTCTGACGGCAGTGTGGCGCCTTCCCGCAGTTCCTTGTCCCACTGGGAACCAGTGCCCTGCAGGTAGGCGGATTGCCGTCCGTCCGTCTGCTCTTCTTCGCCCCGATAGGTGCGCAGGTCGATTTTTCGTTCGTCGAAGATCCACACACTCGGGTCCAGCGTGATGGGGAACGATACGGCCCCCTTGAACACGATCACATCTGACATCCAGCATTCCTCCGTTTATACGAAATCCTATTCCTGATTGTACTGTACATGCCGGGATGCGGCAAACGAATCATCGTAAAGGAAATTTTCCGAAAATATAGAAATTTGTAATTGGTGGAAACTACCATCTGAAGGGGAGATTGTCATGGACAAGGAAAACGTGCGCTCTCTGCTGGACTCTGTTGCGGACGACGTGATCCAGTGGAGGCGGCATCTGCACAAGTATCCGGAACTGTCGTTTCAGGAGGAGAAGACAGCGGCGTTCGTGTACGAGCGGTTGCAGTCGTTTGGGAATCTGGAGCTCTCCCGGCCGACCAGAACCAGTGTGGTCGCCCGTCTCGTCGGTGCCCAACCGGGCCCCGTGATCGGTCTGCGCGCCGACATGGACGCACTGGCGATCCAGGAAGAAAACGACTTTCCATTCGCATCGGCAGTTCCCGGTGTCATGCATGCGTGCGGGCACGACGGGCATACGGCGATGCTCCTGGGCGCAGCAAGCGTGCTGTCCCGCCTGCGGGACCAGATCAGAGGGGAAGTGCGCTTCATTTTCCAGCACGCGGAGGAGATGCACCCCGGCGGTGCCCGTGAAATGGTGGAGGCAGGGGTGGCAGAAGGCATCGATGCCATGCTCGCCATCCATTTGATGGCGTATATTCCAGTCGGTAAGATTGGAATTGCCTACGGACCGGTCACGGCCAATTCCGACCGGTTCGAGATTACCATTCAGGGTAAGGGCGGTCATGCCTCCGCGCCGCATACGGCGATTGATCCGGTGGCGATTGGCGCGCAGGTGATTGCCAATTTGCAGCAGATCGTTTCCCGCAACACCGATCCGCTGGAACAACTGGTCATCTCCGTGACCAATTTTCACGGAGGAACAGGGGCCTACAACGTCATTCCCGACAAGGCGGAACTGCGCGGCTCTGTGCGCAGTTTCAGCCAGGACGTTCGCCAAACGGCGGCGAAGCGGCTGGAGCAGATTGTCAAGGGAGTTGCGGAAGCGCACGGCGCCGCGTATCGCTTTGACTACCGGTACGGATACGCTTCGGTGATAAATGATGAACGGGTCACCCGGACGGTGGAAGAACTGATCGTGGAGGAATGGGGGGAGCAAGCGCTGCAGCGCATTCCGCCGATGATGGGCGGGGAAGATTTCTCCGCGTTCGCCGCATGCGTGCCAAGCTGTTACATCTGTCTGGGCGCTGGCAACGAAGAAAAGGGTATCGTGTATCCGCATCACCATCCGCGCTTCACCATTGACGAGGACGCGCTGCGTGACGGGGTTGCCCTGTTTGTTCGGTGGGCATTGAAATGGACGGGTGCCAAATCCGGCCAACCAATTGCAAACGGGTAGGAGGGGATCAACCATGCCACATGGAGCGGCAGGCATGCAGCCAGAGCTGCAACACCAAAAAGGGATGTTGCGATGGATCGAGACCGTGGGGAACAAACTGCCTCACCCGTTTATGCTCTTTGTGTATCTGTGCCTGATCATGATGGTGATTTCAGCCATTCTCGCCGGACTGGACATCTCCGTGACACACCCCGGCAAAGGAGAAACCGTCCCGGTGAAAAGTTTGCTGAGCGTCGAAGGAATCCACTGGATTCTCACCAGCATGTTGAAAAACTTCACCGACTTCCCGGCGCTCGGCCTCGTGCTGACCATGGCGTTGGGGATTGGTCTGGCGGAAAAAGTGGGTCTGCTCACAAGCGTCCTGCGCAAACTCATGACCCGCGTGCCAAAAACGATCGTCAGCTTCACGGTGGTATTTGTCGGCGTGCTGGGCAATCTCGCCTCCGACGCGGCCATGGTGATCATCCCGCCGCTGGGTGGCCTCGTCTTTTTGGCGATGGGCCGCCATCCGATCGCCGGTATCGCCGCCGGCATGGCCGGGGTCTCGTCAGGATTCACAGCCAACCTGTTCATCGCGGGCACGGATGCCCTGCTTTCCGGCATTTCTACCGAAGTGGCCAGGACGATCGATCCCCATGCCCACGTCTCGCCGCTGGACAACTGGTTTTTCATGTCCGCATCCGTTTTTCTCCTGTCCTTTATCGGCGCCTGGATTACGGACAAGGTGATCGAACCGCGCCTGGGCGAGTATCAGGGAGAGCAGCAGGTTCGCTTTGAGGAGCTGAGCGACAGGGAGAACAAGGCGCTGCGCGCAGCCTGCATCGCCGCCCTGGTCTTTGCGGCAGTGACAGCTCTGTTGGTCGTGCCGGAAGGAGCGCTCCTGCGCGATCCCCAGACAGGAGGGTTTTTGACGTCGCCGTTCCTGAAGGGGATCATCCCGGTGATTCTGCTCTTTTTCGTGACCGTGTCCGCCGTGTACGGAAAGAAGATGGGGCTGATCACGAGTACAAGGGACATTCCGCGCTACATGACGGAAGCGGTGAAAGACATGTCCGGCTTTATCGTGATGGCCTTCACGGCCGCCCAGTTTATCGCCTTTTTCAACTGGAGCAACATCGGCATCCTGCTGGCCGTGAGCGGTGCTGATTTTCTAAAGAGCATCGGGATGACCGGGCTGCCGGTCGTGCTCGGGTTCACGCTGTTTACCGCATTCGCGAGCCTGTTCATCACCAGCGGCTCGGCGTTGTGGGCGATGCTGGCTCCGGTGTTCATGCCAATGCTGATGCTGCTCGATTACCATCCGGCGTTCATCCAGGTCGCCTACCGCGTCGCCGACTCGGCGACCAACACCATATCACCTGTAAATCCCTACCTGCCGCTGATCCTGGCCTACTACCAAGCGTACAAGAAGGACGCGGGCATGGGCACGATCTTCGCGACGATGATGCCGTATGCGCTGTCCTTCCTATTGATCTGGATGGTACAGATGGTCGTCTGGTTTGTCCTTGATCTGCCGGTCGGTCCCGGCGTCTACCCGCGCTGAGGACAAACGGAAAATGCCGCATGCTGACGAGGCTGCGGCGCTTTTTTTGGGCACACGAGACATTCAGGCTTGGACATTTGCCAAAGAACGGGGTATGGTGAAAAGAAAAAACATGCAAAAGCGAGGGGAGTACAGTGCAGCATCACTTTGATATCCGGATTGAGCGACAAGGGACGAACAGTTTGAAGTGGGATTACTACCAGCGGGTGCTGGGAGCAGATGACGTCTTGCCGATGTGGGTGGCCGATATGGACTTTGCGTGTCCGCCGGCAGTGACGGAAGCGCTGGTTCGCCGCGCGCAGCATCCGGTCTACGGGTATCCCGGGCGGCCCGATGCGCTGTACGAGGCAGTGGCCGATTGGTATGCCAGGCGGTATGGCGTCACCGTCGACACCGGTTGGTTGGGAACGTTGCCGGGGGTCGTGCCGGGACTGCACATCGCTGTCGAAGCGTTTACCGAACCGGGCGACAGCGTCCTGATCCAAACGCCGGTCTATCATCCGTTTTATCACGCGGTGGAAAGCCTGGGACGCAGACTCGTGCCAAATCCGCTGCGGGAAGAGAATGGCCGGTACACCATCGACTGGGACGGCCTGCGACAGATCTTGGACGAAAGCCGGCCGAAATTGTTTTTGCTGTGCAGTCCGCACAATCCGGTGGGACGGGTGTGGACCCGGGAGGAACTGGTGCGGCTCGGGGAGATGTGCTCGGAACGGGACATCGTGGTCGTGGCGGATGAAATCCATGCCGACCTCGTCTACGAAAAAGGGCGGCACGTCCCTTATTTCTCCCTCCCGGATCATCTTGCCAGCCATAGCCTGACCCTGGTCTCTGCCAGCAAGACGTTTAATCTCGCCGGGTTGTCAACCGCGTTCGTGATCGCTCCTGCTCCTCAGCTGCTGCGGGCATTCAGACAGGCGGCCAGGCGGATGGGGCACACAGTGCTCAACCTGTTCGGCATCGAAGCGGCCATTGCCGCCTATCGGCACGGCGAGCCGTGGCTGGATGAATTACTCGCCTATTTGAAGGGGAATGCGGAGTACATCCGCGACTTTCTGGCTGAGCGAATTCCCGAGGTATCCATGGCTGTCCCGGAGGCTACCTATCTCGGCTGGATGGACTTCCGCCGGCTGGGGTTGAGCCAACACGAACTGAACGCGCTCGTGCGCAAGAAAGCGAAGCTGGGTCTGCATGACGGGACCGTGTTTGGAAAGGAAGGGGCGGGGTTTCAGCGCATTAACTTTGCCTGCCCGCGCGTCGTCCTGGAGGAAGCGATGTCACGCCTGGAACGGGCGCTCCATGAGTAAGGGGGACTCATTACAATGAGGGAACGGGCAATCATTGGCGCTGTCGGTTGTAACTGGCAGCGAGCCGGTTACAGTTGTCTCCCCATCTCCCCTTTTCAAATGGCCCAGAATGGCGTACTATGTAAGGTAAGGATGGTGGCAAACGGAGGGATAGGTTTTGACAGAGATTAAGGTTCCCGATCTGGAACAAAAAGCGCTAGCATTGCTGCGAGCAGACGCAGAAAAAATCTATAAACTGATCGACGTACAGATGGAAAACCTGACCATGCCGCAGTGCCCGTTGTATGAAGAAGTGTTGGACACGCAGATGTTCGGGCTGTCGCGAGAAGTAGAATTTGCCGTCCGTCTGGGATTGATCGAAGAGGAAATCGGCCGCGAGATCATGGGTTCGTTGGAGCGGAAGCTGGCCGATCTGCATGAACACCGGCAGAAGTAAAAGCGAGGGGGTGGAGACGTTCCTCGCTTTTTCATTTTCATGAAAAACTCCTTGCAATTTTTCAATGACTGCCTTACATTTATACATATCATTTTTCATTGTGTCAAAAGCGATGACAGAGACCAGTACACGGTCCAGCGGCTTGACAGGGAGGAATCGTCGGAGACTGAAAGCGGTTCTGAAGCACGCCCCGTGGAATTCCCTCTGGAGCTGTCCTCTGAACGATTGTCCCAGTAGGAGGAGCACCGGGTCATTCCCGTTATCAATGGCAAAAGTGAAGCCGCAGCTGTCCTTCACCTGAAGGCTCCTTTGGCTTAATCAGGGTGGTACCGCGAGTAATTCAACTCGTCCCTTTCGTGGGGACGAGTTTTTTATTTATGTATACAGGACAGACGATTGGATGAAGGAGGAGTTCGTGAATGACGAACCAAACGGAACAGTGGACGAACCGATTGGGGTTCATCCTTGCGGCCGCCGGGTCAGCGATCGGGCTCGGGGCCATCTGGAAATTTCCCTATGTGGCGGGCACCAGCGGAGGCGGGGCGTTTTTTCTCCTGTTCCTGCTGTTTACCGTGCTGATCGGCATGCCGCTGCTGTTGGGGGAATTCGTCATCGGACGAAGCACCCAACAGGAGGCGATTTCCGCCTACCGCACCATTGCTCCGGGTACAGGTTGGCATTGGATCGGGCGGCTCGGGGTGGCTACCTGCTTTCTGCTGCTGTCATTTTACAGCGTGGTCGGCGGCTGGATTCTCACCTATTTCTTTCGCGGTCTTACCGGACAGTTGATCGGACAGTCCTATGATCAGTTGTTCCTGGACGTAATCGCTAACCCGATCGGCTCCGTCGCGGCGCAATGCGCCTTCATGCTGGTGACGATCATGGTTGTGGCTCGCGGGATACAAAGCGGGATCGAGTCAGCCAACAGGTATATGATGCCGGGGCTGTTTATCCTGTTCCTGGTGCTGATGGTCCGTTCGCTGACGCTGGACGGAGCGGGAAACGGGGTGGCGTTCTTCCTGATGCCGGACTTTTCCAAACTGTCCGCAGAGTCGATCCTGTACGCCATGGGGCAGTCGTTCTTCTCGTTGAGCGTCGGGGTGTCGGTGATGGTCACCTACAGCTCGTACCTTGGCAAAGAGGAAAACCTGGTCAAATCGGCCGGATCGATTGTCGGTCTCAATCTGTTGGTCGCCTTTTTTGCGGGGCTGGCCATCTTCCCGGCGGTGTTTTCACTCGGCGTGAAACCGGAGGCGGGGCCGGGCCTGTTGTTTATCGTCCTGCCGTCGGTGTTTGAGCATATTCCGTTCGGCTCCCTGTTTTTGCTGGTGTTTCTTGCCTTGTTCCTGTTTGCCACGCTGACGAGCGCCTTTTCCATGCTGGAGGTGATCGTGGCTTCGCTCGCCAAGGGGGACGAGGTCAAACGAAAGCGGCTTTCCTGGATTGTCGGCATGCTGATTTTCATCGTCGGGATTCCGTCCGCGCTCTCTTTCGGGGCCTTGTCGGACGTCACCTTCTTTGGCAAATCCGTGTTTGACGCCGCCGACTTCCTTGTCAGCAACGTGCTGATGCCGCTGGGGGCGCTGTTGATCGCGGTGTTCGTGCCGCTGAAGATGAAGCGGGAAATCCTGATGCAGGAGCTTACCGCCCATACACCGCTGGGCCGGAAGCTGTTTGCCGCCTGGCTGCTGCTGCTCAGGTATGCGGCACCGCTTGCCATCATTGTGGTGTTTATGCACTCGCTTGGCTTTCTATAAAAAAAGACTGCCGCATCGGGCAGTCCTTGCCTGCAGACAAGGGTTCGTCGAAGAACACGTCTGCAGGCTTTTTTATTTTATTTACAGAAATGATTAACGTCTAGGAGGCGTTCCTGCCGCCCTTTGGAAATACGGTATACGAAAGTGCGATGATGCTGTCGATTATGAAGATCAAGGTCCAAACCCTGCTAAGGTTGTTGACGGTTTGATTGGCAAACGGCAGTGTTCCTTCCATGGATGAGAAATACTCGTCAAAAAACTGGTTCATGCTTGCCATTTCATAGATTCGTGAGGACAGCCCGTACAGCAAGAAGAAAACCAGGTGTGCTGCCGCATAGACGGCCAGATGAACGTAAAAATGCTTCCGTTCTTTTTTGGCGTGTTCCTTGCCGACCAGTTTTTTCGGCGGAGCGATAGCGGGAGCAGGTTCCCCTTTCCACTTGGCGACATAGATTTGGATGTGGTAATCAAGTTTTTTGAAGTCGCTTTTCCCATACGTGATCGCATAGAGAAAAACAACTACGATCACGACTTGGTAGCTGGAAAACTGCCCTGTTTGCAAATAATCGAAAAAGCCCAGGGAAGCGATCCACAGGTCATTGATAATAAAGAGAAGAAAAAACACAAAACTGAGTGTTTTTTTGCCAAACCAATACCTGAGGACCAAGAAAGTGATGATGGAAATCCAAAAGATGACTTCTGCGAGAATCAAGAACATCCATTTATGGGTTAAAATAAACTCCATAGATGTGTCTCCTTTGTATATTCTGGATAATTACGATCGGATCGCTGTTGTTTCGACCCATTCGCGAAATTTTCATATATTTACAGATATACCGAGTATATACACGGAATGTGGCATTAACAAGCGTTACCTGCGATAAACGGATAGGGAACACGTATTGGAATGGTGGTTGATCGAAACATTTGGAAACATCGCCGGGTACTTCTTCGTCTACACAGTGGGATGGAACACAACGGAATGAGATTGGTGAAGATAGACAAAATACTTTGTCAATGTTGTGAGAAAAGGATGATAGGCATGATTGAAAGTGTAAGCCACATTACATTTGTGGTAAAGGATTTGGAGAAAACAACTGCGTTGTACAAGGAATTGTTTCAGGCGCAAGAGGTCTATTACAGCGGTGACAAGACCCACTCGATATCCCGTGAACGATTTTTCATCATCGGCGGGCAGTGGATCGCGGTCATGGAAAATAGTGAAATCGTCAACCGAACCTATCACCATGTGGCATTCAAAATCAAGGAAGAAGACATTGACTACTATCTCGATAAAATCAAAGCCCTGCGCCTGGAGATGAAACCTCCTCGCCCCAGGATCAAGGGGGAAGGATACTCCATCTACTTCTACGATTACGATAACAACCTGTTTGAACTGCATACGGGCACATTGGAGGAACGGTTATCCGCGTACAGGGCGGTTGATCAGCAGTAATAAGAAAGCTCGGCATGATACCGAGCTTTTTCATTATCCATCCCTCTCGTCTGTCTGCAATCTGAGGCTGCCGAATCGGGCAGTCTGTCTCTCAGACGAAGAAGAAGGCAGTGCCGATGATGATGTAGACGGTCAGGAGCAGAACGCCTTCGTACCAGTTGGTGGCACCGTCCTTGGTGATCGATATGGTGATAAAGGTAGCGACGCCGATCGCGGCCAGCTCAAACGGCGTAAACACGATGTCCATCGGCTGCCCCAGAAGCAGGCTGATGAGCACCAGCGTCGGCGCCACGAATAGGGCGATTTGCAGGCTGGAGCCGATGGCGATCTCCACAGCAGCTCCGATCCGCCCCTTCATGGCCAGAAGCAGGGCAGCGCTGTGCTCGGCGGCGTTTCCGATAATGGCGATGACAAACGCCCCGACAAACAGCTCCGACCACCCCAGCGACTGGGAGACATGCTCGACACTGTGGACCAGCCATTCGGAAACGATGGCGACGAAGACCGTGGACAGGGCAAGCATCAGGATGGAGACGCCTTTGGACCACTCGGCTTCGCTCTCGTGCGGCTCGATGTCGGACAGAAATTCCCGGTGGGTCACCATGGAGAAGATCAGCCACAGCAGGTAGGCAATGATCAGGACGACGGAAATCACAATGCTGAGCGTACCGATCTCTGCCGGCGGGAGCTGCTGCATGAACACGGCGGGAATAAACAGCGCGACGATCGCCAGCGTCATCAGCGAGCCGTTGTGGCCGGCCAGCTTGCTGTTGAACGTCTGTTCCTTGAATTTCAATCCGCCCAGCAGCACGCTCAGTCCCAACACCAGCAGCATGTTCCCGATGACGGCGCCGGTGATGGAGGCCTTGACCATGTCAAACAGTCCTTCCTTGACCAGGAAAAAGGCGATAATCAGCTCGGCTGCGTTGCCGAACGTGGCGTTGAGAAAACCGCCGATGCGGTCACCGGCGTAATGGGCGACGCTCTCCGTCGATTTTCCCAGCCAGGCGGCAAGAAAAATAATGGCCAACGATGCTGTTGCAAAGCGGAAAAGCTCGTTGTCCGTAAAGTAATGGGCGTACGCTGCCAACAGGAAGCTGCCCCCCACGAGGAAAAAGAACAATTGCCGATTCATACGTTCACCTCGATAAAGGTTTAACATTTTATACCATTTGATGCGATGTTCTTTAGTTTAGCCAAAACCGATGCGCTTGTCACGAGAAATTTGAACCTGGCAGACGGGTATAGCCTGGCCTGATTGGCGGAAACTAACGGGTGAACCATCGTCAGAGGAGGTATCCGCATGGCTAAACCGTATCTGTGCCCCACATGCAAGTCGAACCGGATGAGGTTCACAGTCATTGAACAAAACCCCCGCTATGTGCGGTTGGACCCGCAGACTGGCGATGTTGTGGCGGAACTGTCGTCAGACCAACTGGATGCGTTTCACCAGCCGTACAGGGGGGAGCGCATCCTGGTGCAATGCGGCGTGTGCGGCACGACGGAACAGGAAGAACGCTTTATCAAAATGGCGGAACATATGCGGGGACAGCGGCCGTAATGGTCGGCGGCAAAACGTACAGGCACGGATGATGACCGTGCCTGTTTGCTTTCCGTTACCGGCAGAAAATATGTTTGCCGATTTTCTTGATCTGCGGCCGACTCCAGATCCAGGCGGACGTGGCCGTGTCCGGATTGAAGTAATAGATGGCGCCGCCGGTAGGGTCCCAGCCTTTCAGCGCATCCTGAACAGCCTTTTTAGCCGTTTCGTTCGGCGTCAGCCAGATCTGGCCGTCTGCCACAGCTGTGAAGGCGCGCGGTTCAAAGATGACGCCGGCCGGCGTGTTGGGAAATGACGGGTGACGCGTGCGGTTCAAGATGACAGCTGCCACTGCCACCTGTCCGATGTACGGTTCGCCGCGGGCCTCGCCGTAGACGGCGTTTGCCATCAGCCGGATGTCGTTCTCCGAGATGCCGTGGGCGTGGTAGGTGGGCGCTTTCGACTTGGTCGGTGTCTTGGCCGTCTGCGGCACGCCAAGCTCTTCCGCGGTAGGACGCCAGTTTTTCGTTGCGTTGTACAATTTCAGCTTTGTTTTGGGCCCCAGCACCCCGTCTACTTTCAGCCCGAATTCGTACTGGAAGTTGCGCAGGGCCCAGTACGTCCGCCAACCAAATACCCCGTCCACTTTGCCGGTGTAAAACCCCAAGTATTTCAGCCGTCCTTGCATTTCGCGAACGTCCTTGCCCTGTGCGCCCACTTTGACGATCTGATCGCTGAACGCGTCGGAGCGCTTCGGAGAGACGATCGCCGCCGAGGTGATGAGCAGCGCGATCGCCAGCAGGGCCACCAGCCATTTGACAGGCTGTTTCATGATTCATCCTCCTTTTGATTCGCCTGATCCTGCCTGTTAGGTTCTCCAATTTGGGACAGATTTGGATAGTAAAATGATGGGAACAACGGCATACTAGGTCATGCGACGTTTAGACGCGAAAGGGGAGATACAGGATGCAAGTGGCTCAATACATCACCGAACAACTGGCTCAATGGGGAGTCACCCGGATTTACGGCGTCGCCGGGGACGCGATTCTGCCCTGGCTGGACGCGCTCGGCAAGCAGCAGCAGATACGTTATGTGGCCTGCCGCCACGAAGCGGCCGCGGCCATGATGGCGTCCGCGGAAGCAAAACTGACGGGGAAGCCGGCTGTCTGCACGGCCACCAGCGGTCCGGGCACCATTCAGCTCTTGAACGGTTTGGCCGATGCCCAGACGGATCGGGCTCCGGTCGTGGCCATTACCGGACAGGTGGAGACGTACAAGTTGGGGGGAGAGTACAAGCAGTACGTGCCCCAGGAAGACGTGATGCGTCCCATCTGCCGGTACACGACGACGGTCACCCATCCCCAGGCGATCGGCGAGGTGCTCCAGCGAGCCTTTGTCACGGCCGAGTCGCAGCAGGGCGTCGCCCATCTGGCGGTGTGCAAGGATGTCTTTTCCCGTACGACCGGCTGTCCGCTGATCCCCGAGTTGCCGAGGCAGGCGTCTGGCTTGCGCGCGAACAGAGGGGAGGTGGAGCAGGCGGCGGAATGGATTGGACGGGCGAAACGACCGCTCATGCTTCTCGGGATCGGGGCGCGCGGCGTCGCGGATGCGTGCCAACGGCTGGCGGAGCAGGCGGGAGCGGGAGTGCTGGTTTCGCTGGGGGCAAAAGGCGTCATAGAGGAATCCCATCCGCTGATGCTGGGCGGTCTGGGCGAGGGAGGAAGCCGCGCCGGTCTGGACGCGCTGGCCGCAGCAGATCTGCTGGTGATTCTCGGTGCGAGTTGGTTCCCGCAGGAATACATCCCGGCCGGCTTGCCGGTGGTGCAGGTAGACCGGTCGATCGAGTCGATCCACTTCCATCCCGACCTGTTTTCAGTGACGGCAGATCTGGAAGAGGTCCTGCCGCTCTGGCTGCGCCGGCTGGAGAACAAGCGTCCCGACCTCGACTGGATGGCGCGAGTGGAGCGGTGGCACGCTGCATTTTGGCAGGAGACAGAACAAGCCGTCGACGCTGGGCCCGACCAGCCGGTCACACCGGAGGCGCTGATGCACGCGCTGTCCCGGGCCGTTGACGACGATGCCGTCATCACGCTGGATACCGGTGAGCACACCATCTGGTTCAATCGTGCTTTTCGCGCCGTTTCTCAGCGCCCGCTTTTTTCCGGGAAGTGGCGGACGATGGGGTACGGCCTTCCCGCGGCAATTGCAGCCAAACTGAACCAGCCGCAGCGGCAGGTGATTTGCGTGACGGGAGACGGCGGCCTGCAGATGTACATGTCCGAACTGATGACAGCCGTGGAGCAAGAGACAGCGTTTCTGCTGATTGTCGTCAACAACGGAACGCTGGGGCTGGAGGAATGGAAGATGAGACAAAGCGGCCTCGTCCCGTTTGGCACCCGTTTACAAAACCCCGACTTCGTCCAGTGGGCCAGGGCCTGCGGTGTGTCGGCGCGATCCATCCGGAGCAGGGGCGAACTGGCGTCCGCGTTGGCCGAGGTGTGTGCGTCCGACCGTCTGACACTTCTCGACGTGCAGTGCACGCTTCCGACACTGACTGAGCGAAAACGAGAAATCCCCTTTCAAGCCCAAGCTTCTTCTGTTTATAATGAAAGAAAAATCTGATAACCGAGCGCGGCCGCAGCCCTGTGACGGAGAGAGGAAGGAGGGGGCGCCATGGAGGAAAGGCGCGGCGAAATCCGCGTGGCGGATCAAGTGGTGGCGGTAATTGCTGGGACGGCGGCAGGGGAGGTATCCGGCATCTCCGTGCACTCCGGCGGGCTGTACCAGGACCTGGCGAAACGCATCAGCGGCGGCACAAAAGGCATTACCGTGTCGCTTGTGGACGGGAGAGCCAGCATCGAGATACGGGTGTCGGTCAAATACGGACTGCCGATTCATCACGTCTGCCGCCAGCTCCAGGAAAAAGTGAAGGAGATCGTCGAATCGCTGACCGGTTTGTGCGTGGAGGCTGTCCATGTCCGTGTCGACGCGATCGATCTCACGTAAAAAACGACCTGTCGATACAGGTCGTTTTTTTATGGGTTGGCCGTTTCCCCGAAGCATCAGGCGGAGTACGGCTGCTTTTGCAGTTGTTCGGCCATTTTTTGCCGGCTGACTTCCCGCGAGACGCTGAGCAGGATGCCCGTCGACACCATGCTGACCAGAAGGGATGAGCCGCCGTAGCTGATAAACGGCAGGGTGACACCGGTCAGCGGAATCAGCCCGGTGACGCCGCCGATATTGATGAACGCCTGCAGCCCGATCATGCTGACGATGCCAATCCCGACCAGGCTGGCAAAGGTGTCTTTGACGCGCAGGCAGATGTGAAAGCCGCGCAGAAGAAACAGCAGGTAGACCAGCAGAAAGAGTGTGGCACCGATAAAGCCCAGCTCTTCGGTAATAATCGCGAAGATAAAGTCGGTATGGGCTTCCGGAAGGTACAAGTATTTCTGGATGCTCTTCCCGAATCCGGTGCCGGAAAACCCGCCGTGAGCAATGGCGATCCACGACTGGATGACTTGCAGGCCGGTGCCGCGAGGATCTTGCCAAGGGTCCAAAAAGGCGGTGATCCGACCCAAGGCGTGTTCCTTCGCCAGGATGTAGCTGACCAGCGCCAGCGAGGTCACCGGAAAGCCGATCAGAAACAGTTGGCCGATCCGCGCTCCGCCGCTGATCAGGATGATGATAGCCGTCCCCAGCACGATCGCGGCCGACCCCAGGTCCGGCTGGGCCATGATCAGGAGGAAAAACACCCCGGTCACGACGAGCGGGGGCATCAGACCTGTTTTCAACTTGCGTATACCCTCTCCTTTTTTGGTCACGATCGCCGCCATATAGAGGATCAGCCCCAGCTTGGCAAATTCCACCGGCTGAATCGTGGCGGAACCAATTCTGAACCAGGAACGGGCTCCGTTGGTGTTGCTGCCAATTCCAGGGATCAAGACCAGCAGCAGGGCGAGCAAGCTGATCAGCGCAATCAAAAGAAAATTGCGCTTGTAAAAGGAAAAGGGGATGTTCATGGCGATGAGCATGCCGATGGTACCTATTACCAGCCACATTGCCTGCCGTTTGACAAAGTACAGTTCGTCTCCATTGCAAACCGTACAGCCTTTTCCCATGAAGCTGGTCAGGGCAAAGATGGAGCTGGCGCTCAAGACCATGGTGATGCCGAATCCAACCAGCAGGGCGGTCAACAGCAACAGCAGGAAATCGGGGACGCCCCGTGTCTTCATTACGAACCCCCCCTTGACGTGAAACAGAGAGGGGATGCCTCTCTGTAGACGTGTGCGCTCTTTTCAATTGGGCGAATGCCGCATTAATACGCGGACAGCTTCTCGTTCAGGACCTGCAGTTTCCGTTTGGCTGACTGCACGACGGAATCCGGAATCGGAGAATCGTAATCCAGACCGTGCGGGAACAGGTGTTTGCCCATGTACGGTTCTTCCAGCTTCAGCACGGCATGGGGATCTTCCAGTTTGCCTTCGGTTACGTTGGCTTCAATACGCAGGTAATACGTGTTGCCTTTATCGAGGATTTTGTGATCGTATGTAGCATGGCGGTAATCCCAGGCGCCGCGGGTAAATCCGAGATCTTTCATGTAGTGATCCAGATCGGTGAGCATGACTTCCTTGCCGCCGATTCCCGTATCTTTGATTACCATTGACGTTCCTCCTACATTTGGTAAGTTGTACACTTTCTTATGATAGTCTGTTTTTGGATACAGCGCAATGGATATATCGAGCCTAAAGAATGATGACCCTGTTCCCATTATATGGTATAATCGTGTAACACAATAGGTGGGCTCCTCAAGGGTGGTCGGTTCATCCCCGTTATCGGAAAGGGGGTGATAGCATGACAGTATTCGAAGCACTAAGTCTTATGCTGGCGTTCGGGACTTTAGTCTTAATGCTGTCGTCTAGTAAAAAGAAGTAGACCTCCCTTGAGCTAAAACAGCCAGGGGGTCTACAATCAGGAATGCAGAGCCGCCCCCCTTTTGGGGAACGTCTATTGTACTTACGACCGTAGGGTGTTGCCCCACCCGGCGGTCTTTTTTTGCGTCCGTCCACGGCAAATAAGCCTGGGGGCGAACACAAGAGTGATGCCGTTTTTGACAGCATCATGTTCTCATCTTATCACAAGGTACCCGGTCATCTCCAGATGGAAATCACGCCGCTTGTCCCATTTTGCATGAAACTCATGAGGGTCGGACACACTACAAACGTTACCAGCGACAAGGAGGAGAAGAAGATGGCAAAAGTGGAAAACCGCACGCTGCGCGAGATCATGACGAAAGACGTGGCTACTGTTACGCTTAAAGATAACGTCTACGAAGTGGCATGCAAAATGCGCGATTGGAACGTCGGCGTCATCCCCGTTGTGGATGAGAAGCAGGACGTAATCGGCATCATCACCGACCGCGACATCGTCATTCGCGGCTTGGCCGAAAAACGGGAAGGTTCGGCTGCCGTGGAAGAGGTGATGACCCGCGACATCATCCTGGGTCAGCCCGACATGACGGTGGACGAAGCGGCCAAAATCATGGCCCAGCATCAGATTCGCCGTCTGCCGGTGGTGGAGAACGGCAAGCTGGTGGGGATTGTTGCGCTGGGAGACATGGCGGTCCGCCAGGCACACCACGACGAAGCAAGCGAAGCGCTGTACGAAATCTCCGAACCGGCGCCCCGCCACTAAGCTGCTGGCGCGGAGCGTTCTGCTCAATCGCAAGGCGCATGATACACCGCCATCTTACGGCGGCAAAAGGACGTTTGTCCCGGGTCCCGGGAACGGAAAGGCTGTCGGCGCGCGACCGGCAGCCTTTCTTTTTTATGGACAGGCAAATTGTATGGACAGGAAAACACGCGGGTGCAGCTGCCTCTCCATCGTAAAAAACAGGGCTGTACATTCACGCAACGGCAAGGTTTACAATGGGGTAAGAAGCGTATGGAGGGGAGAACAGCGGCTCATGCAGATCAAGGAGTTGGCCCGCCGACTGCAAATCACGCCGCGGGCAATTCGTTTTTACGAAGAAAAGGGATTGATTACGCCGAAAAAGGCGGATGGTTCCGGCTACCGGCAGTTTACGGAAGCGGATGTGTGGCGCCTGCAAACCGTCATCACCCTGCGCGAGGTGGGCATGTCCATCGAAGACATCCGGCACGTGCTGAGGCAGCTGGACGAAGGAGAGGGCGGTCTGCTGCACTACCTGGAGCTGCAGCTTTCCTTCGTGTACGACCGCTGGGTGGAATTGAGCAAGGTGATCCACACCACGGAGGCGATGATTGAGCGGGTAAAGAGGGATGGAGAAAGCGATCCCGCCTCCCTGTTTGAACTGGCGGAAGCAAGCAAACGGCTTCGTCAGGCGCGAAACAACTGGGTGGACCGGTGGAATTTCAACCAATTGGCGGCCAACTACGACCAAATGGTCACGGAAGCGCGCGACGGATTTCATCCGCATGAACGGTATGAACAAGTGCTGGATGCCCTGGTTGAGAAGGTCGCTCCTCAGCCGGGTGAAACCGGTCTTGACGCCGGGACAGGCACGGGCAATCTGGCACGGCGGTTGCGGGAACGAGGGGTGACCGTCTGCGCGTTCGACCAGTCACCCGAGATGTTGAAGCGATGCCGGCAAAAAAATCCTGGGGTGGAGGCCAAGCTCGGCACGTTTTTCGCGTTTCCGTTTTTGGACAGCCGGTTTGACTTTGTCGCCACCAGTTACGCGCTGCACCATCTGACCGACGAGCAGAAGGTGCTGGCGCTGGCGGAGTGCCGGCGCGTACTGAAACCGGCGGGGCGGTTGGCGATTGCCGACTTCATGTTCGTGGACGCCGGCCATCGCGCGAATCACCTGGAGGCATTGCGGCAGTCCGGCCGGACGGATGCGATTGAACGGATCGAATACGGGTATTATGCCGACCGCTCGCGGCTGCTGGCCGCGCTAAAAGAACTGGGATTTCAGCCGGAAGCGGAGCAGTTGACGACCTATGTACACCTCGTCTTCGCCACATTGGCGTAAGCGGCCCCCTGTCCTGCCCACTTTTGGGCTCATACAGCCAATGACACCCGTCTAGTCAGCTGCATAGGCTGTAAGCGAGAAGGAAAGGGGGACTCCACCATGGGTTTTCTGGATGGTTTTTTCGACCGGGAGAACGATGATTTTTTGTGGATTATCATCGTCGTGGTGATCTTGCTGTTTTTGTTCAGTGACCGAGATTAAACTTCCTCGACAAAACGACCTGCTGGCTGGGTCGTTTTTGTGTATTTCCTTTTCCCGTCCGCCTTCACCCCGGGTTGACCTCTCCAGGACGATCGGCTACGCTGGTAAACAGCACAGCGAGAAAAGGAGAGAACACCGATGAAACACATCATCCATTGGCTGATCGGCCTGTGCCTTGTGTTGACCGCTTGTGCGGCCAACGATCAGCCGAGTCCCAACGGCGAGATGACCGCGGTCGTCAAGCGCGTGGTGGACGGAGACACATTTGAGATTTCGAGCGGGGAAAAAGTGCGGATGATCGGCGTTGACACGCCGGAGACGGTCAAGCCCAACCACCCCGTGGAACCATACGGAAAGGAAGCGAGCGAATTCAGCAAGAAACTGCTGACGGGGCAAACAGTTACACTCAAGTTTGACGTCGAACCCCACGACCGTTACGGCCGGCTGCTGGCCTATGTGTACATGGCGGACGGCACGTTTGTCAACGAGAAGCTGGTCCGGGACGGATACGCGCGAATCATGACCGTCCCGCCCAATGTGGCTTACGCCGATCTGTTTCTGGAAGCGGAGCGGGACGCGCGGGAACACAACCGAGGGCTGTGGGGACTGTCCGATTCCCAGACTACATCGACAGCAAAAGAAGCCGATAACAGCAAAGACAGTAAGACCAAAAAAGCGAAGCAGACGGATAGCGCAGCGGAGACCCCGCCGCCGGGCAAGCCGATCAAGGGCAACATCAATGCCAAAGGAGAGAAAATCTATCATGTGCCCGGATCGGCCAACTACGAACGGACGAAAGCGGAGGTCTGGTTCGCCACGGAAGAAGAGGCCAAGGCAGCAGGATTTCGTCCGCCCAAGCGGTAGCCGCCGGTCAGCAGGCGCACGCGAATGAAGCGGTCTCGGTTCGGGAACACTGGTGGGTGACAGGATGTGGAAAGGAGTGTCCCGATGAAGGCCCCGCAACTGATCACCCGCCTGCTGATACTGATTGGAGTGGCCGCGTGCATCGAGCTGTTTGTCTATGCGAACCGCGATGCAAACACCCAAGCGCCGGTCGAAGCCGTTCACGATCAGCACCCGCTCCCTACGCTGAACGTGTCCCATACGCTGAAACAGGATGACCTGCATTTGAAGCTGAACGTGACCGGTTTTACCTTTTCCCTGGAAAACATGGGGAAGGACAACCGATACGGTGAGGGGCACGTCCATCTCTACCTGGACGGCAAAAAGGTGGCCAAAATCTTTGAACCGCAGTACGTGTTAAAAGACATTCCGCCGGGCCGACACGAAGTCGTGGTCGAACTGGCGCACAACAATCACGAATCATACGGCGTGCAGCAGAAGCTGCAGATCGACGTCAAGCCGTAGCCCGGCCGGCGTCAAACAGGAGCGGCCGCTTTAGGACAGCGAACGCGCATCCGGGGCGGGCGCATGCAAAAAGCCGACCCTCATCCCGTATCGACGGGACAAGCATGGGCCGGCTTTCCTGTGTCAAGAGATAGTTACCTGCACCTGGGCCTGCGCGTCAGGAAGCGCAACCACCAGGGTTGGATAGGAAATAACCTGTGTCTTCATCGCGCCGGCGGCCGGTTTTTGTTCACGGACGTGGATGACAAATCCGTGTGCGCCGGTGCGCTCCACCCGCTCGGTCACCAGACGGTAGCCGCCGGTCGGACGCTGCCCGACACCGATGACGACATAGGTCTTACCGTCGGCGCGGACGATCGTGTGACCGCCGCTTTTTTGCACCTGCTTCAGGGCATCGCGGACCGCAGGCGGGTAAGAAGCAGAGACGGATTCAGTTGCGTTCGTCCCTTCCGCAGGGACGGCGATTGGAGTAGGATGATCTATAGAAAACGGCTGTACCCCCGGAATCGCCAGGGCGGCAGCCAAAATCAAACTGTACATTGCATGCAACATGTCGATATCCCTCCTTGCGATTGTAGGTTGACGAACATGTGGCAAATAACGGTGAAAGCGGGGTGACAAGCGTGCGTGTGCAGCAATGCGTCGAATACCTTTCCCACTCGACACGGCAAGCGATGATAGCCGAGCAGGAAAAGCGGCTGGGCATCCGCGATGAACGGGATGTGCACATTCGCCTGGCTGATCCCGCCTTTGCCATGGAAGTGTGGAAGCAGGCCAGCGAACCCGAACGGCAAGCAATTCGGCTGTTCGTCACCACTTCTGCCAGAGGATTTTTCCGGAAGAGAGAGTGGGATCGGCTCAGCGCCCAAAACCACAGGCATCTGGCCGTCGGATTGAACAGACTGCGCCGGCTCGGGCTGGTGCTAACTGTTCGCAAGAGGTGGAGCGAAATCGGTTACCTGATGCCCCGTGAAGTGCGGGAGCATCTGACCTTCTGCCTGCTGCCGGAGGCAAAAACCCCATCGTTGGCGCCAAAAACGCTCCCTTATTATATAACAGCAGGACGGGGGTTACATCTGGATCTTTTTGCCGTCCTGCTGTTCATTCGCGACAATGACGTGCCGCTGACGCAAAAAGGCGGCGTTCACCGCCGGGTCCGGCAAAAGATGGCAGCACTGCTGTCACTGAACAGAAGCCATGTAGCCGGATGGAAACTGCCGCCGCTAGCCGATGAGGAACCGGATGGGCTGCCATTGGCTGTCGTTCTGGATGTGGCGCTGCGCCTGGGGCTTGTCCGTCCGCAGGAGAAACGTCTGGTCCTGGCAGAGCAACGCGTGCTCCAATGGCTGGACATGACACCGGAGCAGAGTTGGGAACAATTGTACGAGCTGGCAGCCGAGCAGTACCTGCCCCATGAAAGCTGGTGGGACGCACTTGCCTTGTGGATGAAGCGTTCTCCGCTGGAACAGTGGCACTCGCTCGACTACATGCTGCAACGTTTGGCGGAGGCTGGATTTGTTCTGCCGGACGAGGCAAAGCAACGGGCCGTGGACGAGTGGCTTCACCTGCTCTTGGGGTTTGGCTGGATTCAGCTCGGCACCGCAGAGGACGGAGCGCTTTACTGGCGATGGAACAGCCTGCCCCGTTTGCCCCGGGAAGAAGGGTGGTTTGTCGATCCAGCCGGAATCATTACCATACCGCCGCTCGTTCCGCTGCAGGCGGTATGGGCGTTGAGCCGTTTCTGTCCGCTGGCGTTTGATGGGGAGCTGCTGCGCGGCGAACTGCAGGCCAAACCGTTACAGGCGTTTCTGGCCGCAGGCGGAACGGAGCAGCAGGCCGTGGAGACGCTGCGCCAGTCCTGCACCCACCCGCTGCCGGAAGCGGTCAGTCAGCTGATCCACATGTGGGGGAAAAACGCGCGGCAAATCCAACTGGAACCGCTGTTTCGGGTGCGGACCGCCCACCCCGGTCTGCTGGAGGAGTTGCGGCAGATCGAAGCGTTTCAGCCGTATCTGGAGATGGTCATTTCCCCGACCGATTTCCTCGTGACGCCTGCCCAGAAGGAGAGCCTGTTGGCCCTGTTTCGGGCGTATGGCTACGAGCCGCAGGATGGGGCGCTGATGCGTGTGGAAAGGGAAGAGACGGATATTAGTGACGATGGGCCGACTGCCGGTCTGTTTGCCGTGGACCGGCCCTGGGACGGATACGCAGTGGAAAACACCTTTCCCAACCAGTGGGAAGGCATGCCTCAAGCGGCAACTCTGCCCAAGATGTGGACGCAGCATTTCCAGTCCTACCATCCGCAAACCTTGCGCGATCTGCTGCAGCGGGCCCGCGAACTGGAACTGGAGGTTCAGCTGCGTCTCATGAGCGGTCAGACGTGGGAGGGCATCCCGCGGCAGCTGGCTGTGGAAATGGGGTACTGGCATCTTGTCCTGGAGGATCGCAGCGGAAAAAGACGGTGTCGGCTGGACGAGATCGATCGCGTGCGCATTCTCCTGCCGGATTATCTGTACTAGCCGGATTGTTTCGTGGTACAATGCAAGATAAGGGCTTTCAAGAAAGGGGGTCTCGCTGCATGGAAGCATTGGAGACGGTGGATATGGCCGAGCTTATCCTGCATTCGCACGAGCTGTCCACGATGATCAACCATTCGCGCGAGGTCTCGGAGTACATTCATGCCAAGCAGCGGATGGAAGCGGACGAGGAGGCGCAGCGCCTGCTCGCGCTGTTCGAACGCAAAAAGGCCCAATACGAAGATGTTCAGCGGTTTGGGAAATATCATCCCGACTACGATCAGATATCGAAAGAGGTCCGCGAGCTGAAGCGGAAAATCGAAATGCTGGATTCTGTCCAGGCGTTCAAGCGGGCGGAGGACAACCTGGACCGTCTGCTGTACCAGGTGGGACGAACCATCGCTGACGCGGTCTCGGAGACGATCAAGGTCCCCAGCAACAATCCGTTTCTGGAGGCGAAAAGCAGCGGCTGCGGCAGCGGGGGAAGCTGCGGGTGCAGCATAAAAAAACGCTCATGACCGCGGCTGCCTGAGAAGGAAGCAGTCTTCGCACAAGTTTCCGCAGCAGAACTGCTTCTCCTGCGGCACGAGGAAGCGCACGCGAAAGACGTGCTGCGAGCTGTCGGAGCGCACGTAGACGCACTCCAGTTTCAGCTTGGTGTCCGCCGTGATCCGTTCCCCCGTCGCCAACAGCTGACAGGCCAGTTGAGTGGCGGGGAGCGGACTGGCTATATAAAAAAAGCGCTGGCCAGCAAACTGGCGCCAGTACGCTGAAGCGGCGACGTCCTGCTGCAGGATCGCGTCCGTAAACCGTTGGTAGTACGTGTCCAGGCGCATGTGTCATCCCTCGCTTTTGGAAGTATTTTGCGGGCCGGGTAATGCGTCTGTTATGAAACATGTTATCACGTTCGGGAAGGAGATCGACGACCAGCATGAGAGAACGACGTCTTGGGGTCGCCGTGTGGGTGAAAAACACGCGTGCCGCCAAAAATTTACGCAAATTTGGCACCATTCACTACATCTCCAAGCGGTTGAACTACGTGTCGATGTACGTCGATGCCAATCAGATCGACGAAACAATCCGCATGATGGAAAAGCTGCACTTCGTCACGAAAATCGAGCGGTCCCACCGACACGAGATTCCAATCGAGTACAACAACGCCAAGCCGGACAAGGCGAAAGAATACGATTACAAACAGGAGAAAAGCCAGCTCATGGCCCTGACGGAAAACTTGCAAAACGACGATGGATTGGTGCCGACAGGCGTTTCGACAGAAATCGTCCGCTAAGCTGCCACATTTCGGCAGCTTTTTTGCTTTTGCTGGTGGGTGTGGCATGATATGCTGTAAGAAATGGGAAATGTAATGGACATGGAAAGCGATACTGACAATGACAGCGTTTACAGAAGGGCGGTGCGTACATGATTCACCTGGATATCAACTGCGACTTGGCGGAAGGGTTCAGCCGCGGACGGCAAACGGAAGACCTGGGCATCATGAAGTGGATTACGTCCGTTAACGTTGCCTGCGGCCTGCATGCTGGCGATCCCCATAACATCTGCAGAACAGTAGAAGCGGCGCTCCGGCACGGGGTGAAAATCGGCGCGCATCCAGGCTACCCCGACGTACAGGGGTTCGGCCGCCGTTCCATGAACCTCTCGGCGCGGGAGGTGTACGAACTGGTACTGTATCAAGTGGCCGCCCTGTCCGGCGTGACAAAGGCGCTGGGAGGGAGCCTGCATCACGTGAAACTGCACGGGGCGCTGTACAACGAGGCTGCCGAGCAGCCTGAACTGGCCGAGGCAGTAGTGCAGGCGATCGTCGACATCGACGGCGACCTGATCCTCTATGCCTTGTCGGGCAGCAAACTGGTGGAGATCGGTCTGGAATACGGTCTGCAGGTGGCGGAAGAAGTATTTGCCGACCGCGCGTATCTGCCAAACGGCAGATTGGCTCCGCGTGAACTGGAGGGCAGCGTGCTGATCAGCAAGGAAGAGCAGATGCAGCAGACGAGGCAGCTCGTACTGGAACAGACGGTGCAAACCGTGGACGGGAGTGTGATTGCACTGGCTGCGGACACGCTCTGCGTACACGCCGAAAGCCCGGATCTGCTGCCGTTTCTCACCGAACTGCACCGCTGGGCCAAACAGCATGACGTGAAAATCGAGCCGTTCTGTGGCAAATAACGCAGATGTATAAGCGAATGAAAAAGCCGTGCCATTCCGGCCGCCAGCCAAAAGGCGGCGGAGCGAAAGCACGGCTTTTGTCGTATCCGTCCAGCTTCACATGCCCGAACAGCTAACACCTCAAGAGGATTCGTGCGCGGTCCCGGCGTGGAAAGACGACTCGTTTGATCGCCTGGGACCGTGGGGCAGCACCTGGCCGTTCTGCACCACGAGGATCACGCTGCCCAACCGTTCCGCCTCCTGGAGATCGTGGGTGACCAGGAGAAACGGTATTCGCCACATCTCGTGCAGTCGGAGCAGTTCATCCTGGCACTGGCGGCGTGTATCTGCGTCCAGGGCGGACAGCGGCTCATCCAGGAGCAGGATATCCGGTTCCGTGGCCAGTGCCCGTACCAGGGCGACTCGCTGTTTTTGCCCGCCGGACAGTTGATGCGGGTATTTATCCAGCAGCCGATCAATCCCGACGGAGGCGAGCAGTTCGGCCAGCCGCAGGTTGGTCCCCTTTTTCAGTCCGTAGCGGATGTTCTGTTCCACGGTCATGTGCGGAAACAGGGCGTAGTCCTGAAAGAGATAGCCCACGTTGCGCTGCTGCGGCGGAAGGGCCTTTTTTGAATCGCTGTCAAAAAAGACGGTGTCGCCCAGCCGGATGATGCCCGCATCGGGATTGGTCAATCCCGCCACACAATTCAACATGGTGGTTTTCCCCGCACCGGAAGGGCCAAACAGGACGACAATCTCGTCTTTTGCCGTAAACCGCGCGTGCAGGACGCCGTCAGGCAGCCGTTTTTGCATGTCGACATACAGCATGGTCATTCTCCCGCCTTATTTCGTGTTGGCAAACCGGCGGACGCTGCGTCGGCTCCACCAGTTCAACCACATGGTCGTTCCCATGCCCAGCGAGACGATCATGATCACCCAAAAGAGCGCCTTGTCCATCTGGCCGGCTTCCACGGCGAAGTAGATGGCGACGGGGATCGTATCGGTCTTGCCGGGAATGTATCCCGCCAGCATCAGCGTGGCGCCGAACTCCCCCAGACCCCGGGCAAAGGAGAGAACGAATCCGGCCAACAGCCCCGGCCAGGCGAGCGGAAAGGAAATCGTCCAGAAGACGCGCCATTCCGAAGCCCCCATCGTTCGGGCAGCGTCTTCGTACCGCCGGTCGATCCCGCTGAAGGCGGCGGCGGCACTCTGGTACATCAACGGAAACGACACGACCACGGAAGCGATTACGGCACCGGTCAGCGAAAAGACGACCTGGACTCCAAACCACTCCGTCAGCCACTTGCCGATTATCCCGTTTTTTCCAAACAAAAGCAGGAGGCCGAATCCGACGACGGTGGGGGGCAGCACCAGCGGCAGCAGCAGAAAGGACTCCAGTACGTGCTTGCCCCAAAAGTGCCTGCGCGTCAGGAAGCGGGCGATCAGCAGACCGGAGACAAATACGATGGAGGTGGAGAGGGCCGCCACTTTCAGCGACAGCAGCAGCGGTGTCAATTCGGGATGATTCATGTGTCCGCCTCCTGTTCTGTTCTCCTACTCGTGAAATCCGTATTGTTTAAAGATTGCCTTGCCTTTGTCACTGGTCACAAACGCAAGAAACATCCTGGCGGTGTCCGCCTGACGGGAGGCGGCAATGACGGCGGCCGGATAGTCGATCGGGTTGTGCCACTCCGGTTCGGCTGCGGCGATCACCTTCACCTTGGGCGAAATGGCCGCATCGCTCGCGTAGACGATGCCGGCTTCGGCGTTGCCGGACTCGACATAGGTCAGCACCTGGCGCACGTCGCTGGCAAAGACCAGCTTGTCCGACAGGTTGTCCCACATCTTCAGGTGTTCGAGCGTTTCTTTGGCGTAGCGGCCGGCCGGGACGGTCGTTGGTTCGCCGACGGCGAGATGCTTGACGGCATCATCGCCCAGCTCTTCAAATGAAGAAAGCGCCAGCGGGCTGGAAGCCGACGAGATCAGTACAAGCTCGTTTTTGGCAAAGTCAACGCGCGTGTCCGTGACAATCAACTGTTTCTCTTCCAGCCTGTCCATATCCTGTTTGCTGGCGGACAAAAAGACGTCGGCGGGAGCGCCCTGCTCGATTTGGGAGGCCAGCTTGCCGGAACTGCCAAAGTTATAGCTAATCACCACTCCGGGATGTTCGCGTTCAAACGCAGTTTTCAGCTCATTCAACGCGTCGGTCAGGCTGGCGGCAGCCGAGACCATCAGTGTCGTTTCCGCCGGCTTGGCCGATGGCTGCTGCGGGGCGGTTTGCTGGTCTGAGGTCTGCGCACCGCACCCGGCGGCCCACATCATGCAGAGTGCCGCAAGGATGGCCGTCAGTTGTTTTTGCATGATACGACCTCCTGAGTTGTGTTTCGTTATATGTAATAATAATTAGTTATAATTAGATTATCTGAATGATTTCAATTGATCAATTGCAAACATGTGAATAGTAAACGAAAATGGAGAAAGACAAGTCAGCAATTGATCCGGGAGGCGGCGATGAACGACGACATTTCTTACACGACTGAAGAAATTGCCAAGATGCTGCGAATCTCCAAACTGACCGTGTACGATTTGATCAAAAAAGGGGAACTGCCCGCGTACCGCGTCGGCCGGCAGATGCGGGTGGACGCGTCCGATCTGGAAGCGTACAAGGCGAGAGCAAAAGGAGTATCCGGCATGGCAGCGGCGGTTCCGAGCGCTTCGGCGCCTGTGACGCCCATGCAGCGCAGCGCCTGGCCGCAGGGAGCGCAGCACGTTCGTCAGGTTATCATCAGCGGTCAGGACGTCAGCCTTGACATGCTGGCCAGTCATCTCGAACGCAGAGGCAAAACGATGCGGCCGCTTCGCGCTTATGCGGGCAGCATCAACAGCCTGCTGGCGATGTACGCAGGTGAGGCGGATGTCGTCAGCACGCACCTGTTCGACGGCGACACCGGGGAATACAACACGCCGTATGTGCGGCGGATTTTGTGCGGATACCGCTACGTGATCGTCAATCTGCTGTCCCGCTGGGCCGGTTTTTACGTCCGGGCGGGCAACCCGAAGCAGATAGTCGACTGGACCGATTTCGGCAAACCCGGGGTGCGCATGGTGAACCGGGAAAAAGGGTCAGGAGCACGCACCCTGATCGAAGAACAGCTCCGGCTGCACGGCATCGCCGGACGGGACGTGGCTGGATACGACAGGGAAGAGGCGAATCACCTCGCTGTGGCCGCAGCAGTAGCGAGGGGGGAAGCGGACGTCGGCGTGGGGATCGAAAAGGCTGCCCGGATCGTCGGAGTGGAGTTTTTGCCTGTAATTCGGGAGCGGTACGATCTGGTCATCCTGAAAAACGCGGAAAACGAGGAGCTGATCCAGATCGTGCGGGACATTTTGCGATCGGCATCGTTTCGCGACGAACTGGCTGCGATCGGGGGGTACGATTTGACCTACACGGGCGAGATCATGTACGAGACGTGGTAATGACCCATAACAGCCGCAGCGAGTAAGCGCGTCCGCTGTTATGAATGGGGTGTCGCTGCATGCGGGCCGCTGTCATGTAGCTGTGTTGTGGCAAGATTTTCTATTCAGCCCTGTCGAGATTTGCTACAATAAATTGGATAAGCTTTGCGACGAAATAACATCGTGCTTGTCGCTTATGAGTCGGGGGCTGACATGAAACCATTGCACAAAACGAGCTTGTTGATCTGTTTGACAATTTTGATCGTTTTCGCTTCGGTCGGGGTGATCGCCAAGTGGCCTGTGCTGGCGCCGTTTTTCATAAACAACGCGACAGTGACGGCAGGGGCGGGAGCTGATCCGTTCGCCTACAATCCGCCGCTGCCCTCCTATGTGAAAGATCTGCATCCGACCTATACGATTCGTGCTGAACTGAATACGACAAAGGCGATGATTGCTGGAAGTGTCACGGTGGAGTTCGATAATCCGCGCACGCCGGATCTTCGCCTGTTCATCTACGACTATCCATGGAATCTGATGACGATCAAGGAGATTCGCGCCGGGGACAAGCCGCTTACATTCGAACGGCGCCAGGCGGTTGTCCATCTGACCAATCCGTTCGGTTCGGCGAAGCGGGGGAGCTTGACGGTCACTTTTGAGAATCCCGTTCCCCGCCGCGGCACCCGTTTTGGGGTAAAGGACGACATCTGGACGCTGACCACCTGGTATCCGATGCTGGGTGCGATGGACCAGCGCGGCAATTGGTACACTCCGCCGCAGCGGGTCAATTTCGGCGATCCGTTCGTGTACCATTACGCTGATTACGACGTGTCGTTTGTGTCGCCAAAGGGCTTTCAATGGGTGAGCTCCTGGGGAAGGGGAGAGACCAAGCCGCTGGCCGGCAACCGGCAGGAAGTGCGGTACCGCGGCAGCCGCCTGCTCAATTTTGCGTTGGTGGGCAGCCCGCGCTACCATGTGGAGACGATCACCTTTGCGCCCAATTTGACGGTAGACATCGCGTCTGTGGACAAGGGCAACATCGAGCGGATCAAAGCGATCGCCCGGTCTGTGTTTCCGGTCTATACAGAATGGTACGGCCCGCTGCCGTATCCCCGGGTGGCGATTGCCGAGACCGGCACCGGCACGACGTATGCGATGGAGTACGCCAACATGGCGGTGTTTAAGCGGGACATGCACCACAACAATCTGATCGAGCACTGGCTGCCGCACGAGGTGGCCCACATGTGGTGGTACAACAGCGTCGCCACGCTGGAAGCGGTGCACGGCTGGTTGGACGAGGGGCTGGTGGAAATGAGCGTCTATCACTATCTGCAGCACCGCTACGGTTCCCAGAAGGCCGCCGCCCTCCTGTCATCGTACAGCCGCGACGCGGACAAGTTGAAGCAGCTCTATCCGTCCGGCCGATTGGGCAAGCGGCTCAACCAGTTTGCCGGTGAACAGGAGTTCCACTGGACCTGGTACTCCAAAGGGGCGCTGTTGTACGACCACCTGCGCAGGCAGATCGGCGACGACGCCTACAAACAATTCCTGCAGCGCGTGCAGCGCACCTACCACGGCAGTGTTATCGGTCCGGAGCACCTCGATCAGGCGCTGGGCCAGGTGCTGAAAGGAGAAGCGCGCTACTTCGTCCCCAATGTCCGGACGGAAAACAAGGCGCCCTTGCGTCAGGTGGAGCTGGAACCGTATGTGACGACCATCGTGAACGGGACGAGCTTTTACCCATCCGTTCCAGCGAGGGTGAAAAACGGGACCGTCTACCTCCCGCTGCGCGAAGTGGCGGAACGGATGGGGTATCGCGTCAGTTGGTTGCCGGACAAGCAGGCGACGATGGTGCAGGGCAGAGGGCATCAGGTCGTGCTCAAACAGGGCCAACGCGTTGTTGAACGGGACGGCCAGCGCGTCGATCTGGGGCAGCCGCTGCTGGAAATCGCCGAGAAGACGATGGCGCCGCTCACCTTGTTCAGTCAGGGGCTTGGCGCGCAGGTTTCCTATGACAAAGAGGCAAAGACCGTGACCTTGCAGTGACGTTGCGGACAGTCATCTACGACTACGAAAGGCAGGAGACAGCCGATGACATACGGAAATGTGATTTTCGTCGGATTCATGGGAACAGGGAAAACTACGGTGGGGAGCGCGCTGGCTAAGGATCTGGGCATTCCGCACCGCGATTTGGACGAGGCGATCGCAGAGCGGGAGGGATGCTCGATTCCCGAGCTGTTCGCTACAAAGGGAGAGCAGTACTTTCGGGACGCGGAAAGCGCCATGTTGCGGGAGCTGCTGCAAGAGAAGCCGCAGGTGCTGACCACCGGAGGGGGAGCGGTGCTTCGTCCGGAAAATGTCCGGCTCATGCTGAGTGAGGGAACGGTGATCGCCTTGTCTGCAGCGGAGGAGGAACTGATCCGCCGCCTGGCAGGAGATACCGGCCGTCCGCTCATCGCCGGCGACATGGCGCAACGGGTGCGGAGACTGTTGGACGAGCGGAAAGGGGCGTATGATTTTGCCCCGATTCAAATCGACACAACCGGCAAGGACGTGTCCGATATCGTGGCGGAAATACGCGGAAGGATGGTTGAAAGCGGCCTGATCGGGAGAGACTAGGGGAAGAAAGCGCTCCGCCTTCACGGCAAACGGCGCGGAAACGTGCGTATGAAGGAGGCACGTGTGATGTCGTTTCAGGAGTATTTAAAATACCTGACCCGCTTGTTTGTGCAGTATGTGGAGACCCCGAAGGAAGAGCGGCGGCGGCGAAAACAGCCGCGCGAGGCCTGGTCCACGCGCTGGTTCGGGGCCATCCCGATGTCAATCAAGCTGTTATGGCGCAAATAATCCCAGCCGGATGGAGGTAGCATATGGCGAGAGTGGCAGTGGAACGTTCCCTTACCCATATCCGCAAAATGCTGCGTGACAACGGGTACGACGTGGTGGATCTGGGCAACTGGCAAAACATGGTGGACGCCATCGTGATCACCGGCCAGGATGTCAACGTGCTGAACGACCAGAGCAAAACCATATCCGGTGCTCCGGTCATCAACGCCGCTGGCATGACTCCCCAGGAAGTGTTTCATGCGGTACACACCCGACTGTCGCCCATTGAGCATAGCTGACGGTGCTGACGGGGCAGTTCCCCAATCAGGCGTTGAAACGGACGCGGCGAGCTGATCCCATACAGCACACAGCCGCCCAGACAACAAGCTCTCTGTCGGTTCATTCCGGCAGAGAGCTTGTTTTGTGTGCGCCGGTATCAACAGCATGAAACTGTCCCACTTTCATCGCGTATGCGTAGGGAACGAAGCGCAGCCCCTCGTCCCAGACGCCGACGTATGCCGCGCGGCCGTTCCACAGATGCAGCGACTGCACTGCAAACGGTGCCAGCACATTGGAGTGGTGGAGCGGCACAGTAAGCGTTACCGGGCCGGCGGATGTTTTTTGCCAGAGGTCTGTCCAGGTCAGCTGACGCCTGTTGGACGTGTCGGTCAGCCAGTCAATCCGGTCAAACGGGTCCTGTACTGCACCGGACAGCACGCGGGCAGCAGTGAGGACTTCTTCCGGGCGAACCAGTTCGGCTTTAGACAGCGTGGTGATCACCGGCGGGCCGGCAACAGCGGATGCGGGGTACGTTTCGCCCGTCTTGGCGTCCACCAGTTCCCGCTGCTCTTGACGCGCGACCAGCCAGTGGGAGGCGAATCCGTCATAGACCGGTTCCGCCGCCACTGCGCGCGGGGCAAACGCGTCGTCGAACAAAATGTATTCGCCTACGCCGTATTCCAGCAGCACAAACGTCGGCTGTGTTCCGGAAGCGGGGGATTCGCCCACCACCATGTAACCCACCTGTCTGCCGTCTCGCGTGATGCTGACCAGCCACTGATGTTGGTTGGCACCGAGCGATTGAGCATCGATTTGGGCGTTTTTCCAGTCGCGGAAACTGGGATCCCGCTCGATGATCGTGTTCATCCACTGCTGAACCTGCGTGTGAAAACGCTTGTCCCAATCCGTCTCTTCGGCGTGCGTGACGGCCGGCCACGCGATCGCGAGCGCACAGAGCAGTGCGCATACGGATCGGGTCATTTTACTGGCCACAAGCATGCACCACCTTTTGTACAAGGCTTCTTGGTACCTATTGTAACCAGGTTGACGAAAAAGATTTGTTGCTATCTGTCTCTTTGCGATCGTTTTTTCTCGCACTTCTTTTACAGAATTCGCCTGTTTTTGGCGGGAGGCGCGGACTGGAGGTAAAACAGCCCGCCATTGATAAACTGCACCTCGATGCGAGGCTCGTACTGCCAGTGCAGTTCGTCCATGCGCCGCTGCTTTTCCTCTTCCGGCGTGCTGCTGCGCCACTCTGTCTGGTCGATCTCTTCGCGCGGCGTTTCGGGTATGCCGTTGGCACGCAAAAAGTCCAGGATGCGGCCGCCGCTGCTCTGCGGCTCCTCCCGGGCTGCAGACGGTTCGGTCGCAGGTTGGACGGTGGGCGGTGCAATATGGACAGGGGGAGCCGGGACAGATTGGTTCACCTGAGCAGCTTCTGTCGCCGTCTTCGCCAGAACGTCCGGCAAAGAGAGAGCATGTGCTTCACTGCCGCCGCTTTTCCCGCTGTCCGAGGATTCGTCACCATCCGCCGCGCCGCTGTCGCGCTCGCGGCTTTCCGCTTCACGGGAGACCAACTCGGCATAGTACGCTTCCAGAATCTGCAACTCTTCATTGAGCCGCTGCCGCGCTTCCTCTGCCCAGCGTCCGTCCTCTGCGTCCAGCAGGCGGCGGGTCTCCCGTTCGGCAATGGCGGCGGCCTCTGTCAGAGAGAGGCGTCTTTCCAGCGTGTAGCAGTAATCCGGGATGGACGGGGCGAGCGACAGCTGCTGCAGAAACGGGTAAAAGTCGGTTACGATCTGGGGCTGGTGCAGGTTGATCCCGAAATGGAGCAGCATGTCCCGCTTTTTGTCGCAAATAAAGGAGACTTTCCAGTTCAATCCCAGCCAGGGAACGAGCGGGGTGGTGCGCCGGCCGCCCGGTCGGGGGGATGCGGTTTGTTCGTACATGCAGACGAAACTTCCGTGCTTGCGGGCGGATTGAAAGATCTGCTGCAGACGGCCTGCGCCGAGATGGAGGTGCTCCGCTCGCAGTCCCTCCGGCTTCCGCTCGCTGTCAAAGTAAAACGTGAGCACCATGGGCTGGTAGGGTAGATTCATTTTCTCCACCCAGGTCCAGTAAAACGGTCTATTGCCGATATCTTTGTCCACCTCGACCGGCAGCTTTACGGTCAGGTAGTCGGGATGCGTCTCCATAATATGGGCGGAAAAGGCGGCCAGGTAGCGCTCTGTAAATCGGCGTATCTGCTCTTGCTGCATGCATCGTTTCCCTCCCGTCTGACTATAAAATGCTGGCCGGCAGCCGCGGCCAATCACCGGGATCGGTTAGTGTTCCGCCACATCGGGCAGCGCGTCCCGCGACCGGTTTGCCTCCCGGATCGCGCGAATGGCCTGGCTCATGTTGTCCAGCTTGACGGCCATTTCCCTCTCGGAGCGGGAGTCCATGATGATGCTGATGAGATTTTCTTCCAGTGTCTGATTCAGATTGAGCCGCTCCACGATGTCGTCCAATTCACCGATCACCATTTCAAACAGGTCGATTTTTTCATAGAGCAGGTTGAGGATGTGCTGTTCAATGGTGCCGACGGTGGACAGGTTGTAGATGTGGACGTCCCGCTGCTGCCCCAGCCGGTGGACGCGGCCGATCCGCTGTTCCACGCGCATCGGGTTCCAGGGCAGATCGTAGTTGATCACCTGATTGCAGAACTGCAGATTGATCCCTTCGCCGCCCGCCTCGGTGGCGATCAGCACCTGTGCCCGGTTTTGAAACAGGTCGGTCATCCAGTCTTTTTTGCTCCGTTTAAATCCGCCGCGAAACGGCACAGAGGTAATCCCGTGTTCATGCAGGTACTTTTGCAGATAATTCTGCGTCGCCCGGTACTCGGTGAAGATGATCACCTTGTCGTTGATTTCCCGGATCAGTTCCACGGTTTTTGCCGCCTTGGAGTGGGTCTCGATCCGCTTGATCAGCTCCACCAGCTCCATGATCTCGGCTCTTGCCGGGGAGTCCTCCGGGGTGCGCTGGTGCATGTTGTACAGCGTCATGAACGCCGCTTCCCGGCTGGAGCAGACCTCTCGCTGCAAGGTGATCAAGGCGAGCGAGTTGAAGCCGCCCGTCCCGGAGTGATACTGTTCCTTGACAAAGCGGGTGACCCCGTCGTACAGGGCCTTTTCCTCCGGCGACAGCACGATGGGGATGGACCGTACCACGCGGTTGGTAAACTGGATGCCGCCGTCGCTTCGCTTGTTGCGGATCATCACCTTGTCCAGCTCGTGTTTGAGTTGCTCGTTGTTTTTCGCCTGCCGCTTTCCTTCCACGTAGTTGGTGGCAAACGTGCTGGTGTGGCCAAGATGGCCCGGCTTCAGCAGGTTGATCAGGTTGTACAGCTCGTCCATCTCGTTCTGGATCGGCGTGGCAGTGAGGAGCAGGCAGTATTTTTTGCGGATTTCCTTGACGAACTGGTAGTTCCGCGTCCGCTTGTTCTTCAACTTGTGCGCCTCGTCAATAATCAGCATGTCGTAGTCGATGTTCAGCACGTGGCGGCGGTGCGGGTCGCGCTTGGCCGTGTCGATCGAGGCCACCACCACGTCGTACTGCCGCCACATGTACTCTTTTTTCTGCGCGATAGCGGGGATGCCGAACTTCTGGTTCAGCTCCTTGGTCCACTGAATGACCAGGGAGGCGGGGACCAGCACGAGAATCTTCTTGGCCAGGCCGCGGACCATGTACTCCTTCATGATCAGTCCGGCCTCGATCGTTTTGCCCAGCCCCACTTCGTCGGCCAGGATGGCCCGGCCGCGCAGCTCGTTCAACACGCGTTCTGCTGTTTTGAGCTGGTGCGGATAGGGTTTGAGGGAAGGCAGATACTTGAGGCATTGGAGCTGGTCGAACTCGCGCACAAGCATGGCTTCTTCCGCCTCCAGGGCCAACTGGAACAGTTCCCATTTGTCCCAAGGGCCGTCCTGCCGCATGCGCTCCGTAAGCAAATCAATCCATTTCATGTCAAACGAGACAGGAATATTCGTCATTTTTGCACCTCATTACTAAAGGATGCCATTTATCATATAAGTCATGCGCTAATTGTTAACAATATTTGTCCTCGAGAAAAAATTGTTAACGAAATCGTGAGTTGAATGTCAATTTGCATATTTTCAAAAAAGCACGCTCGTGGTAGGATAAACGTGTAGGTTTGTTGTTTAGTATGGAATCAATTGAAAAAGTTATGTATGGCCCAACATCCAACGCGAATGATAGTAGAAGGGAGAGACTGTCTTTAGACAGCGCCGAAGGAGCAAGCCGGCGACGGTGAATCTCTCAGGCAAAAGTACCTCTACTTGACGCATCTCTGGAGAGAGCTCGACAAGAGCCACCAACGGGGAAACTTGCCAGCTGTGCCGGTTGGCCCGCTTCGGCAAGGTAACTCTCAGGTACCAAGGACAGAGGGGAGACATGGGGGCGCCGTCTTCTTTGGCGTTTTCCGATTCTTCCGCTCTGTCCTTTTTTGCGTTCGTGAACGCGTCCTTATGAACGATCGCTCACGTTCCGGACGCAAGGCGACTCCGGGTTGCTTGGGGCCAATCGGTTTGCGGCAAAGAGCCCGGGCGATCGTCGGAGGCTTTGCCGGCTGTGTTCAGCTTTACAACAAACAGTTCATTCGGTTCAGGAGGTGCCTCATGTCCACTTTGAAACGCACGCCGCTCTTCCCGATTTACGAGAAGTACGGGGCGAAAACCATCGACTTCGGCGGCTGGGAGCTGCCGGTTCAGTTTTCCAGCATCACTCAGGAGCACGAAGCGGTGCGGACGAAGGCAGGATTGTTCGACGTATCCCACATGGGGGAAGTGGAGGTAAAAGGGGAGCGGGCGCTGGAATTCCTGCAGCGCGTGACCACCAACGACGTCTCCAAACTGGTGCCGGGCCAGGCGCAGTACAGCTTGATGTGCTATCCGGACGGCGGAACGGTGGATGATCTGCTGGTGTACAAATTTGCCGACGATCACTACCTGCTGGTGATCAACGCGGCCAACATCGACAAGGACTATGACTGGCTTTCCCAGCATCTGATCGACGGCGTCACGATCGAAAACATTTCTCCGCAAACAGCCCAGATTGCCCTGCAGGGGCCGCTGGCGGAGTCCATCCTGCAGCGGCTGACGCCCGTCGACCTGTCGCAGATCGGCTTCTTCCGCTTTGAACGGGATGTGCTGATTGACGGTGTGCCCGCGCTCGTCTCCCGCAGCGGGTACACGGGTGAAGACGGCTTCGAGATTTACCTGGACGCTGCTCACGCCATCCAGGTATGGGAGAAACTACTCGAGACAGGCGCAGCGGACGGCCTGGTGCCGTGCGGACTGGGGGCGCGCGACACGCTCCGCTTCGAGGCAAGGCTGCCGCTCTACGGTCAGGAACTGAGCAAGGATATTACGCCGATCGAGGCTGGTGTCGGATTTGCCGTCAAGGTGGACAAAGACGTGCCGTTTATCGGCCAGGAAGTTTTAAAGGCGCAGAAAGAACAGGGAGCGCCCCGCAAACTGGTCGGGATCGAAATGATCGACCGCGGCATCCCCCGCACGCATTATCCGGTGTTTGTCGACGACCAACAGGTGGGGGAAGTGACGACCGGGACCCAGTCCCCGACGCTGAAAAAGAACGTTGGGTTGGCTTTGGTCAAAGCGGAATTCGCTGCCATCGGCACGAAGCTGGATGTGGAGATACGCGGCAAACGCCTCAAGGCGGAAGTCGTGGCCACGCCCTTCTACAAACGGCCGAAAAACTGACGTAAGAATCGCAAGCGTGGAAAAGGAGGACCTCGCACGTGAAATACCGTTACCTGCCGCAGACTGATCAGGACAAGCGCGAAATGATGGAAGCGCTGGGCATTTCCAGCGTGGATGAACTGTTTGCCGACATCCCGGAAGAGGTGCGTTTCAAAGGGAATCTGAACATCCCGGAAGCGCTCTCTGAACCGGAACTGGTCCGCTACTTCCAAGGGCTGTCCAGCAAGAACGTCAACTTCAGCACCCACGTCAACTTCCTGGGTGCCGGCGTGTACGAGCATTACATCCCCAGCGTCGTCAACCACATGCTGCTGCGCGGCGAGTTTTTCACCGCCTACACGCCATACCAGCCGGAGATCAGCCAGGGGGAGCTGCAGGCCATCTTTGAATATCAGACGATGGTGTGCGAGCTGACCGGGATGGAGGTGGCCAACTCTTCCATGTACGACGGTGTCACCGCGCTCGCCGAAGCAGCGATGATGGCGGCTGGCCACACCGGCAGAAAAAAGGTGGTCGTCTCCCGTGCCGTACACCCGGAGGCGCGCAGCGTGCTGAAAACGTACGCCTACGGACAAGGCGTGGAGCTGGTCGAAGCGGGCTTCACCGGCGACGGCGTGACCGATCTTGCCGAACTGAAAGCGCTGGTTGACGACCAGACTGCCGCAGTCATCGTGCAGTACCCCAATTTCTTTGGCGCCGTGGAAGACCTGGCGGCGGTCGAACCGATTGCGCACGAAAAAGGGGCGCTGCTGGTCGTTTCTGCCAACCCGCTCTCCCTCGGTGTACTGGAAGCTCCAGGCAAGCTGGGAGCCGACATCGTCATCGGCGACATGCAGCCGTTTGGCATCCCGGCTTCGTTCGGCGGACCGCACTGCGGCTACTTTGCCACCACGTCCAAGCTGATGCGTAAAATGCCGGGACGCATCGTCGGCCAGACGAAGGATGAAAACGGCAAACGCGGGTTTGTCCTGACCCTGCAGGCGCGGGAACAGCACATCCGCCGCGAAAAGGCAACCTCCAACATCTGCTCCAACCAGGCGCTCATGGCGCTGGCTGCGTCGATCACGCTGTCGGCACTGGGCAAGCAGGGCGTGCAGGAGATGGCGATGATGAACCTGCAAAAAGCTCACTACGCTAAACAGGCGCTGCAGGCAAAGGGATTCCGGATTACCTTCGGAGCACCGGTGTTCAACGAATTTGCGGTGGAGCTGTCCAAGCCGGTCGCAGAGGTGAACAAGGCGCTGCTCGCGAAGGGCATCATCGGCGGGTACGATCTTGGACTTGCCTATTCGGAACTGTCCGGCCACATGCTGCTCGCTGTCACGGAGCTGAGGACGAAAGACGAAATCGACACGCTGGTGCAGGAACTGGAGGCGATCACACGTGCATAACGACAAGGACAAAGCACTCATTTTTGAATTGAGCAAACCAGGCCGCGTGAGCTACAACCTGCCGGCGCTGGACGTGCCGGAAGTCGACGTGGCCGCGCTGCTGCCCAAGCATCTGATCCGCGAGACGCCAACCGAACTGCCGGAGGTGTCCGAACTGCAGCTCGTGCGTCACTACACCGAACTGTCCCGCCGCAATCACGGGGTGGACAACGGCTTCTACCCGCTCGGATCGTGCACGATGAAATACAATCCGAAAATCAACGAAGATGTGGCCCGCTATCCGGGCTTCGCTCAAACCCATCCCTATCAGCCGGAAGAAAGCGTCCAGGGTGCTCTGGAGCTGATGTACAACCTGCAGAACGACCTGGCGGAAATCACCGGGATGGATGCGGTGACGCTGCAGCCCGCAGCGGGAGCGGCCGGCGAGTGGACCGGGCTGATGATGATTCGCGCGTACCACGAGAGCCGCGGTGACCATCAGCGCACGAAAGTGATCGTGCCCAACTCCGCCCACGGCACCAACCCGGCTTCCGCAGCGGTCGCTGGCCTGCAAACCGTGACGATTCCGTCCGACGAGCGCGGCCTGGTGGATATTGAAGCGCTGCGCCAGGCAGTCGGTCCGGACACGGCGGCGCTGATGCTGACCAACCCCAACACGCTCGGCCTGTTTGAGGAAGATATCGTGGAAATGGCGCGGATTGTCCACGAAGCGGGCGGTCTGTTGTACTACGACGGGGCCAATGCCAACGCGATCCTGGGCATTGCCCGGCCGGGCGACATGGGCTTTGACGTCGTCCACCTCAACCTGCACAAAACCTTTACCGGTCCGCACGGCGGCGGCGGTCCTGGTGCCGGTCCAGTCGGGGTGAAAAAAATTCTGGAGCCGTTTTTGCCAGCCCCGATCGTGGGCAAAAAAGCAGACGGCACGTACTACTGGGACAACGACCGTCCCCAGTCCATCGGCCGCGTAAAAGGCTACCACGGCAACTTTGGCATCCTGGTCCGCGCCTACGCCTACATCCGCACGATGGGGCCGGAAGGGCTGCTGCAAGTCTCGCAAAACGCCGTGCTGAACGCCAACTACATGATGAGAAAGCTGGCGTCGGCCTACGAGCTGCCGTACGACCGCGTCTGCAAGCACGAATTTGTCCTCTCCGGCGTCCGCCAGAAAAAACTGGGCGTCCGTACGTTGGACATCGCCAAGCGTCTGCTTGACTTTGGCTACCACCCGCCGACGATCTACTTCCCGCTGATCGTCGACGAATGTCTGATGATCGAGCCGACGGAGACGGAGACAAAAGAAACGCTCGATGAGTTTATCGAGGTCATGCTGAGAATCGCCCGCGAGTGCGAAGAAAACCCGGAAATCGTTCAGGAAGCGCCGCACACCACGGTGGTCAAGCGCCTCGACGAAGCGACGGCAGCACGCAAGCCGATCCTCCGTTACCAGCCGGAACAAGCATAACCGATTGAAACCGCCCGTTTTTTTCGGGCGGTTTTTGCGTTGTCCACATACGGATTGCGAGCAGGAAGACTCCCGACAGATTGCGAACATCTGCGAACATCACAGCTGGAGACCTAACCCCTTGACAAAAATTAATTTTTATGATATGATTAAAAATTAACGATTGAAACAATTTGCTGGTCTGTGTATACTTCTTTGTACACGCCGTCTTTCCATTCCTTGTAAGATCGGCAGTACAAAGGAGGAGATAACCTTGCAAGAAAACCACGTCAGTCTGACCGCGATCATGACCGCCTACATGCGCGCCTACCATGCCATGAATGACACCCCGAAAATTTTTGATGATTTTCTCGCCTTCGAGCTGATACCAGAGGAAAGACGTGTGCTGATTGAACAAGGATTGGCCAGTGCCCTTCAGATTCCCGTCCCGGAAGCCGGCCTGGCACGCTCCGGTCAGGCGGCTGACGCTCTGCGGCCGTTCCTGCAGGCGATGGGACTGTCTCATGTTCTCAGCCGCTCGCGATATGCGGAAGACAACCTTGAGCTCGCGGTACAACAAGGGATCGGGCAGTATGTCATACTCGGGGCCGGGTTGGATACGTTTGCGTTCCGCCGTCCCGATCTTCTGCGTCAACTGCAGGTATTTGAAGCAGACCACCCGGCCACGCAAGCCTTCAAACGCGATCGGCTGGCTGAATTGAAATGGGAGACCCCGTCACATCTCCACTTTGTGCCTGTGGATTTCACAAAGGAACGCCTGGCTGATGCACTGAAGCGTACGGCGTACGATGTGCAGACGAAGAGCTTTTTTAGCTGGCTGGGAGTCACCATGTACCTGACGCGCGACGAAGTGTTCGCAACGCTTCGTTCCATTGCCGAGATAGCCCCTGCGGGCAGTGCAGTGATTTTCGATTACTTTGTGCCGGAAGAAGGCGCGCCGCACGATAAAGAGATGCGGGAGGAGCTAAGCAAGATCGGTGAGCCGATGAAAACGGCCCTCGACCCGTCGACGCTGGCTGTCGAGTTGGAACGTGTGGGGCTGCGTCTGCATGAAAACGCAAGCTCGGCCGATATCCAGGAACGATACTTCCAGAACCGAACGGACGGTTATCAGGCGAGCTGTCACGTGCGCTTTGCATGGGCTGTCGTCACGTAAAAATGGCTGCCTCGATACGTGGATCATGTGCGCCGGGTGGGTTGCCCGGCTTTTTTGTTTGTTTACGCGATTCTCCGAGCGGCGGCTTAGTGCCTCTTTTCGACACTTTTACAGGTGGTGACGACGCCAGGCGGACTGGATGATGTGGTAAGATGGGAGGAGAACTTACGGTGACGTGGGGGAAGAAACGATAAGGGACAGGCGCGTCCACGTGTGCAATGGAATCGTCCGTCTCTTGCCGTCCCGGCTGCCGGCGGCGTACAATGGATGGGGCAAGAGGAGGTCGAACTATGGAACAATGGCGTTTTCTCGTCACGGAAGCCATGTCACCGGCCATGAACATGGCTGTCGACGAGGCGATTTTGCATCTGCACAGCGAAGGAAAGGTACCGCCGACCGTCCGATTTTACACATGGAATCCGGCGACCCTGTCGATCGGCTACTTTCAAAAGGCGGCCAAGGAAATCAACCTGGAGGCGCTGCGTGAGCGAGGGCTGGGCTTTGTCCGCCGTCCCACCGGGGGACGGGCCGTCTTGCACGATCAGGAGTTGACCTACAGCGTCGTCGTTTCGGAAAGCCATCCGAAAATGCCGTCCGGCGTGACGGAGGCGTACAAGGTGATCAGCATGGGGCTGCTGCACGGATTTCAGCGGCTCGGCCTGCACGCGGAAATGGTCTCGCTGGCCACCGAGGAGGAAAAGGAAAAGTACAGCTCGCCCGGCTCGTCAGCCTGCTTTGATTCCCCCTCCTGGTACGAACTGGTGGTGGAGGGCAAAAAGGTGGCGGGCAGCGCCCAGACGCGGCAAAAAGGCGTGATCCTGCAGCACGGTTCGATTCTCCTGGAGATGGACGTCGAGCTGCTCTTTTCGCTGCTCAACTTCCCGTCCGAGCGCGTGAAACAGCGCATGATGGAGAGCTTCCGGCAAAAGGCAGTGACGATCAACGAGGTAAGCCCCCGGCCGATCAGCCTGCAAGAGGCTGTGCATGCCTTCCGCGACGGCTTCGCTTCCGGTCTGGAGGTGGAGTTGGTACCGGGAGAACTGACGGCTGAAGAATTGGCTTTGGCCGATGAATTGGTTCGTACCCGCTACGCTTCGGACGAGTGGAACTTCCGCCGCTGACGGACAGGTTTTTCGTCGGAGGAAATCAGGCAGACAAATGGACGAATACGGATTAGACAAGCTCTCAGGGGCCAAACCACCGGCTCCTGAGAGCTTTTTTTCATGCTCGTGAGGACAGAAATCTTTTATTAACATGTAAATTATTTGCGAAAACTTATCAACAATGATCATTGACATTATTTTACGGCCGAGGATAAAATAAAATCGTTTACTGGTTAACAATTTTGTGTGAGAAATGTGCACGATAAATCCGAAGGGAGTGCAGGAACAATGTCTGATCTGACACACGAGCTGATTTATGACCAGTATATGAAGCTGCTGCACCTGAACGAACAAAAGGCGGATACCGACATTCAGGAGTTTTTGAACCAGGCGACGGGTGAACAGGGAAAACTCTTGCCCCGAAATATGACGAGCATTCACGTCATTGACTGTATCGGGCAGCATGAACCGATCAACAACAGTGCCATTGCCAAGAAAATGAACTTGTCCAAAGCAAACATTACCAAAATCACGGCAAAATTGCTGGAAGCAGACCTGATTAAACGCTTCCAACTCACGGACAACAAGAAGGAAGTGTATTTTCGGTTGACGCCAAAAGGACGGCAAGTGTTTGAGATGCACGAAGCGATACACAAGCGGAAAGAACAGCAGTTCTACCAGTTTCTTGACCGCTTTACTGAGATGGAGCGGCATGCCATTCTCAAATTCCTCCGAGAACTGACCATGCAAATCAAGGAGGAACTGGCGGAAAGGCAGGGGACCCTCCGTGAAGAGCGCTAACGGTAATGCCGCGTTCATTTTGTATCTGGTTTGTATCAGCGCCTTCTTTGCATCGTTAAACCAAAATATTTACTCGCCGATCATTCCCCTGATCAGGGACTCGTTTCACGTCTCCATGAACCTGGTGAATTTGTCGGTATCGCTGTTTATTTTCGTTACCGCGATCATGCAAATGGTTCTCGGACCGCTCGTAGATCGGAAAGGGGCCCGATTTGTGCTGATCCCGGCCATCCTGTTGACTGTCGTTTCCAGCATCGGGTGCGCTGTCACCAATCAGTTTTCAGTGTTTTTGCTGTTCAGGGTTCTGCAAGCGGCAGGAACTGCTGCTCTCCCGCTTGTTGCCGCAGCGACCATTGGCAGGTTGTTTCAGGGAAGCCAACGCGGAAAAGCGATGGGGACGTATCAAATGCTGCTGTCTGTTGCGCCTGCAGTAGCCCCGGTACTGGGAGGATGGATGGGAGACTGGCATGGCTATCCCGGAATTTTCTGGTTTCTCGCAATCGCTTCCGCCATTCTCCTGGTGGCCCATCAGCTGTTTTTCCCGAAAGATACTCCGGAAGGGAAACAATCTGTCAGGAAAGGCGGGCTTTTGAATCACTATGGCGGCATTTTCACAAACAGGACGGGGAGCTCGATACTGATCTTGAGTTTCCTGTTTTTCTTCGTGTATTTCGCCGTGATCGTATACCTGCCTGTCTTGCTGACGGATCACTATCATGCAAGCCTGAAATTGGTAGGGCTGCTTTATCTGCCGCTGGCGCTAAGCACGATGGTGGGAAGCGCGATCTTTACCTACCTGCAAGCCCGAATTCCGCTCAAGACGCTGAGTGCAGGCGGACACGTCGTAGCGGCAGGCAGCATTCTGCTTTTTGCTGTTACCCATTCATTTTCGTTAATCGGGATGTTTACGGCTCTGGTAATGTACGGGATCTGTGTAGGGGTCATAACTCCTTTGTACTCGACAATGATGGCAAATGAATTTGAGCACAACAGGGGCAGTGCGATGGGACTGTTTAACTTCATCCGGTACATGGGAATGGCCGCCGGACCTGTCGTATCGGGATGGCTGCTGGCGAAAATGGAAGCTGTCGTCGTTTTTGGACTGCTGGGAGTGCTGTTTGCGTTGTTGAGTTGGGGATTGCGGCTGCGGATGCGCCCCCAAAACGTGAACGAGGCTGTCAAATGAGCAGTAAAAAGCAGCGGCTACCCGATACGGATAGCCGCTTCACTTGCGTAGATTGGAAAGCAGGATGTGTTTCAGTGTATTACACGAGCACCTCGGAATAGATGTGCTGCTCGAACAGCTGCTGCAGTTTTTGCACCATCGGGCCTACCTGGCCGCTGCCAACCGGTTGGCCGTCCACGGCGACAATGGGCATCACTTCCGCCGTCGTGCTGGAGAGGAACAGCTCATCCGCCTGCTTGAGGAACTGGATGTCAAACGCCTCCTCATGCACCGGAATGCCGTTTGCCTTTGCCAGGTCGATGACGGTTTGCCGGGTGATGCCGTGCAGAACCAGATTGTCGGCGGGGTGGGTGTACAGGGCGTTGTCCTTGACTGCAAACAGGTTGGAGGCGCTGCACTCGGTAATGATGCCGTTGCGGTGCAAGATCGACTCCTGGGCGCCGGCCTCCTTGGCGTACTGCTTGACCAGCACGGCTCCCAGCAGGTTCAGCGTCTTGATGTCGCAGCGGAGCCAGCGGATGTCTTCCACCAGCTGGGCGGTCAGTCCCTTTTTCTGATCGGCCAGCGGGCGTTCCTTGCGCCGGACAAATCCCATGATGACCGGTCGGATGCCGCTCGGGATATCGTGCAGGCGAGGAGCGACGCCGCGCGTCACCTGCAGGTAGAGGATGGCGTCATCGTCCGTCGTCAGGTTGTTTTTGACGATCAGCTGCTGAGCAATATCTTTCAGTTCTGCCGCCGTCCAGGGCAGGTCCAGCTTGATTTCCCGCGCGCTGCGGAACAGACGGGTCAGATGGGCGTCCCACTGATACATTTTCCCTTTGTAAATCCGGACCACCTCATAGATCCCGTCACCAAAGTTGTAGCCGCGGTCTTCCGGGTGTACGGCCAGTTCGTCAGCCTCGACCCACTTGCCATCCACATACAGCATGGCGAAATCCTCCTTCATGATTACGCAAAAATTATGACATTTTTTGTTTGCAAAAAACCATCCGACAAATATGCAGCCCCGGCGGCGGACAGGCAAAAATCCGCGTCGAGCAGTAGATGGATTCTCCTTCCACCTTACCAAACCGGGGGACAAGGGTCAATTTGATTTTACGGATGGGCCACAAATGCTGTCGCTCTATGACGCTGTGTGCCCGTATTTGACAAACTATTCTGACTAGACGCTGGCGACAGCCCCTGCCCATAATAAAAACAAACGCCTTGCGAAAGGAGCATGCCATGAGGGCGTATTGCAGATGGACGTTGTGCGCCATGCTGGTCATGAGTTTACATTTGCCGCTGCCGGCAGGGGCGGCGGCCGGAGTGCAGGAACAGATCGACGCCGACAGTCTGTACGATCACGTAGAGCGCCTGTCCCGTCAGCCGCGGGCGGCGGCGACGGAATCGGAGTTTGCCGCCCTCGTCTATGTGGAAGAGCAGCTTCGCATGTACGGGTACGAGACCAAGCTGCAGCCGTTTTTCTATTACGTGTACAGCCAGCCGACCCAGCTCTCCTTGCGCACGGATGGCTGGCCCGACCGCATGTGGAACGTGACCGCCTTGACACATGGACCAAACGGCAGGGCGGCAGCCGAGATCATTGACGCCGGGAGAGGCACGGCGGCGGAGATGAGCCGCATACAGGCGGAAGGGAAGATCGTCCTGATCCAGCGGGGAGAGATTCCCTTGGGGGAAAAGGTGCGCAACGCGGCGGCCGTCCAGGCGGCGGGAGTCATTCTCGTCAACGACGACGACGGAGCATGGGACGAACCGCTGGAAGAACCGCTCGACATGGCCGTACCTGCCGTGCTGCTCCCGCGAACGGAAGGGGAACTCCTGCGTCAGCGTCTGCTGGAAAAGGGAAAGGTGTCCGCTGAGCTGAACGTAATCGGCGGTGTCTCCACCCGACGCACGTCGTACAATCTGATCGCGGCGCGAAAGCCAAAGGGGGCAAACACAGGTCAAACGGTACTGGTGACCGCACGCCACGATTCTCCGCCCGCGTCGCCGGGGGCCAACGAGGGAGCGTCCGGCGCGGCCGTGCTGCTGGAGACAGCCCGCCTTCTGGCCAGTCAGCAGGTTGACACGGAAGTGCGTTTCGTCAGTCTGGGAGCGGCTTACGACGGGGCGCGGGGGGCTGATGCCTACGTGCGCTCCTTGTCCGAAGCCGAGAAGCAGCAGATCGTCGCTGCGTTCTGCCTCAATGGCGTCGGCAGTGCGGACGCGGGGGAATTGACGGCGGTTACAGCGGACGGACTGCGAAATCTGCCCGCCGATCTGGCAGAGCAGGCGGGGGCCGTTTTTTCCGCCGCTCGACCTGGCGAGGCTGGCATAGGGGGAGAAGCGACCGTGTTTGCCCGCGCCGGGATTCCCGCCGCCGTGCTAGTCGCTCCAGTACCCGCTGACAGAAAGAGGGAGCTCTCGCAGGACACCGTGGACAGAATCAGTCGGGAGCAGCTCAGCCGTACGGCGCAAATCGTCCTGGCCGCCGTGCGCGAGATTGCCGATGAACACACCCCGGCGTATCCGGCGGGCCGACCCGCTCCCAAGTGATGAGGATTGATAGGAAAAGGGAAATACAGACGTTTGCCGTGCCCGCGCAGGTTTTCTAGACGCGGGCGTTTTGTTGCCTTCCGGAAGTAATTGTCAAAATCTGTCGAATGGTAAGGAATGGTCGATTTTTGATAAAAGAGGTATAATTTTCGCGAATGTAAAAAAATTCACTCACTTTGTGCAGAGTGTGAATCAGTGATTCCCGGCAAAGGGAGATGTGGCTGGTGCGGCAATGCGTTTACCGCGATCGTGTCGTGGGCAATCCGGAACAGCAGCGTCACCGTAATGTTTCGCGTCATTTATCGGAAATTTCCGAATAAAATAACATCCCCAACCGCAATACGGGGATGTCCATCAGTTACATCTGTTACGGAGGTTGATATGAAGCAATCCCAAGCGCTGTATCCTTCGTTCTTGGCGGTAATCGCCCTGGCGGTTGTCACCGCCGTGGCACACTGGCCCGTATGGTCTTCCCAAGCCAATGGGAGACTGCTGTTCGGTGTCCTGGAGTTGTTGGAGGTGGCGGCCTTCCTCTTGATCTTGTACCTGCTGCGGCGCGTCCGTCAACTGGAACAGGAAGTCCGCTATCGGGAGCACAGATTCCGCAGCTATTTCGACGCCGTCCCGGACCTCCTGTTCATCAAGAGCAAAACGGGCGATCTTTTATACGTCAATCAAGCGGCCGGGAAATTCTTTGTCGGCGATTGCTCAGCCAGTCCGGAGCTGGTGGGCGTGACGGACCGTTACCGGCAAAGTCTGTTCAGCTGCCGGGAAACCGACGAACTCGTCTTTCGATCGGGAGAACCGTTCCGTCGCGTCGAAGTGTTTGAGCAGCCGGACGGATCGACACGCTTTATCGACCTGGTAAAGGTACCGGTCATGGATCCACTGACCCATAAAGTCTCCCTCCTGATGCTGGGGCGGGACATCACCGACCAGAAGCGGGTGGAAATGGACGGACTGGCCACGAAAGAACTGCTGGAGTCCATTCTGCAGCAAACCCCCGACGCCATCTCGGTGATTGACGTCAACGGCCGCATCAAGCGCATCAACCAGGCGTCAGAAATCATCTTTGGCTACAGCGAAGAAGAATTGATCGACCGGCCGCTGCCGTTCATCCCCACGCATTTGCAGGAAGAAGCCGACTACTACCATCAACAAGTGCTGAATGGCAAGCGCATCATTGGGCTGGAAACGGTCCGCATTCACAAAAACGGCCAACCCCTGCACGTGTCCCTCTCATTGGCGCCGATCTACGACGGCGAGGGGAAAGTGATCGGCATTGTCGGCAGCGCGCGGGACATTACCGAACAGAAGCGCGTGGAGCATCGCCTGCGGGTGAGCGAAGCAAAGTACCGGCTGATCGCCGAAAACATGACCGACATGATCTGCGTGTACGAGGGGAGCGGTGCGGTGACCTACATGTCTCCTTCGCATGAGTCGATTCTGGGGTATCCGCTCGATCAGTTCAATCAGGTGTACGACTTCATGGATCGGGTGCATCCGGATGACCAGAAATCTGTCCGGCAGGCGATTGCGCGCATCGGTCAAACCGGTGAAATGGCTTCGGTCGAATTCCGCTTCCTGCACAACGGCGGCCACTGGGTCAACCTGGAATCCCGCTGCAAACCAATTGTGGATGAGACAGGACGGGTGATCAGTTTTATGATCGTCACCCGCGACATTACGGAGAAAAAGCGGGCGGAAGAACTGCTCCGCCAGTCGGACATGCTTTCTGCCGTCGGGCAGCTGGCGGCGGGAATCGCCCACGAGATCCGCAACCCATTGACTGCGCTGCGCGGCTTTATCCAATTAATGCAGTCGTCCGCTGAAGCCAATCGGTACTGCGGGATCATGCTCTCCGAACTGGATCGGATCAACTTGATCGTCAGCGAACTCTTGCTGTTGGCCAAGCCGCAGGCGGTCAAGTATCAGCAGCGGGAAGTGGGCGGCATCCTGAAAAACGTTCTCTCACTCCTGGACAGCCAGGCCATCTTAAACAACATCCAGATTCACACCCGAATCTCGGAGAATTTGCCGCTCATCACCTGTGAAGAAAACCAGTTGAAGCAAGTCTTCATCAATTTGTGCAAAAATGCCATCGAAGCAATGCCAAACGGGGGACACCTCCGGGTGGAGGCGGAAGAGCTGGACAAAGGCGAGGTGCGAATCAGGATCATTGATACGGGGGGCGGGATCGACCCGGAACAGATTCCGCGCCTGGGCGAGCCCTTTTACACCACCAAGGAAAAGGGGACCGGACTTGGCCTGATGGTCAGCCGCAGGATCATCCAGGAGCACGGCGGCCAAATCGTGATTTCCAGCGAACCGGGCAAAGGAACGACGGTCGATGTCATCCTCCCCGTCATGGCCTGATGATGCAGCGGGTTGTGCTCACGCGGGCGGTTTGGGACGTGGTTTCCTGCCTTTCCACAACAGGCGCCCCAGCAGCAACAGTCCGCAGTACGTGGCGCTGCTTGCGGCCAGATTGGCTGCCGTGACGCTTACCAGTGGCAGCAGTGCAAACAGACCGGCCCCGGCCAGCATCGCCAGCAGCAGCGGCCCCATGTGCAGATCGTGGCGCACCGCCACGGGCACGGCCATCGCGTAAACGAGTGCGCCCAGGATGAGGCCGGCGTGTCCGAGTGACAACAACAGATGCAGCAGGTCGGCAAACGGCATGAGAGAAGCCAGAATGTGCGCAAGCGGCAAGGCGGCGGAGTGGACGTCGTGCCAGTGAGCCAAAAGGATCGCCTGTCCCAGCAGGGAGGCGAAGAAAAAGAACAGTGTGCCCGCCAACACGCCCGCACGTATCGTGCTCTGGCGGGGCGCGCGGGTGGCAAGCGGCAGGACGACGACCAGACAGACCAGTAAATGCAGGGAGAGGTACAGCACGGCCTGGATCAGCCACAGAGCGTTGAATTGGTATCCGAGCGAAGGAATCGGCACGTGGCGCTGTTCGGCAAACACAAACCCAAGCATTAGCAGTCCGGCGGCAAGTGAGGCGGCTGTCCCCCTAAGGATCGTCGTCCACCCCTGAGAGACAACCACCACGGCGAGGAGCAGGGGGGCGAGCACAAACAGCCAGCTCCACGCACCAGCCATGTGCTGCATTGCCTGCATGCCTGCTGTCGCTCCCGCGTAAGCCAAGAGGGAGAGGTGAATCAACACGGAGAAGGTGGGAGCGAATGTAGGGCCAAACCAGTGCAAAAGCAGATCGTGGAGCGTACGCACCCCCTGGCGATGACAGGAGACCAGCACACGGCAGCCGATCCACCCCAGTCCGATGCTGGCAGCAGCAAGGCCAATCGTCCCCCACGAGCCGAAATAGGCAAAAAAGCGCAGCCATTCATTACCGCTGAAATACGAACCGCCGAGCGCAGCCCCAGCGAACAGGACGGCGATTCGCCATGCGCTTCTGTCCATTCACATCATCCTTTTCCCAGCGTGGAACCCAAATTCGTTCATGCGTCATGAAATCTGTCGCACTGGTACCAATGTATGAGGCACAGAGGCTTGTTCAGAACAGTGTGATTAATGATACATATGTGTTTACAAACTATTAATATATGGATATACTGTATGAAGGTACTTTAGACAACTCCCCCATTTGAGGTGAATAAGATGAAAATTGTCGGCATTGCTGGCAGCATGAACGCGCAGTCAACAACCAAACTGGCGGTAGAGATCGTGTTGAAGGCCGCCCGGGAAGCGGGAGCGGAAACGGAATTGATTCACCTGGCCGAATGGCCGATGCCGGTCTACGACAATCGCGATGACGCCTCCACGTATCCGGAGACGGTGCATCGTTTTGTGCAAAAGGTATCGGAAGCGGACGGGCTGGTGATTGGTTCGCCGGAGTACCACGGCAGCATCACTGGCGCCTTGAAAAACGCGCTCGACTTTTTGGAAGGGCGCCATTTGCGCGACAAGCAGGTAGCCATTCTTGGCGTGGCAGGAGGCAGCATGGGCGCGACCAATACGGTAAACACCCTGCAGGTGATCATGCGCAATCTGCACGCCTGGCCTCTGCCGTCCAGCCCGAGCATTCCCAGCGCCTACGACGCCTTTGCGCCGGACGGGACGCTGAAAGATCCGCGTTTGCAGGAACGCATGGAGACGCTCGGCCGGGAACTGGTACGGTACGTGCGGGCGATGAACGCGGAAAAACAGCCGCAGTAGGCAGGTTTTTCTTGCAACCGTCGCGCTTTCCACGGTATTATGTTTTTACGTGCGTTTGAAAAGCCTTGGCCACAAGGTTTTTCATCCCGCCTGAAATACCGTGTGGAAACGAGGGATTCACATGCCAACTCCCAGTATGGAAGACTATTTGGAACGCATTTACACTTTAATCGAAGAAAAAGGTTACGCCCGTGTCTCCGATATCGCGGAAGCGTTGGAAGTGCATCCCTCATCCGTTACCAAGATGGTCCAGAAGCTGGACAAAGACAACTACCTGGTCTATGAAAAATACCGCGGCCTGGTGCTGACGCCAAAAGGCAAGAAAATCGGCAAGCGCCTGGTGGATCGTCACAGTCTGCTGGAAGAGTTCATGCGCGTCATCGGCGTGGACGAGGAGCACATCTATCGGGACGTGGAAGGGATCGAGCACCATCTCAGCTGGGAGTCGATCACCTGCCTGGAGTATCTCGTCCAGTATTTTCACGCCGACCCGTCGCGTATTGAGGAGCTGCGCCGTATCCGACAGGAAGACGAGCAAAAGGAAGAATAACTGCACTGACGCAAGCCTGACCGGCTTGCGTTTTTTGTCGTAATCGACAAGCCACCTCCCTATATTTGATAAGGAGGGAAGGGAAGGTGAGAGCATGCAGGCGGACGCGGTGTTTGAGGGCGGCGGAGTGAAAGGGATTGCCTTTATCGGAGCGCTGCAGGTGATGGAGGAGCACGGCTATACGTGGAAGAACCTGGCCGGCACGTCGGCGGGCTCGTTTGTCGCCGCTCTGCTCGGGGCGGGTTACAAGAGCGGAGAGCTCAGGCCTGTGTTTGAGCGGCTGGACTATCTGCATTTTCTCGAGCGGCGCGGCCTCGGTCGGCTGCCGGTCATCGGTCCATTGTACGAATTGTTCGTGCGGCAGGGGATGTACCGGACCAACCGGATTGAAAGGTTTATGGACGAATTGCTGCGGAAAAAAGGCATACGCACCTTTGGGGATCTGCCTCCGGGCAAGCTCAGGATCATCGCGTCCGACATCACGGCGGGAAAAATGCTGGTTTTGCCGGACGATCTCGTCCAGTTTGACATCGTCCCGGAGGAATTCCCGATCGCCCGGGCCGTCCGCATGTCGTGTTCGCTGCCGTATTTCTTTCAGCCGGTCCGGTTGCAGCAAAACGGGGAACCGCACTATATCGTGGACGGCGGGCTGCTGAGCAATTATCCGGTCTGGCTGTTTGACGTTCCCGGAAAGCCGCGCTGGCCGACAATCGGGTTTCGCCTGCACAGTAAACGGGTGGAGCGGGAAGCGTACCGGATTCGGGGCCTTTTTTCGTTTACCCGCAGCCTGATCACCACGATGCTGGACGCCCACGACCGGCTGTATGTGGAGCGGGCGCAGGCAGTACGGACGATCTTCATTCCGACGCTGGGGGTGCGGACCACGCATTTCGGCCTTCCTCCCGAGCTGCGCGCAGCCCTGATACGTTCGGGGGAAGAGGCGGCCCGCCAGTTTCTGGCCAAATGGAACTTCGAGCAGTACGTCGAAGTATTCCGCAGCATACCGCCAGGACCAAACAAAAAAACAGGCTGCCTCGTATAGGCAGCCTGTTTTGCATAAACGGACGGAATACGAATCGGGTAGAAGTGTTTTGCCTGATGTTACTGCGAGATGTGGTTCTTTGGGTCGCTCTCGTTCTGCTTGTTCTTTGCCCTGCTTTTGGCTCCTTCGATCACACGGAACGGGTGGTTTTTGCGGCTTGCCGGCGACGACTTTTTCATCGTCGGGCGCGGTGCGGTTTTAGGCTTCGGCTGTTTGTGCCGGTAGGCAGAGGAGAAAACCGAGCCGCTTCGCAGGTAGTTTCGCACTGCCACAAACAGCAGCACGGACAAGCCGATCACGATCAAGGTGCCGACAGGATTGTCGATGACCTGCCTCAGAAAGCCGTAGGCGGCCAACAGCAGCAACGCGACGATGATAGGGGGGATGTGGCGTAACATAGGGCTTCACCTCAATGGTATTCTATATGCCTCAACGTTATCCGGCGGAGATGAGTCGCTCTTTGCCTGCGACCTGATCCCGTTCCCGCATTTTGAGAAACGCGGCGATCGCCACTTCCACCTGGCTGTCGTCCGGTTCGCGGGTCGTGATTTTTTGCAGCCACAGTCCTGGGTAACCCAAATAGCGGAGGATCGGTGTATCGCGCCATTTGTTGGTCCACTGCAGAACTTCGTACGATACCCCGATTACCAGAGGCAGGAGTACGATGCGCTGCACCACGCGATCCCACAGTGTTTCGTAGGTGAACAGCGAGTAGATGATGACCCCGACGATCACCGTAAAGATCAGAAAGCTGCTGCCGCAGCGGTAGTGCAGGGTGGAAAATTTTTGCACATTCTCTACTGTCAATTCTACCCCGGATTCAAACGCGTTAATCACCTTGTGTTCGGCTCCGTGGTATTGAAACAGACGTTTGATGATCGGTGCCTGCGCGATCGCTGTAATGTAGCCGAGCAAAAGCAGGAGTTTGATCACACCTTCCGCCAGGTTTTGGGGAATCCCCGCCGGCACCCACTGTCCGAGCAAAAACTGGGCGAGAAAGACCGGCACCAGCGTGAAGGCAAACTTGCCGAACAAGAACGATAGCACCCCGACCACGGCTACGCCGAGCACCATTTGCAGCTTGGACGGTCCTGAGTCCACGTCGTCGTCCGATTCCATGCTGTACCGTTCGGTAGCGAAATTCAGATGTTTGGCTCCGTTTGCGCTGGCTTCGATCAAGCCGACGATACCGCGGACAAAGGGGATTTTTTTCAAGCTGTTTGCCCATTTATATTCCGAACGCGGAGCTTCGTAATACTCGATTTCCTGATTTTTCCTGCGGATGGCAGTGACGGTCACTCGTTTGCCGCCAAACATGACGCCTTCGATGACGGCCTGCCCGCCGTAACTGGGTACGTTTTGCTGCGCCAATCCTATCACCTTCCTTACCACATATTGTACCGGAAACGGCACGCGCAGGCTATAAGCAGTTCACACGCTGCCATTCAATTGTCAACAATTAGTGAAAACCGGAACTGCGGCGCATACTACACCTGAGGTGATGCACATGGACGCAACCAGGACACAAAAGGCGGAACAGCAGGGCACGGCAGGCTTGTCGGCCGGGCAGCAGGGCAGTGCAAAAGCGCTGGCGCTCGCCAAGGTGGGAGAAGTGGCTTTCTGGGGGACGGTTGTGTGGGGGCTGATCCGCGCTGCCGCCCATTATCTGAACTTCACACCATACGGCGTGGAAGCGTTCGCCCGGCCGATTCTCGGCATGGTGAGGGCAAACTCCTGGGCGGGCGTCGGACTGGGGGCGCTGATGCTGCTCGTGGAGACGATCGTGGCCGTCTTCTTGTATTCGCTAGTGTTCGGCAAAATCCGCTTGTGGTGGTTCGGGTTGCTGTACGGCCTGATCCTTTTTGCCGTGGCAGGGTACTTCTTTCGCATCGGCAATTGGAATCAAGCGACGCTCAGCACCGAACTGGCCTGGTATCTGTCATTCGGCCTGTTTGCCGGGATGTCGATCTCGCTGGAGCAATCAGACAAAGCCTGATGCTGTTCAAGCCCTTCCTCTGTGTGGTAAAATATTTCTCTAGTAAAAATCTTTTTACAAAAAGATGTTCAACTGAATCTCACACGGGGAGGAATGGACGATGGTATCCGTCCTGCTGCTGAACGGCCCGAACCTCAACCTCCTGGGGAAGCGGGAACCTGACGTGTACGGAAGCGAGACGCTGGACGACGTGCTTGCTCGGCTGGAAAAAGTGATGGAGGAACTGGGCGGCAGGCTGGAACACTGTCAGTCCAACCATGAAGGCGTCTTGATCGACGCCATTCACCGGGCCAAAGGGGTGCACGACGGCATCGTGATCAATCCCGGCGCCTTCACCCATTACAGCTACGCACTGCGGGACGCGCTGGCAGGGGTGGCGCTGCCGACGATCGAGGTACATATTTCCAACGTTCACGCTCGCGAGCCGTTCCGCCATCAGTCTGTCATCGCGCCGGTCGTGCTGGGACAGGTGGTCGGACTGGGAACGGACGGATACGAATGGGCGCTGCGCGCACTGGTCCGCAAACTGACGCAGGGATAAAGGCACGGAAGAACAAAAAATCAAAGGGGAGAGGGTCATGGAACAACGGCTTGTGAGACTTCGCGACGCCTTGTCGCAGCTCGGCGCAGATGCGCTGATTACGGAAAAGAAGGAAAACCGGTTTTACTTGAGCGGCTTTACCGGCTCCACCGGCTGGGTGATCGTGACGGAAAAAGAGGCATTTCTCGTCACTGACTTCCGCTACATCGAGCAGGCGCAGGAGCAGGCGCCCCATTTTCGTGTGGTCAACAACGAACGCAAACCGGTGGAAGCGATCGCCCGCGTGCTGAAGGAAGCGGGCGTAAAGCGGCTTGCCTTTGAGAGCAGCGTGTCGTATGGCACCTATCAGGAATGGAGCAAGGCGTTTGACGGTGTCGAGCTTGTGCCGACGAGCGGTCTGATGGAAAAACTGCGCATGTACAAGGACCCCTCCGAGCTGGCGATCATCCGCGAAGCAGTGCGCATCGCCGACGAGGCGTACCAGCATATTCAGGGCTACATCAAACCAGGCGTCCGCGAGGTGGACGTGGCGTTGGAGCTGGAGTTTTTCATGCGCAAACGCGGTGCGGAAGCTGCTGCGTTTGACATCATCGTGGCGTCCGGTGTGCGTGGGGCACTGCCGCACGGGCGAGCCAGCGAGAAGGTCATCCAGGCGGGCGAAATGGTCACGCTGGACTTCGGTGCGGCCTACAAAGGATACAACTCCGACATCACCCGCACCTTGTCCGTCGGGGAACCGGACCCCAAGCTGAAGGAGATTTACAACATCGTCCTGCGCGCCCAGATCGCCGGCGTAGCGGCCTTGAAACCGGGTGTGACCGGCAAGGAAGCGGATGCTGTCACGCGCGAGATCATCACTGCCGCGGGCTACGGAGACGCGTACGGACACAGCGCGGGTCACGGCCTGGGCGTGGAAGTGCATGAGCTGCCCAATCTGTCGACGGTGAGTCCCTTCGTGCTGGAACCGGGCATGCTGGTCACGATGGAGCCGGGCATCTACATCAGCGGCCTTGGCGGGGTGCGCATCGAGGACGACGTGCTGATCACCGCGGACGGCCACGAGGTACTGACAACCTCGACGAAAGAGTTGCTCATTTTGCCGGTCTAATTTATACTAGTTGTGTTATTCGTTGATTGGGAGGACTACCATGATTTCTGTGAACGACTTTCGTACTGGTTTGACCATCGAAGTAGATGGCAACATTTATCAGGTAATCGAATTCCAACACGTAAAGCCCGGGAAAGGTGCAGCTTTCGTTCGTTCCAAGCTGCGCAACCTGCGCAACGGCAACATCACGGAAATGACGTTCCGTGGCGGTGAAAAGGTGAACCCGGCCCGCATTGAAACATCGACAATGCAGTACCTGTACAACAGCGGTGACGAGTACACCTTCATGAATACCGAGACGTACGAGCAGATCACGTTCACGCGTCAGCAAATTGAGCGCGAACTGAAATTCCTCAAGGAAAACATGAACGTACAGATCATGCAGTACAACGGTGAGACCATCGGTATTCAACTGCCGAACACGGTTGAATTGGTAGTGACCGAGTGCGAGCCGGGCGTAAAAGGCGACACTGCGTCCAACGTGACGAAAAAGGCAACGCTGGAAACCGGCTTTGTGGTCAACGTGCCGCTGTTCGTAGAAGAAGGCGACAAGCTGATCATCGACACGCGCACGGAACAATACGTTTCCCGCGCATAAACGCGGATGTTTGCACGTAAGGCTGTACCCAAACAGGGTACAGCCTTTTTTCTTTGCCGGATTGTCAACACACTGAGCGGACGGTTACGTCCGTCCGCCAAACCACTCACACAGCTTGAGAACAAATGCGGTGATGCCCGCCGCCATCAAGGGCCCGACAGGGATGCCGCGCAAAAAGACGATGCCAAAAATGGAGCCGATCACCAGACCGACGATGATGTGCGGCTCGGCGCGCAGCAGGTCAAGCCCCTTTCCGTTCATCCACGTGGCGATGGCGCCGCCTGCCATGGCGAGCAGGCCCATCACTGTCGTAAACAACGGCGTTACATCCCGCCAGGAAATCTTTTCGTTGGCGAACGGCACCAGCACGGAGATGGTCAAAAACAACAGGCCCAGTTCCAGCCCGCGCCGTTCGACGGCGGGAAAAAATCGCTCCAGTGCGGTCAGTTTTAACACCAGCAGGATGCTGGCGGCTGTGGCGATGATCGGCGATCGTCCGAGCAGCCCGATCACGATCAGGATGACAAGCATCACTTCTCCTGGCATCATCGGCATCAAAACCCCTGTCCCTGTTCTGCTTACACTTTATGAGACAAGGGTTGGGAGTATGCGTCGATCCTTCACCACCGGAACCAACTGGTAGCGGTCGATCTGGGAGCAGAAGCGGATGTCTTCCTCGCAGTGGTGCTGGGTCAGCCGTTTGCCCGTGGTGGTGCGAGCCATCACCTCTTCCAGCCGGTCGCATACGTACAGATAGCTCGCTTTCAGCGCCTCCCCCAGGTCACACACCTGGATGTGGGGGCGCATTTGTTGTGCTGTGTGGATCATCAGGCCGGCCGCCAGTCCGTCCTCCAGGGCGAACTCGGAGCGAGTGCCGGCACAGTACAGCGTGATGTCCAGTTTGTGCGACAGGGCGTACCGGATACAGGAGGTGGCATTCAAAAAACAGCCGATGACAAGAACCTGGGCCCGCTCGGCTTTTTGAATCGCGCGAGTGCCGTTGGTCGTGGTGAGAACCAACTGCCGTCCGACACTGGTCTGTCGGGCCAGCTCGGTCGGCGAATTGTTGCAGTCGAAATCGGCGATCTTGCGGCAGTGCCGTTCACCGGCAAGAACGCTTTCGGCCGAGCGCAGCGCGTGGGCCTGGCCGATCGTCTCCACCGGGAGGACCTCTTGAAATCCGCTGCCTAAAGCGGTGACGATCGTGCTGGAGGCACGCAGCACGTCGATCACCACGACGACGCGGTTGCTGATTTGATCAAAACGTATCTCCTCCACGGTCGGCACCACCGCTATTCTCATGGAGCGATCCTCCTTCCCTCCAGCAAAGCCGCCGTATCCGCCCGCAAGCCCCGGCGCAGGGTCTCCACGGCGAGGATGTCTGTATAGGCGACGTTTCCCAAATTGACGTCACACCCCAGGGTGCGGATCAAGGCCACCTGCTGTTCCTTGTGCGGCGCCTCCCAGATCAGCCGACAGGCAAGGTCCCCGGCCGCCTGGGCGATCTCCTGCACAAACGCGTGATCCACCATGCCTTCGCAGTCAAACACGCCGACTGTTCCGCTCTCCCGCGCTTCCACGATCACGTAGCTGGCGCCCGCGCGCACATCCTGTTCCAGCGTGCGCAGCAGATCGTCGCGTTCCGCCCGGAAATGGGCTGCTTTTTTGCCAAATTCCGTGTATACCGTCAACCCCGCGTCTGCCGCAGCAGCGATTGCCCGACGGCGCATGTTGTCAGAGAGCGGAAAGGTTCCGTCGGAAATCTCCACCGCGTTGAAACCAAGGTCAAGCAGCCTGGCCATGTACGCTTCCGGTGACGAATGGCGGATGGCAATCTCAAACAGGGTGCCGCCCGGCATGATGTGCAGGTCAAGTGCCTTGGCGAGCGCCACTTTTTGGTACAGAACACCGGCGGGATAGAGCGTCGAAGTGCCAAACCCCAGTTTGTAAATGTCGATATACGGCGCGGCCAGTTCCATCAGATCTTGAAAGGTGTTCAGCCCAAGCCCTTTGTCGATGACCATGGTCAATCCGCGGGAGCGCGGTTTGGATTGCCGCTCGCCAAACGGATCAGACCAGCTCACGGGCCAGAATGGGATGTCGCTGTCTAGCATTGGCGGTTTCCTCATTTCTTTTTAGGCGTTTGCTTCAGTGTATGTAGGCGGCCGAAAAGGAGTGAGCCAATCGCCCATAGGCTATTGCCCAGCCAAAAGGTGTGATGAAACCGGCGAGGACGGGCATAGAGTGAGGAAGAGGAGGGAGGACGAGGCTGGATGTGGGAAAAAGCGATACTCGGGATGGCTGCGCTCAGGATGATGTCCGGAACGCTTGAACTGTTGGTCGCCCTGCTGATCTTGAAGGTGAACCAAGTGGAAAAGGCCCTGCTGATCAACTCCAGTCTGGCAATCGTGGGGCCGCTGGTGCTGCTGACGACCACGACCGTCGGGTTGATCGGCATGTCGGACCGGATCAGTTTCACCAAAATTGCCTGGATCTTTCTCGGCATCGTCTGCATCTTTATCGGCGTGCGCAAGTAAGCGGACATGTTCGGCAGATTGGATTGGTAACCAGAACGTCTTTCGGGAACAATAGGGCAAGCACCGGTTAGAGGAGGGAAGCCCATCATGTTGGAAACGTTGGAAAACCGCATTGCCTATCTGCGCGGATTGGCGGAAGGACTGGACATACAGGAGAACAGCCGCGAGGGAAAGATTCTCGCGGAGATGATTGAACTGGTCGACGACATCTACGGTGCGTTCCGCGAGCTGCACGCCCGCGTGGAAGAAACGGAGCGTTACGCGGAGGCCATCGACGAAGACCTGGAAGACGTGGAGCTGTACCTGTTCAACGACGATGAGGCCCTGTACGAGACCGTAGAGGACTGTTCCGTGGATGGGCAGGCAGCGTACGAGTCATTCGCCGATCACGATGACGATGAGGATGCGCATTTGTACGAGACAGGAGAGCGTGATCACGTCTTGTCGTCGCACGCCCTTGAGTGTCCATCCTGCCGGGAGGTTCTCTTTTTTCACGAAGGTGTGGACGGTGAAGGCTACCACCACTACATCGTCGAGCCGTATCGCGACGAAGCCGAGTACGAGCCGATCAACCCGACATGAGTACATCGATTCCGGCAGACATACGAGATCGCGGCCGGATTTGCCGGTCAATCTGGCTTGTCTCTTCGCATGCGCGTCTGCCGTTTGGCGCTTGCCCTGCGGCAGGCGTTTTTTCTTGGCATAAAACTCGTCCATGGGCGCATAGGATGGAGGTAAGTCAAAGTGGACAAAGGCTGGCACCACCCGCCAGCCGCAAAAGGAGGGGACGATGGTGAAGGAGATCATGGCGATTTTGCCGGCGTCCGTCCGCAGCATTCTGACCGCGCTGCCCTCCGCCGTCAGAGAGCATCTGGAGGAGATACGCCTTAGGCAAAATCAGCCGATGGAAATACGTTACGGACAGCAGTCCAGCTATGTGACGCCTTCCGGCCAGCTGACCGCGATTGCCAGACAGGGGTGGATCTTTTCAGAGGAGCAGGCGGTCAAGCTGCTCAACCAGGTGAGCCAACACTCGCTATACGCGCTGGAAGAAGAGCTGAAGCGGGGATACATCACCGTCGTCGGCGGCCATCGCATCGGCATCGCCGGCAAAGTGGTGATGGAGAAGGGAGAAGTAAAAGGCATCCGCGACGTCACCAGCTTCAACATCCGCATCGCCCGCGAGAAAAAAGGGGCGGCACACCGCGTGCTTCCGTTTCTGTTCGAGAATGGACGCGTGCACAACACCCTGATCATTTCTCCCCCGCAGTGCGGAAAAACGACGCTGCTGCGCGATATCGCCCGTTCTTTAAGCTACGGCAACGAATGGGCGTCCAGCCGGAAAGTCGGCATTGTGGACGAGCGTTCCGAATTGGCCGGCTGCTTCAACGGCGTGCCGCAGCGGGACGTCGGACCGCGCACCGATGTGCTGGATGCTTGTCCCAAAGCAGTCGGGATGATGATGCTGATTCGCTCGATGTCGCCAGATGTGCTGATCGTCGACGAAATCGGCCGGACCGAAGACGGAGAGGCGGTGTGGGAGGCAATTCACGCCGGGGTAGCGGTCATCTGCACCGCGCACGGCGCCGATGTCAGCGAAGTGGCTCAGCGACCGACACTGGGCAGGTTGATCCAGTACGGCGCGTTTTCCCGCTACATCCTGCTCAGCAGGACAAATGGCGTAGGGACGGTCGAAGCGGTTTACGATGGCAGCCTGACTCGGGTGGATAGGGAGAAAATCGCATGGTTAAGCTGATTGGCGCCGTGTTGATTTTGTTCTCCGCGTCCATGATCGGCTGGCAGATCGGCCGCAATTACGCGTTTCGTCCCGTGCAGCTGCGCGCCCTGCTGGTCGCCTTGCAGATGCTGGAGACGGAAATCGTGTACGGTCTGACCCCCCTGCACCGTGCCTTCGTCAAAATTGGACATCGCGTACCGGACGAGGTGGGCCGTCTGTTTTTGACTGCGGCCGAGCTGTTGATCACCGAGCGGGCCCAGACGGCGGAAGACGCCCTCCGGCAGGCGATCGACGCACATTGGCCGCAGACAGCACTGCGCAGGCAGGAACGCGATGTGTTGAGCAGCCTGGGGCAGGTTCTCGGCTCGTCCGACCGGGAAGACCAGCAGAAACATTTGCGCCTTGCCGTCACCCATTTGCGCGGACTGGAAGAAGAGGCGCGCGCAGAGCAAGGGCGGTACGAAAAGATGTACAAAAGCCTTGGCTTCCTGTGCGGCCTGCTGGTCGTCATCCTGATGTTCTAAAGGCGAGGTGTTCACAGTGGATTTTGATTTGACACCTGTTTTTCAGATCGGGGCGGTTGGGTTTATCACGGCCATTCTGCACACGGTGCTGAAGCAGGCGGGCAAGGAAGACATCGCGCACTGGGCGACGCTGGTGGGGTTCATCATCGTGCTGTACATGGTGGCTCACTTTATTGGCGACCTGTTTTCCGAGGTAAAACGCGTCTTCCTGTTCAACTGAGGAGGGAAGGCAGAATGGAAATCGTGCAGATCGTCGGGCTGGGACTGGTGGCTACGATTCTCGCGCTGGTCATCAAGGAGCAGAAGCCGATGTTCGCCTTTCTACTGGCGCTTGCCAGCGGAGTGTTCATCTTCTACTTTCTCATCGGCAAGATCGCCGAAGTGATCCGCATTCTCGAGAAATTGGCCGTGCAGGCTGATCTGAATCTCGTCTTTCTGGAAACGATCCTCAAAATCATCGGAATTGCCTACATTGCCGAATTTGGCGCTCAAATGACGCGGGATGCAGGCCAGGGAGCAATCGCTTCCAAAATTGAGCTGGCGGGCAAGGTGCTGATTCTGGTCATGGCCGTTCCGATCATTCAAATCATCATCGAAACCGTGATTAACCTATTGCCGGCGTAAGGGAGAGGAGGGATGCAGATGCGTGTGGCGCGTGCAGGCTTGTCGGTCATCCTGCTGATTCTGCTGGTGGTGCTGCCGGCCGTCACCGTATCGGCTTCACCCGCTCCCGCCGCCCAGACCATCGACGAATTGGTCAAGGATCAAGCGGACGGCCTCGAGTTGGATCGTGTGGAGCAGTTTTGGCGGCAGCTCCAGCGCGAGTACAAGGGCTACCTGCCCGACGTGAAAGCACCTGGCTTCATCCAATTGCTGATGCAGCAAGGGGAGCTCAGCATCACGGGGTTTCTCAAGGGCATGGCCAAATTCTTCCTTCACGAGATTTTGATGAACGGCAAACTGCTCAGCTCGATCATCATCATCACCGTGTTTGCGATGATCCTGGAAACGATGCAAAACGCGTTTGAACGGAACACGGTCACCATCGTCGCCTACTCCATTGCCTATCTGGTGCTGATGGTGCTGGCAATCAACAGCTTTCACGTGGCCATCACCTACGCCAAGGACGCGATCAACAACATGTCCGACTTCATGCTGGCGATGATTCCCCTGGTGATAGCCCTGCTCGCCTCCGTGGGCAACCTGGCGTCGGCGACGATGTTTCATCCGCTGATTATCTTCATGATCAACACCAGCGGGCTGTTCATTTCCGCGATCATTTTCCCGCTGCTGTTTCTGTCCGCCATGCTGTCCATCGCCAGCCTGTTTTCGGAGCGGTACCAGGTGACACAGTTGGCGACGCTGCTGCGAAATATTGCGATGGGAGCGCTGGGCTCGTTTTTGACGATGTTCCTCGCCGTCATCTCCATCCAGGGGGCGACCTCGGCGGTGGCGGATGGGGTGACGCTGCGGACGGCCAAATACCTCACCGGCAACTTCATCCCCATCGTGGGACGGATGTTTTCCGACGCCGCCGACACCGTGCTGAATGCGTCGCTCCTGGTAAAAAACGCAGTCGGTCTGGCGGGCGTGCTGATCCTCGTCATCCTGTGCGCGTTTCCGGCCATCAAAATCCTGGTGCTGGCCCTGATCTACAATCTCTCGTCGGCGGTGCTGCAGCCGCTTGGCAACAGCCCGATCATCAGTGCGCTCGGGACGATCGGCAAAAGCCTCGTGTTCGTCTTTGCCGCGCTGGCAACGGTGGGTCTGATGTTTTTTCTCGCCATTACCATCATCATCGCGGCCGGCAACATCTCCATGATGGTTCGGTAGGTGAAGCGAATGACATGGCTGACCTTGTGGCTGAAAAAAATCATCCTGCTGGTGCTGCTCGCCGCCTTTCTCGATCTGATCCTGCCCAATACCAGTCTGCAGCGGTACGTCAAAATGGTCATGGGTTTGATTCTCTTGCTGACGATCATTTCGCCTGTTTTTTCCCTGTTCAATCTCTCGCAGGAAGAACTGGCGCTCCAGATTGACCGCTATCAGGCAGAGCTGGACCGCCCCGCCGATGCCGAGTGGAAGCGCATCGCAGAAAAGCTGGCGGGCGCGCGTGACAAGCAGGTGCGGGCGTACGTGCAGAAGCAGGTGGAGGAAGCGGTCCGCGCCCGCGTAAAAGAGGCGTACGGACTGGAGCTGAGCGGCGTGAACGTAACCCTGGAGCAAAGCGCCCAACAGCCGGAGCTGCGCCGCATCGAACTGATCGTGGGAGAGGAGAGGGAGCGGTCTTCCGGGGAGATCAAGCCGATTGAGCCGATTCAGCCGGTGCACATCGATCTGAGCAGGCCGCCGTCCTCTGTTGACCCGGCGGAAGTGCCGAAGGCGGAGCAGCAAGACAATCCCCTGTACAGGCGGATTGCCCGCGACGTCGCCCAGCAGTGGGGATTGACGGAGGAGCAGGTGGTCGTCCTGTCGCGGCCGGCCGGGTGAACAGCGCTGAAGAAGGAATCATATGAGCGAGGTGAAGGACGTGTTTGCCAAGCTGAAAAAACTGTGGGAGGGGGATGGCGGCGACAAAAAGCTGAGGCCGATCCATTACTTCATCGTCATCATGGGCATCGGCATGGCGGTGATGATTTTGACCGACTTCCTGAAAGTGGAGCGGGATCAGCCGCTCAGCTTCGGAGTCGAGGGCAGCAATCCGACCGGCCCGCCGGACGGTGAAGCGAGCGTGCCGGCCATTGGAGGATCGTCCGCTCCCGACATCATCGCTGAATACGAGAACATGTACGAGACGCAGCTGCGGGAAATCCTCGGCAATGTAATCGGAGTCGGCAGCGTCGAAGTCATGGTAAACCTGGATTCCACCCCGGAGCTGGTCGTGGAGAAAAACCGCAACACGCGTTCTTCCACCAATCAGGAGACGGACAAGGATCGGGCTACCCGCAATCAGAGCGAACAGTCGCGCGACGAGCAGGTGGTCGTAATCAGCGGGAAGCAGGATCAGCCGGTAGTGATTAAGACGTTGAAACCCCGGGTGAGGGGCGTGCTGGTCGTCGCCAAGGGAGCCGACAATATTCAGGTCAAGGCGTGGATCACCGAGGCCGTCCAAAAAGTGCTGGACGTCCCCGCTTACAAGATATCCATTTTGCCCAAAAAGGGTTAGGAGGAATGGCAGATGATGCTCAGAAAACAGACAGTATGGTTGTTGACGATGCTGGCGGTGATGGTTGTCCTGTCCGGCTACTACCTGGTGAAGGGGCCGCAGGAGCAGATGCCGGCGTTAGGCCAGGAGCAGCAGGACCAACTGGATGGTGTGATCGTGGAAACCAAGCAAACGGACAAACCGGCGCCGGACGCCAAACCTGTGGAAGGGAAAGCCGAGGCAAACGCAGATTCGTCCCAAACGCCAGCCGCTGCGCCGGATGACGCGAAGCAGGCTGCCGACAAGCAGGAGGAAGACAGCGCGCTGATGACGGTGGGTGAGTCGGCGGCCGAGATCTTCCAAGGCTACAAGATGAAACGGGAAGCGCAGACCCAGCAGCAAAAAGACGAGCAGCTGGCAATCATGAGCAGCGCCGATGCCACGCCGCAGGCGGTCGCCGAAGCAAAAGCGAAGTACGACGAGCTGTCCAAGCTCGAATCAGCCACGATGGGGCTGGAAGAGATGCTGAAGGCGAGCGGCTACAAAGACGCGGTCGTGTTCGTGCAGGACGGCAAGGTGACGGTAATCGTCCAAAAAGACAAACTGAATGCCGATGAAGTCGTGGACATCATCGCCCAAGTGAAACAGCACCTGAACGTCTCCGCCAGCAACGTGACCGTCAGGTTCCAGGCTTCGTAGGCGTGCGGGGTGATTCATCCTCCCATTCGCGTTTTAGACCATACTCGCGTTTTTGGCCATACTAAAGTGCGGCTGAATCGGGTATGCTTGTAAGGATTTTCCCTCTTCTCCAGCGAGAGCAGAGGGGAAATCCTTTCTTGACGTTGGGGATGGAGACAGGCTACCATGGTTTTATGACCTGATCCTACATACTCTTGTAAACTCCCTGGACATCCATTGAAACAAAGGAGTGCGTACGCGTGTTAAAAATTCATGAAATCCGCGAAATCATTAAGTTGATCGATCAATCTTCCATTAATGAATTTGAACTGGAAATGAACGGGACGAAAGTGACTCTGAAAAAATCGGTAGAAGCCGAGACGGTCGTAATTCCGCAGCCGGTCGTGCAGGCGGCACCCGCTGCTGTTCCGGCGGCTCAGGTGACGGCAGTGGAAGCGCCGGCAGCCCCCGCGCCTGCGGAAGCAGCAAAACCGGCGGCACCGGCACAGGAAGAAGCCAACCTGCACAAGATCGTGTCGCCAATGGTCGGCACCTTCTACCGCGCTCCCGAGCCGGGCAAACCGCCGTACGTGCAGCCGGGTGACAAGGTCACGCCGGACAAGGTGGTCTGCATCGTAGAGGCGATGAAATTGTTCAACGAAATCACGGCGGAAGTGACCGGGGAAATCGTGAAGGTGCTGGTCGAAGACGGCCAGCTGGTGGAATTCGGTCAACCGCTGTTCCTGGTAAAGCCTGAATAAAGTGGAGGAGAGCGGAATGTTCCAGAAAGTGTTGATTGCCAACCGCGGCGAGATTGCCGTACGGGTCATCCGCGCCTGCCGCGAGTTGGGCATTCGGACGGTCGCGGTCTACTCCGAAGCAGACCGTGACGCGCTTCACGTCAAGATGGCGGATGAAGCGTACTGCATCGGGCCGACGGCGTCCAAAGACAGTTACCTCAACATTGCCAACATCATGAGCGTGGCGACCAAGGTGGGGGCCGACGCGATTCATCCGGGGTATGGCTTTTTGGCCGAAAACGCCGACTTTGCCGAAATCTGTGCCGCCTGCAACATCACGTTTATCGGGCCGGACCCGGAAGCGATCGTAAAGATGGGGGACAAGTCCACCGCCAAGGAGACGATGAAAGCGGCGGGCGTGCCCACAGTGCCCGGTACGGACGGTCTGATCGAAGATATTGACGACGCCATCCGTACTGCAAATGAGATCGGCTATCCGGTCATGGTCAAGGCGACAGCGGGCGGTGGCGGCCGTGGCATGCGCGTCGCCGTCAACGACGAGGATTTGGAAAAAGCAATCCGCCAGGCGCAAAGCGAAGCGAAAACGGCGTTTGGCAATCCGGGCGTCTACCTGGAGAAGTTCGTGGAAGGCCCGCGCCACGTGGAAATTCAGATCATGGCCGACAAGTACGGCAACGTCGTCTACCTGGGCGAGCGCGACTGTTCCATCCAGCGGCGTCATCAGAAGCTGATCGAAGAAGCGCCGTCCCCCGCTCTCAGCGAGGAACTGCGCAAGCAGATGGGGGAAGCCGCCGTCGCAGCCGCCAAGGCGGTCAACTATCACGGTGCCGGCACAGTCGAGTTTTTGGTGGACAAATACGGACAATTTTACTTCATGGAGATGAACACGCGCATCCAGGTGGAGCATCCGGTCACGGAGCTGGTCACCGGCATCGACCTGATCAAGGAGCAGATTCTGGTTGCAGCCGGCCAACCGCTGTCGTTCTCCCAGGACGACGTCAAGCTGAACGGATGGGCGATCGAGTGCCGTATCAATGCGGAGAATCCAGCCAAAAACTTCATGCCGTCGCCGGGACGCATCAACAACTACCTGGCGCCCGGCGGTTTTGGCGTGCGGGTGGACAGCGCCGCCTACGCCGGTTACACCATCCCGCCGTATTACGATTCGATGATCGCCAAGCTGATTGTTTGGGGCAAGGACAGACAGGAGGCGATCGAGCGGATGAAGCGGGCGCTCGGAGAATTCGTCGTCGACGGGATCACCACCACCATCCCGTTCCACTTGAAGGTGATGGATCACGAGGTGTTCATCAGCGGAGAGTTTGACACCAAATTCCTGGACACCTATGACCTTCAGCTGGACGAAGCCTGATCTTGCCTTGATTTGTAAAAAGAGTGGGTGCTTGCTATAATGGAGTATAAAACCGCAGGGAGGTGCGAAGCATGGAAGAGTTTACTCCGGATTTAGAGAGAACAGAGCTTGGCAAAGTCCAGATCGCTCCCGAAGTCTTGGAAGTCATCGCCGGCATGGCCGCCTCGGAAGTGGAAGGCGTGGCCCATATGAGCGGCGGTTTCGTAGGCGAGATTGCCGAACGGCTCGGCCGTAAAAATATTGCTCGCGGCGTTCGCGTCGAAGTGGGATCGCGCGAAGCGGCAGTTGATGTATCGATCATTGTGAAATACGGACACCGCATCCCGGATGTCGCTCGGAATATTCAAGATAATGTGCGCAACGCGATCGAGAGCATGACAGGGCTGTCGGTTGTGGAAGTAAACGTACATATCGTCGATGTAGAGCTGAAGAGCGAAGAAAAAGCCCCGGCCGCCGTAGAAGAGTACCAGCGGGTTCGCTAGACGGCAGCGGAACCAATGCCCCCTGCTAGCCAGGGGGCATTTTCCTCATCATTGCCGGGATGGCCTCCTGTTCAAACAAGGCGAAAGGAAGATGTGTGTGAATTTGTTTGACCGCTTTATCTTGACGCTGTACAGCTTTGCCCTGATTGTGCTGTCCTGCGTTGCCATCGGGGCGACCAGCGGCCTGATCCCCGCTGCCTATCTGCGCCCCTATGTGGAGCAAATGCTGACCGGCAGCCATTCTGCGTATCTGATCGTCGCCATAATCTTTCTGATTGTCAGCCTGCGTTTCTTTTTCAGTTCGTTTCGCTCCCGCCAACCGAAAAGGGAACGGGGCATCCGGCAGCGCAGTGAGTTGGGGGAAGTGAACATTACCCTGCAGACGATCCAGACGATCGCCGAGCGGGCGGCGCGGCGCGTGAAAGGCGTTCGCGATCTGAAAACGGTAGTCAGGGCGCACGAGAGCGGCAACATGATCCTGCTGCGCGTCTCTGTGGACGGGGAAACCCCGCTGCCGGATTTGACCCAGCAGCTGCAGACCGTTGTCAAGGAGCAGGTGGAAGGCATCGCCGGCGTCATGATTTCCGAAGTGGCTGTCGTCGTCACCGAAGTGGCACAGTCTGAGATTTACGCGGCCCGCAGGCGGGTGGAATAGAGGGTGAACGGCATGTTATGGGAGTTGTTGTGGGAGCACAAGGGGAAACTACTGGGTGTGGCGGCCGGTCTTTTTTTCGGCATCATCTACCTTTTCGTCGGTTTTTGGGATACACTGGTGATTGTCGTGTTTGTCGGCACAGGGTATTACATCGGCCGCAAGCTGGACCACAAGGAAGATTTGCGGGAAATCCTGGACCGCATCCTGCCCGGCAAGTTTCGGTGATGGTCGGACCATCGTTTGCAACGGATTTTTGAGTAGAAGGTGAACGCAATGAAACGTAGAACAGCACGAGAAAAAGCAGTCCAATGCCTGTTCCAGATCGACATGGCTGACGTGCAGGTGGAAGACGCACTGAACCTCGTCATGGAAGACAGCGAGGAAGATCCGTCGTACCTGCGTTATCTGGTGGAAGGCACGTTAAAGCACCAGCAAGAGGTAGACGCGGAAATTCGCAAATTCCTGCGCGGCTGGCAGTTGGAGCGCATTGCCAACGTGGATCGGGCCATTCTCCGCCTGGCATTTTTTGAAATCATGTACGAACCGGACGTGCCGGACAGAGTCGTGATGAACGAAGCGATCGAGATCGCCAAATTGTATAGTGACGAGCAGTCGCACCGTTACATCAACGGCGTGTTGTCCAGCTTTTTGCAGTCGCGCCAGACCGCCCAGGCGTAAAACAAGCAGGTGAGACAGCATGACGAAGGTATTGTTGGGAATTGATACGAGCAACTACCGGACATCGCTGTGCTTGGCAGAGGAAGACGGCCGGATTGTGGCAGAAGCAAAGCGCCTTCTCAAGGTGAAGGAAGGAAAGCGCGGCCTGCAGCAATCAGAAGCCGTCTTTCAGCATGTGATGAACCTGCCGGAGTTGAGCGAGCAATTGAAGTGGAACGACTACGAAATCGTTGCGGTATGTGCCAGCGAAAAGCCGCGTCCCGTGGAGGGATCGTACATGCCTGTGTTCAAGGTGGGGGAAGGGCTGGCGAAGTCTCTGGCCGCCTACCTGCGGGTACCCTGCCTGTTGACGACCCACCAGGAAGGGCATATCGCGGCAGGAGAGTTCACCGCGGAAAAACGGCCTCAGGGCGACAGCTTTCTCGCCGTTCACCTGTCCGGCGGGACGAGCGAGCTGTTGAAGTGCGAACGGGAGGCGGCTGGATACCGCATTGAGAAGATAGGCGGAACGATCGACCTCCACGCCGGGCAGTTGGTGGACCGGATCGGGGTGGCGCTGGGACTGCCGTTTCCGGCGGGTCCCTTCCTGGAAAAAATGGCATGTGAAGCCAAAGGGGAGTTTCGCGTGGCGTCCGCAGTAGACGGCATGACGTTCAGTTTTTCCGGACCGGAGGCGTCGCTGCTGCGGGCAGTGGAAAGCGGGACCATAGATCCGGCGGACATTGCGAGGGCGACAGAACAGTGTATCGCCAATACGCTGGAAAAGGCACTGCGCCATGCTGTCGAAGCGGGGCTGCCGCGGGAGATTCTCATCGTCGGGGGAGTCGCCGCCAACCGGTACATCCGCGAGCGTCTGATCAGACGGCTGGAGCACCCGGCCGTCAAGGCCAGTCTCTATTTTTGCGACCCGGAGTACTCCGGGGACAATGCATACGGCGTGGCAATGCTGGGATGGATGAAGTTGAAAGGCGAACGTTAAGAGGATATGAACTTTTTAAAATTCGCCTTTACATAAACTCCTTGAGTCGCTACACTAAGGGTAGCGAACTTGATGAAGGAGGTTTCTTCTCCATGGCAGCGACCATTTTGTACGGGAAGGACATTGCACAGGACATTCGCGCAGAATTGGCGAATGATGTGGAAGAATTGAAAAAACAGGGCGTGGAACCAGGATTGACGGTGATTTTGGTGGGGGATGACCCTGCCTCCCACTCCTACGTTCGCGGCAAGGAGCGGGGGTGTCAAGAGGTGGGCATCCGCTCGGAGGTCATTTACAAAGACGCTTCCATCAGCGAAGCGGAACTGTTGGACTTGATTCATCAATTGAATGAAAATCCGAACGTTCACGGCATATTGGTGCAGTTGCCGCTGCCGCCGCACATCTCCGAGAAAGCGGTGATCGAAGCCATCGCGCCGAAAAAGGATGTGGACGGCTTCCATCCCCTCAACGTCGGCAACATGATGATCGGATATGACACACTGCTTCCCTGCACGCCGCACGGCATCGTGGAATTGATCAAGCGGACGGGAACGCCCATTGCAGGCAAGCACGCGGTCGTGATCGGCCGCAGCAACATCGTGGGCAAGCCGGTCTCCTTCCTGCTGCAGCAGGAAAACGCCACGGTGACCATGTGCCACTCCCGCACGGTGGACCTGGCCGCGTATACTCGGCAGGCAGATATTCTCGTCGTGGCGGCAGGCAAGCCTCATTTGATCGGGCGGGAACACGTCAAACCGGGCGCTGTGGTGATTGACGTCGGCGTCAACCGGATTGAGACCGGCAAGCTGGTCGGGGATGTCAAGTTTGAGGAGGTGCGGGAGGTAGCCGGCTATCTCACGCCCGTCCCCGGTGGTGTCGGCCCGATGACGATTACCATGCTGCTGAAAAACACCGTCGCCGCTGCCAGAAAACAAACCGCCCGATAAGGGAGGGAGCGCATGGACACGCGACATGTATATACGGTCAGCGACTTGAATCGCTGCATCAAGCAGGTGCTGGAACGGGAACAGCACCTGCAGGACGTCTGGGTGCGGGGGGAAGTGTCCAATTTTACCCACCACACCAGCGGCCACATGTACTTGACATTGAAAGACAGCCAGTCCCGCATGAAAGTGGTCATGTTCGCCAGCTACAACCGCTTTTTGCGCTTTTTGCCCAAAGATGGAACCAAGGTGATTGTCCGTGGTTCCATCTCTGCCTATGAGCGGGACGGCGTCTATCAACTGTACGCCAGGGAGATGCAGCCGGACGGGCTGGGCTCTCTCTATTTGGCGTTTGAACAGTTGAAGGCGAAGCTGGCTGCGGAAGGCTTGTTTGCCCAGGAACGGAAGCGGCCGCTTCCGCGCTTTCCCAAGCGCGTTGGCGTGGTTACATCGCCGACAGGTGCGGCCATCCGCGACATCTGCACCACCATTAGACGGCGCTACCCGCAGGCGGAGATCGTCCTGTCCCCGGCGATCGTCCAGGGGGCGGAAGCTCCGGCGTCGATCGTGGCGGCGATCCACATCATCAATCAGCAGCCTGACATCGACGTGCTGATCGTCGGCAGGGGCGGCGGCTCGATCGAAGAGCTGTGGGCCTTCAACGACGAGCAGGTGGCGCGGGCGATCGCCGCATCCCGGATTCCGGTCATCTCCGCCGTGGGACACGAGACTGACGTGACCATCGCCGATTTTGTCGCAGACGTGAGGGCGGCCACTCCGACAGCGGCTGCCGAACTGGCCGTGCCGCATTACCTGGAGTGGGTGGAACGAGTCAAGCAGCTGGACGCGCGAATGCACAGGGCGCTGCGCGGACAGATGGCTTCTGAACGGAAACGACTGGAAACCCTGATGCAATCCTACGCCATGCGCCGGCCCAAGCGGCGGGTGGAAGAAGCGCAGCAGCGCCTGGATGACGTGCAGAGCCGCATGCGTCAGGCGATGAAGCAGTTGGTGAGCCGTCGCACGGAGCGGTATGAACTGGTGGCTGCCCAGTTGAAACGGTTCCGGCCGACGGAAGCGGTCGCGGAGCGCAGGCGGGCCGTCAGCGCGCATCGGTCTCGCCTGGATGAGCTGGTCCGGCAGCGGGTGAATGAGGTGCGAATGGCATTTGCCGCTCGGATCGGTCAACTGGATGCGCTAAGCCCGTTGAAAGTGATGCAGCGCGGCTTTTCCCTGGTATATGCCAACGGGCGGTTGATCAAGTCAGTCGACCAGTTTGCCCCCGGAGACACTCTCATGGTACGATTAAGTGATGGCAGTGCTCAGGCACGCGTGGAACAGATTTACCGGGAGGAGAAGCGTAATGGCGCGGAAGAAGACGGATCAAGAGACTGACATGCAGTTTGAAGAGGCGATGAAGCGGCTGGAGGAAGTCGTCCACCGTCTGGAAGAGGGGGATATCGCGCTGGAGGAGGCGATCAGCCTCTATCAGGAAGGCGTGAAGCTGTCCCGCATCTGCAGTCAAAAGCTGGATGCAATCGAAGCGAAAATCACCCAGTTGGTGGAGGAAGACGGCCAATGGAAGCAAAAGCCGTTCCACGTGGAGGGCGAAGCGCAATGACCGACGCTTTCGCTTCCTACCTGACTGAAAAGACGGCATTGATCGAAGAACACCTGCTTCCCGGTCTGGAACGGGACGGCGTGCCGCATACACTGTACGAATCGATGAAATATTCCTTGATGGCGGGCGGCAAACGGCTGCGTCCGATGCTGGTGCTGGCGGTACTGGAAGCGCTGGACAAGCCGCTGAAGCGGGGGATTCCCTTCGCCGTCGCGCTGGAAATGATTCATACCTATTCGCTGATTCACGACGACCTGCCGGCGATGGACGACGATGACCTTCGCCGCGGCAAACCGACCAATCACAAGGTGTTCGGGGAAGCGACCGCGATTCTGGCCGGGGATGCGCTGCTGACGCGTGCGTTTGGCTACATCGCCGAGGCGTACATGGACGATCCGGAGGTAAAGCCGGAGACGACCGTCCGGCTGATTGCCGAACTGGGAAAGCGGGCCGGTTCCGCCGGGATGGTCGGCGGGCAGATGGCAGACATCGAAGGGGAAGGCAAACGCCTCAACCTGGAAGAATTGGAGTACATCCACCGGCACAAAACCGGCGACCTGCTGATTGCCGCGCTGCGCGGCGGCGGGTGGTTGGCCGAGGCGACGCCGGCGCAGATGGACGCGCTGACCCGCTATGGGCTCTGTATCGGACTGGCGTTTCAAATCCAGGATGACATCCTCAACGTGGAAGGGGATGAAGCCCAACTGGGCAAGGCGGTGGGCAGCGACGCCGACCGGCAGAAGGCCACCTATCCTGCGCTGCTCGGACTGGAGGCGTCCAAAGAGCGGCTCGTCCAGCTGATCGCGGAGGCAAAAGCCGCGCTTGCCGAAGCGGGGTTGGAACATTCGGCCTTGGCCCCGCTGGCCGATTACGTGATGAACCGGACAAAGTAAACGGGTCAGGTATTCACGCCCGGTTCTTTTGAACCACATTTATCGACAAATGCTGGCTATCCGCAGGGAAAGCCGGCTTTTTATTTTTCTCCCCGGAGCGGACAGTCCGGGTGATTACGGCAGCATGGCGGGCCTCTGGCAGATGAAAGTGGTCTTTTCGCCAAGAAACCGTTATAATGAAGCAAGCTGAACGCAGCGGATGTTTGCGTTATCATTTATGGATTGCAGCATGCCAATTGACGGAGAACGACTGGAAAGTGAGGAATCAAAATGCTGCTGACGACAGTCAACAATCCTCAGGATTTGAAAACGTGTTCGCTGCCCCAGCTGTACATGCTGGCCAGTGAAATTCGCCAGTTTCTAGTGGAAACCTTGTCCAAAACGGGCGGACACCTCGCTCCCAACCTGGGTGTGGTGGAACTGACGCTCGCATTGCACTACGTGTTCAACAGTCCGGAAGACAAATTGATCTGGGACGTAGGTCACCAAGCCTATGTACATAAAATCCTCACCGGCCGCCGCGAACTGTTTCCGACACTGCGCCAGTACAAGGGGTTGTGCGGCTTTCCCAAGATGAGCGAAAGCCCGCATGACGTCTGGGAAACGGGACACAGCAGTACGTCCCTGTCCGCGGCGATGGGCATGGCTACCGCGCGGGATCTGAAAAAGGAAAAGCACCATGTCGTGGCGATCATCGGGGACGGCGCCCTGACCGGGGGAATGGCGTTTGAAGCGCTGAATCACATCGGTCACGAGAAGAAAAACGTGATCGTGGTCCTGAACGACAACGAGATGTCGATCGCCCCCAACGTCGGCGCGCTGCACAATTACCTGGGCAAGCTGCGTTCTGCCGAAAACTACCGGAACGCCAAAAAAGAGCTGGAGCACCTGCTGAAATCGATACCCGCCGTGGGCGGCAGACTGGCCCATCTGGCGGAGCGGTTCAAGGACAGCTTGAAGTATTTGCTGGTCTCCGGCGTGCTATTCGAAGAGCTGGGCTTCACCTACATCGGCCCCATCGACGGCCACAACCTGGAACTGCTGCTCGACTCGCTGAAGACAGCCAAGCAGACCAGAGGGCCGGTACTGATTCACGCCATTACCAAAAAAGGAAAGGGCTACGCCCCCGCCGAAGCCGATTCGGTCAAATGGCACGGCATCGGAACGTACAAGATCGAGTCAGGTCATACGCCGAAGTCTGCTCCGACGTACACGTCCGTCTTTGCGGACACGATGATCCAGCTCGCCGAAGCGGATGAACGGATTGTCGCCGTGACTCCGGCCATGCCGGCTGGTTCCGGGCTGCTCAAGTTTGGTGAGCGATTTCCGGATCGCCTGTTTGACGTAGGCATCGCCGAACAGCACGCCTGTACCTTTGCCGCCGGCCTGGCGACGCAGGGGCTGAAACCGGTGTATGCGGTCTACTCCACCTTTTTGCAGCGTGCGTACGACCAGTTGATTCACGATGTGGCGCGCCAAAAGCTGAACGTCATCTTCGCCGTCGACCGGGCCGGCCTGGTCGGAGCAGACGGGGAGACACACCAGGGCATGTACGACATCGCGTTCATGCGGACGATCCCCAACATGGTGATCATGGCGCCAAAGGACGAGAACGAACTGCGCCACATGATGAAAACGGCGGTGGCCTACGAAGACGGCCCCATCTCGTTCCGCTACCCGCGTCTGGCCATTCGCGGCGTAAAAATGGACGAGGAGCTGCAGGTCCTGCCGATCGGCAAAGCGGAAGTGGTGCGTGAGGGGAAAAACGTCGCCATCCTGTCGTTTGGCCACGTCTTCGAACTGGCGGAGGCAGCGGTGGAGCAGCTTGACAGCGAAGGCATCCAACCGATGCTGGTCAACGCCCGCTTCTGCAAGCCGCTGGATGAGGAGCTGCTGTTCCGCCTGGCGCGGGAAGGCTACGACATCGTCACCGTCGAAGAGGGAGCGGCGATGGGCGGTTTTGGCAGCGCCGTTCTCGAATGTCTGGCGGCGGCCGGGTTTCATCAGGTGCGCGTGGAAGTGGTGGCGGTGCCCGACTACTTTGTGGAACACGGCAGCGTGAAGGAACAGCGCGAGGAAGTGGGGCTGACGGCAGACGCCATCGCTGCCCGCGTGCGCGCCCTGCTGCCCATGACAAGGGGCGTTGTGGAAGCATGAAAAAAGAACGGGTAGACGTGCTCCTCGTCGAACGAGGGTTTTTTGAAACAAGGGAAAAGGCCAAGGCCGCCGTGATGGCCGGATTGGTCCTGGTGGGCGGCGAGCGCTGCGACAAGCCGGGGACCAAAATTCCTGAAGACACGCCGATCACCGTAAAGGGAGAGGTGCATCCCTACGTCAGCCGCGGCGGGTTGAAGCTGGAAAAAGCGCTGCGCGTGTTCGGGATTGATCTGAACGGCAGAGTGATGATGGACATTGGCGCGTCGACGGGCGGCTTTACCGACTGTGCGCTGCAGCACGGCGCGCGCCGTGTGTACGCGATTGACGTCGGGTACGGACAGCTTGCCTGGAGCCTGCGGCAGGACGAGCGTGTCGTAGTGATGGAGCGAACCAATTTTCGCCACATGGACCCGGATGCATTTGACGATGAGAGGCCGGACGCCGCCTCGATCGACGTTTCCTTCATCTCGCTGAAGCTGATCCTGCCCGTTTTGTACCGCTTTCTGGAACCGGGCGGGGATGTGGTTGCCCTCGTGAAGCCGCAGTTTGAAGCGGGCAAGGAAAACGTCGGCAAAAACGGCATCGTCCGCGATCCGGATATTCATGAAGCGGTGCTGGTTGATATCGGCCAGTTCGCTGTCAACACCGGGTTCTCTCTGCATGGATTGGATTACTCTCCCATCACTGGAGGCGAGGGGAACATCGAGTTTCTCCTGCACGCGCGAAAAAGCGAGGGCGGCCTGACTCCGGACGCCTGGCTGAAGCACACGGCGGAAGTGGTCTCCGCGGCCCATCGCGAATTGAAGTGAAATGTGGGACAAAAAGCCTCGATCACGCAGAATCGAGGCTTTTTTTATATGCATGATAAGTTGTATACTTGTATAAGGATTTCCAACCAACGACGTTTGGGAGGGCCGTATGAAATCGATTGGTATCGTAGCAAACAAAGGGAAGCCGGAAGCCCGAATCGTGGCCAGAGAGTTGATGTACCTGCTGGAAGCGAGAGGGGCCCGCGTCCTGCTTGATGAACATATTGCCTCGGATGTCGGGCGGTCCGAGCTGGCAGCCTCGCTGGAAAAAATCGGCCGGGAAGCACAACTGCTGTGTGTCTTGGGCGGCGATGGGACGCTGCTTGGGATAGCCCGCCAGTTGGCCGGCCGCTCCTTGCCGATACTTGGCATCAATCTGGGGACGCTCGGCTTTTTGTCGGAAGCAGATCCGGACGATCTGCCTGTAGCCGTGGACAATCTGCTCTCCGGCAAGTACGACATCGAGGAGCGGACCATGCTGGAGGCGACGCTGGTGCGAAACGGGACGGCGCTGGCCAGCTACACCGCGATGAACGATATCGGCATCGCCAAAGGCTCGTTTTGCCGGATTATCCAATGCGCCGTGTACGTGGATGACGACTATGTGGCGACGTTCAGCGGCGACGGTGTGATCGTCTCCAGTCCGACCGGCTCGACCGCCTATTCCTTGTCGGCGGGAGGGCCAATCGTGGCACCCAACGTGGATATGCTGCTATTGACACCGGTGGCCCCACATTCGCTGACCGCCCGTCCGATGGTGCTGTCGGCCAATCAGATCATTCGCATCGAGGTGGATGCCATCCACCAGGAGATGGGACTGTCCATCGACGGCCAGTTTGGCTATCGGCTGGAAGGCGGCGACCAGATTTTTGTCAAGAAGTCCCCGCATGTCACGCCGCTGATCAAGTGGAAAACAGGCGGCTTTTTTGAAACGATACGCACGAAACTACAAGGTGAGTGGGAGTAATGGCAATGAACAAAGGACAACGACAGATTCGCATCAGGGAAATCATCAGCAATTACGAAGTGGAGACCCAGGACGAACTGGTGGACCGTCTGCGGGAAGCAGGGTTCAACGTGACCCAGGCCACCGTATCAAGGGATATCAAAGAGCTGCACCTGGTGAAAGTGCCGCTTCCGGACGGACGCTACAAGTATTCGATGCCTGTCGAGCAGAAGTTCAACCCGATCCAAAAACTGAAGCGGATGCTGGTGGACTCCTACGTGAGCATCGACTACGCCGACCACTTCATTGTGCTGAAAACATTGTCAGGCCACGCCAATGCTGTAGCCGAACTGATTGACAACCTGTCCTGGGAGGAGATCATGGGCACCATCAGCGGCGACAACACCATTCTCATCATCTGCCGCTCAAAGGAGAACTCCCGGGAAGTCACCCAGCGCTTCCTGGACATGTTGTAAAGGTGGTTGCACACGATGCTGTTGGAACTGTCCATTCGCAATTTTGCCATCATCAAATCGGTCACGATTTCCTTTCAACGCGGACTAAACATCCTCACGGGGGAGACCGGCGCAGGGAAGTCAATCATCATCGACGCGCTCGGCCTGCTTCTTGGCGGGCGAGCTTCCGCAGACTTTGTCCGTTACGGAGAGACGCGGGCTGAAGTGGAAGGGTTGTTTGAACTGCCCGCCGGCCACCCGGCGCTGGCCCTGTGCGAGAGCTTCGGCGTCGCTGTGGAGCAGGACGGCACGCTGGTCGTGCGCCGCGACATCTCCAGCCAGGGCAAAAGCATCATCCGCATCAACGGCCAGTTGGTCACCCTGGCAATGCTGCGGGAGCTGGGGCCGTGGCTGGTGACCGTGCACGGCCAGCACGACACCCACATGCTGATGCAGGCGGACAAGCACATCAACTGGCTGGACGCGTACGGCGAGGCGGAGTTGGGCCCAGCCAAAAAGGAGTACGCTCAGCTTTACGCCGCCTACAAAAAGACCAGACAGGACCTGGAGCGGATGGCTCGCAACGAGCGGGAACTGGTGCAGCGGATTGACCTGCTTCAATACCAGTTGAACGAGATCGAGGCGGCCGCCCTGACCCCGGGGGAAGACGAGAAACTGCTCAAACAGCGAAAAAAATGGATGAACATTGAAAAGGTGTACGCCGGCATACAGGACGCCTACCGCGCCCTCTACGGCGATCAGCGGGGACTTGATTGGCTCGGCCACGCGATGAGCGAGCTGGAGCGGATCGCGTCGTACGAAGAGCAGCTCGCGCCGATTGTGGAATCGGTTCAGAGCGCATACTATCAGATGGAAGACGTGGTGCAGCAGCTTCGCCAGCTCAGCGACCAGCTTGACTTCGAACCGGAGCAGTTGGCGGAAGTGGAGCAGCGGCTTGACCAGATCCAGAACCTGAAACGCAAGTACGGCAAAAACGTGGACGACATTCTGGAGTACGCCGCTGCGATCCAGGACGAGCTGGACGAGATGCAGCACTATGAGGATCGCCTGCAGCAGTTGGAGCACCGGCTGAGCGAACTGGCGGCCGATCTGGCCGTGGAAGCGCAGGAACTGTCCGTGATCCGCCGCGAATGCGCCGAACGGCTGGCGCGGGAGATTGAGCAGCAGTTAAAAGATCTGCACATGGAACGGGCCCGTTTCGCAATCGACGTCCGCCGGGTGCCGGATGAGGACGGGATTGAGCTGGAAGGTGCCAAATGGCGCGTCGATGCAAACGGCATTGATCAGGTGGAGTTTCTCATCTCCCCCAACCCGGGCGAGCCGCTTCGTCCGCTGGCCAAGATCGCGTCTGGCGGAGAACTGTCCCGGGTCATGCTGGCGATCAAGACGATCCTGGCCGGCACCGATCAGGTCCAGACGCTGATTTTCGACGAAGTGGATACCGGCGTGAGCGGCAGGGCGGCCCAGGCGATTGCGGAGAAACTGGCCCGCGTGGCACAGAAACGGCAGGTTCTTTGCATCACCCATCTGCCGCAGGTGGCATCGTTGGCTGACGCGCATTTCCTGATTCGCAAGGAAATGAGTGAGCACGAGACGATGACGGTGGTAGAGCGGCTCTCCGACGAAGAGCGCGTCAAGGAGTTGGCCCGGATGCTGGGCGGTGCCGAAGTCACGTCCAAAACCGAAGAACATGCCCGCGAAATGATTTTGCTGGGGCAACGACGAAAAGCTGTCAACGGCGTTTGACAGCTTTTTTTACGGGGCGGATGGCGCATTCCCGCGTGTGTGCGTGGGTGATTTTCCTGACATAATCCGTTGGGGCGCAGGCAACATTATAACTACACAAGGTGGAGGTGTATCAGGTAGGTGTAGGTAGGGAACGGTAGGAGTGATTGCTGGTGATCCGTCACAACAGAAGAAAATGGATGGGAAGTCTCCTTCTCCTCATCACGGCGCTCGTCGTGAGTTCCACCCCGTTCCGCGACCTGACTTCTTTCCCCCATGAATTGCGCTTGATGGAAGGTTCACTGCAACAGCTTCGCGTCTCCGTGCCCGTCATGGGGACGTTGATCAACAGCAACCCCGACATTTTGCACGTAAACGGAGCAAAGACGCGGGAAGTCACCGTCGACTTGAGCAAACCGCTGTCTGTCGAGCCGCGCCGCGCAGGTCAGGCACAGCTGCAGGTCAAGTGGCACAACGTTCCGCTGACCGCTGTCAACGTAAACGTGCTGCCCGATTTGCGGGTCATCCCCGGGGGACAATCGATCGGCGTCAAGTTGCAGACGGCGGGCGTGCTCGTCGTCGGACACCATCTCGTGGACACAGGCAAGGAAAAGGTTTCGCCCGGGGAGCGAGCGGGTATTCATGTCGGGGACATGATCGTCAAGATAAACGATCTGTACATCAACGACATGAATGATGTCAAGAAACTGGTCAACGAAGCAGGGGAGCGCAACACCCCCGTACAGCTGCTGGTCGTACGCGGCAAGGAAAAGCTCAACATGACCCTGCACCCGGCAAAAGACAAAAAAGACAACGAGTACCGCATGGGGCTATACATCCGCGATTCTGCAGCCGGTGTCGGTACACTGACGTTTATTGACCCCAATACCAAGGCGTACGGTGCGTTGGGCCACGTGATCTCTGACGTGGACACCGGCCAGGCAATTGCCGTGGGCGACGGCCAGATCGTCGCAGCCAGCGTAACCTCCATTGAAAAAGGACAGAGCGGCAACCCGGGGGAGAAATTTGCCCGCTTTTACAACGAAAGCGAAGTCCTGGGGACGATCACCAAAAACACGCCGTTCGGCATCTTTGGCAAGATGAAAGAGCAGCCAAAGCGCGGTTTGTACAATGAGCCGATGCCGATCGCCCTTGCCGAGCAGGTGAAGGAGGGGCCGGCCAAAATTCTCACGGTGGTGGACGGCCAAAAAGTGGAGGAGTTCTCCATAGAGATCGTCAATGTCGTCAAGCAGCATTTCCCCGCCACGAAGGGCATGATTATCAAAGTAACGGACAAGCGTCTGCTGGAGAAAACCGGCGGCATCGTTCAGGGGATGAGCGGCAGTCCGATTATCCAAGACGGTAAGATTGTCGGGGCGGTCACACACGTGTTTGTCAACGATCCCACCTCGGGATACGGCTGCTACATTGAATGGATGCTGCAAGAGGCAGGCATACCCGTCCGCTCGCAGCAAGGCAAAGCGCCGATCGGGAGTGCAGCATAGCGTAAGGACCAGCTTACAGGCACGAACGCATGGCTTTGCGGGACGTGCAAAAACGCCCCTAACCGAAGCACGCTTCAATAGCCGTCAGCGCTCTCCCGTTGGGCGCGGCGGCTCTTCTCTATGCGGGCGTCCCTTACCGGATATCGCCCAGACGTGCAGGGCGCAAAAGGAAGGGGGCTGCCGCATCCAGCCGCATTTTTCGCAAGTGACGGCCGACGGGGGAACGCATACTGACGAAAAGTAGTTGTGAATTGTCGAAATATCGGAAAAATCATTCAATCTTTCGTCATTGGCAGGAATGACCTGGGGTTTGTCGAATAATTTTTCATGTGAAAAGATGGTTTGGACAGATTCCGATCGTTTACATACTTCTGAGATCACCAATTCCACCTTCTTTCCAAAATAGATGTTGATTGTAAGGAGGAACGACCTTGAACAAGATTGACGTGTTGTTGGCAGATGATAATCGGGAATTTGTGAACCTGCTGGAAGAGTACATCAGCAGCCAGCATGACATGAACGTCGTCGGGGTGGCGTACAACGGCAACGATGTCATTCGTCTGCTTCAGGAGAGCGTGCCGGATGTACTGATTCTCGATATTATCATGCCGCACCTCGATGGCCTGGCGGTGCTGGAGCAGATTCAGGCCATGCGTCTGTCTCCGCAGCCCAAAATCATCATGCTGACCGCGTTTGGTCAGGAAGAAATCACGAAAAAAGCGGTGGAACTGGGAGCTGCCTACTACATTTTGAAACCGTTTGACATGGAAGTGCTGGCTCAACGCATCCGCCAGATGACCAGCAGCAAGCCGACCGGTTCGTTTATCAGCGCCGTCAAGCCGCAGTCGTCGCTGGCGGTGAGAGGGCGCAATCTGGATGCCAGCATTACCAGCATCATTCACGAGATCGGTGTGCCTGCCCACATCAAGGGGTATTTGTACCTGCGCGAAGCGATCACGATGGTGTACAACGATGTGGAATTGCTCGGTTCGATCACCAAAGTGCTGTACCCCGACATCGCCAAAAAGTTCAACACGACAGCCAGCCGGGTGGAGCGTGCCATCCGCCACGCCATCGAAGTCGCCTGGTCGCGGGGGAATCTGGATTCCATCTCCAGCTTGTTCGGCTACACCGTCTCCAACACAAAGGCAAAGCCGACCAACTCCGAGTTTATTGCCATGGTGGCTGATAAGCTGCGGATTGAAGCGAAAATAAGCTGAGAAAAAAGAAAATAGATGTATCAAAGATACTGACAATTGGAAGCATTACGAGTACCGCTTGTTTATTGGTTCCGTATGACCAATGAAGAAGTGGTATTTTTTTACAATCCAGAAGGGGGTAAGGCCGGATGAGACATGCCCGGGATATCTTGCTGCCAGAAGTGATGAGCAGTACATAATTCTTTATTGATATATTCATAAACATCATTATAACCAAATTAAAATGAAATTTGTTTGGTTCCTTGGAGGATTCCTGTGCCGATCACCTATCAAAAAGTGAATATCTCTTCCGAAGACGATATTTATTTTGCGTTAAGTACGGTTCGTCATTTTATGAAGCAGCTCCCTTTTTCCGAGGCGGATCAGCAGAAGATTTTCGTGAGCGTGTCAGAGTTAACCCGAAACATACTGGATCACGCCTTCAGCAAGGGGATCATTTGTTGTGAATTGCTCGAACAGGGAATACGCTTGGTCGTTACCGATGAAGGGCCGGGAATTCTCGATGTTGAGGACGTGATCAACGGCAAACGGCGATCGTCGTCACGAGGATTGGGACTCGGCTTATCCGGCGTAAAGCGACTGATGGATGAATTCCACATCGAAACTTCAAGGAGAGGAACGAGGATCGTTGCAATCAAATGGGCAACCAAGCAGCCATAACACACAAAAGACAGAAGATACCTTGAGCCGCCTTGCTTCGATCGGCCAAATTGCAGCGGGGATCGCACATGAAGTGAGAAATCCGTTAACCGCAGTGAAGGGATTTTTGCAGCTGCTCAAGGAAGAGATTTCCCATGGGTATTTGGATATTGCCTGTTCCGAACTGGACCAGGCGATTGCGACGCTGCAGGATTTGCTGCAGGTATCCAAACCTGATTTGGAAGAAGAGTCGTATCTTTCGATCAATCTCTGTTCCGAATTGGAGTCTCTGCTCTACTTATTTCAGGATCAAATCTATCGGGTGCAAATTGTCCGGAACTTTCGCAATTGTGATGAAGTTATCTGGGGAAAACGCAACCAGTTGAAGAAAGCCTTTTTCAATCTCTTGAAAAATGCGTTTGAAGCCATTCCCCATGAAGGCATCATCACCATCGACCATTACCGTATGGGTGACTTTGTGTACGTCAGCATTTCGGACACAGGAGTCGGTGTGCCGAGGGAAAAGCTTCAACTGTTGGGTACTCCCTTCTTCACAACAAAAGATGAGGGGACGGGCATGGGCCTGACACAGGTGTTTTCAACCATTTATCAACATGGAGGAACCATTGAGGTAAAGAGTACAGAAGGCATCGGCACAACATTCACCATTCAGTTTCCGATTGAAATGATCGAACAAATTGGAGTGATGGATATGAACATGCAATACGTGGAAGGCCAGAGTTTTCAAGAGTATTTCGCCATGAATGAAGATCGCTTTCACGAGCTGTTTGCCCACGAAACGAAAGGGACCAACCAGCTCATCGCCGACTCCATGTACAATATTAATGTAGGGGACATTTTTGTCAGAATGGCCAAACTCCTGGTCGAAGAGCGGCAGCATGAGCTGACGATGCTCGCGAAGGAACTGGGCAAGACGGGTGCGAGAAATGATGTCCCGCTCGTCATCAAACTGGAATTGATCCAGGCGTTTCGCAAGGTGTATTGGAATTTATTACATAACTATTATCAGAATGTCGGACTGGACATGGAAGGTGTCTTCCAGCTTGGCATCAAAACGAATTTTCTCTTGGATCATTACATTTTCCACTATTTCTCCAGTTACATCGAGTACAAGGATGAACTGCTGCGTTCCCACCGTGAAACGATAGATGACCTGTCGGTTCCCATCATTCCGTTATCCGCTTCCATGGCGGTGCTGCCCATTGTCGGCACCCTGGATACCTATCGGGCGAAAAAAGTGCAGGAGCGGACGCTCAATCAAATTGCCAACCTGAAGATTCAAAAAATTATTATTGATTTGTCCGGTGTGGCGTTTATGGACACAGCCGTGGTGGGCCATTTGTTTCGCATCGTAGAAGGAATCGGACTGCTCGGATGCAAGGCGATCATCACCGGGATTCGCCCGGAAATCGCCAACACCATGATCGAATTGGGCATTGCGTTTACTGAAAAGGTGGTGACCAAGGCCACGCTGCAGCAAGCCTTGGAGGAGCTTCAATAAATATGGAAAGCATTTTCTGGAAACCTGCCCCCTTATCCAAGAGGGGGTTCTTTTTGCCTAGCCTCCATGCTGCGAGCAGGCACATTGCGTTGGCGGACTTCTCGCAATGTGTTGATTCCCTGCTTCTTTCTAGTACAATGAGGAAATAACCCTTGCAAAGAGTGGTGATCACGCATGACCAAACTGGAAGAGATTCTCGCGTACAACCGCGGGTTTGTCGCTCGTGGGGAATACGAGGCATTCAAGACAACCAAATTCCCGGACAAGCGTCTGGTGATCCTGTCCTGTATGGATACCCGGCTGGAAGAACTGCTGCCCAAGGCGATGAATTTGCGCAACGGGGATTTCAAGCACGTGAAGAGTGCGGGGGCGATCGTGTCCCATCCATTTGGCAGTGTCATGCGCAGCATCCTCGTCGCGCTGTATGCCTTGAACGCGGAAGAAGTGATGGTCGTGGGACATTACGACTGCGGGATGAGCATGATCTCCGCCGAAGACATGCTGAACAGAATGAAACAGCAGGGGATTACCGACGAGACGATTTCCTTGCTGCTAAATGCCGGGATCAATCTGAAGACCTGGCTGCGCGGCTTTGACAGCGTGGAGGAAAGCGTGAAACGAAGCGTCGAGGTTATTTCAAACCACCCACTGCTGCCGTGCGGGGTGCCGGTGCACGGCCTGTTAATCAATCCGGAGACCGGGCAGCTGGACCTGGTCGTCAACGGCTATGAGAGAATCGCTTGCGACGAGTAAGCGGCGGTTGGATGTCATTACCCGGAGGCGTTTTATGACAAAAGGCATGCACTGGCTCCTGGGGCTGCTCGGGGTGGGGGCACTGTGCGGAGCCTACGGATACGGGTGGGAACGGCATCAACTGGAAGTGGTCTCGCTGTCGATCACACTTCCCGATTGGCCGCAGGCGCTGAAAGGTGTCCGTCTGGTCCATTTTAGCGACACGCACCTGGGACCGTACTGGGGGTTGGAACAACTGCAGCGCGTGGTGGATGTGATCAATCGGGAGAAGCCAGATCTGATCTGCTTTACCGGCGACCTGGTGGACGAGAGCACGCGGCTGCTGTCGGCGGCGGTTCCCGTGCTGCGGGGACTGCAGGCGCCGCTCGGCAAGTTTGCCGTACTGGGCAACCACGACTGGCGCTACGGGCAGCAGGATGTTATCCACCAGGCGCTCGTGGATGCGGACTTTCAGGTCCTGGACAACCGACATGTGCGGACAGAGTACAAAGGGGCCGGTCTCTATGTGGCCGGCGTGGACGACGTGCTGCACGGCACGCCTGACGTGCAGGCGGCATTGGCGGGCATTGCCCCAGGCCCTGCTTGTGCACGAACCGGACTTTGCCGATGTGGCTGCCCGTCATCATGTCCATCTGCAGTTGTCCGGCCACAGTCACGGCGGACAGGTGCGCCTCCCGCTCATCGGCCACGTATTGACACCACCGCTTGGCCAAAAATACGTGTCCGGCCTGATGCAGGCAGGCGAGCGCAAGATGCCGGTCTATACCAGCAGGGGATTGGGCACGACCATTTTGCCGGTCCGGTTTCTCTGCCGGCCGGAAGTGACCGTCCTCACGCTGGTTTAGTAGGCGCTTTTGATCCACTGGACAAACTGCTGAAATGCGTCGTCCTCCTTTTTGGCATGCAGGTAGGCAATCAAGGTGGGGCGGGTCAGTTGGCCGTTGGCGATGTCCATGGCAATCAGTCGTCCCGCGTCCACCTCTTCCCGAATGGTTCGTTCCGGCAGCATGGTGACACCGAGCTGCTGGAGGACCATTTTTTTGACTGCACTGAAACTGTCCAGTTCCATGACGACGTTGGGAAATACGCCGTGCTGCGCCAGGAACCGGTCAACCCGCTGCCGGAACGGCGCGGTATGGTCGCCGAACGCGATGACGGGCTCTGCTCCCCAGTGGGAAAAACCGGGGAATCCGCTTGCCCACGGATGTTCGGGATCGGTCACCAGGAGAATCCGGTCGCAGGGCAGGAACTCCTGATGAATGTGCGGATGGTACACCTCGTGGCCAAGAAAGGCGATGTCGGCGGCACCGGTGAGGAGGGCGGCGATTGATTCCTCGTAAAGCGTGGAGCGGACGAAACAGGTAAAGTGCGGGTGAGCGCGCCGGTACTCGCCGATCAGGCGGGGCAGCTCGTACGACGCGAACGCTTTGCCAGCGACGATTGTCAGCGCCTGAGGCTTTTCCCTGTGCTGGGTAAATGCACGGAGCTGTTCGACTACGGAGGCCGCAACCGGCAGAAGGCGCCTCCCTTCCCCGGTCAGGCTGACGCCTGTAGCGGTGCGGACGAATAGCGGTGTGCCCACTTGCCGTTCCAACTGCTTGAGCCGGTGCGTCACGGTGGATTGGGCGAGAAACATGGCTTGGGCCGCCCGGTTCAGCGAACCGTACCGGGCAATCGCCAAAAACACCTCCAGGCTTTGCAAATCCATGGGAACCTCCTGAAACGATCTGGTTGTTGAAGTTATCGAATAGATGGATAGCTTGTTATTCATATTCTATAACAAAGCGGTTTGTGTATGGAATAGGATGGGATCAGGAGGTGGTCTCCATGAGACAGGATGACGTGAAAACAACGGTTCAACAACAATTCGGCCTCCACGCCGAGTCATATGTGACCAGCGCGACGCACGCCAAGGGGGAGGACTTGCCGCTCCTGGTCGAATGGCTGAAGCCACGCGGCGATTGGGTGGTGCTGGATGTGGCGACCGGCGGCGGCCATGTGGCCAAAACGCTGGCTCCGCACTGCCGCTTCGTTGTGGCCACCGACCTGACTGCACCGATGCTGGAGGCTGCAGCTAATGCTCACCGGGAGGCCGGATTGACGAATCTTGTGTACGTGCAGGCGGACGCGGAACACCTGCCGTTTTTGTCCGAATCGTTTGACGCCGTATGCTGCCGCATTGCCGCCCATCACTTTCCCGACCCGGACGCGTTTGTCCGTGAGGCGAGCCGTGTGCTTCGTCCTGGCGGCATGTTTTTGCTGATCGACAACGTGGTGCCCGATGAACCGGAGTTGGCCGAGATTGTCAACCGGGTGGAGAAATTGCGCGACATCAGCCACGTGCGCTGTCTGTCGGTAGCGGAGTGGCGGCAACTGTTGCAGAAATACGGCCTAATGGAACGCAAGGACCGCCTGCGCCAAAAGCGCTTCCTGTTTTCAGAGTGGGTCGCCCGGACCTCCTCATCCAAGGAGCAGGAGGAAGCAGTGGAGTGCTGCCTGCTGGATGCGCCGCAGGCGATGAAAGCATACTGGAATCTGGACGTGCGGAACGGACGCGTCCAGTCGCACCAGATCGACGAGTGGATGGTCTTGTGCCAAAAAGGGGGAAAGTGAGATGAACCATCCCATTTGGCACCGGCTGGAATTCATGGAGCGGATCAGGCCATGCGAATAGATTTTCATGCGGAACAGAATCGTTATGCGTACGCTGGCAGGCGCGCGGACGCAAGCTGGATGGAGGCCATTCGCGGATGGCTCGACCCGGTTGGCAGGCGCGTGGCAGACATCGGATGCGGCGGCGGGATATACACCAAAGCATGGGCGGAGATGGGAGCGTCAGCGGTGGTCGGCGTTGATTTTTCCCAAGTTATGCTGGAGGCAGCAAAGGAGACCTGTCGTGACTGTCCAAACGTAACATTGGTCCGCGGAGACGCCCTGCGGACAGGGATGCCGGGGGAAAGCACCGACGTGGTGTTTGCCAGAGCGTTGATTCATCATTTGGACGAGCTGGACGGGTTCTTTGCCGAGGCCGCCCGCCTGCTTGTTCCCGGCGGTCTGGCGATCGTGCAGGATCGGACGATGGAGGATGTGTCCCTGCCGGGTTCGCCCACCCATCTGCGCGGATACTTTTTTTCCCGCTTTCCGCGTCTGCTGGAGCTGGAAAAAGAGCGCCGCCCAGCCGATTCCGACGTGCAGGACGCGATGCGAACAGCCGGTTTTCAAGCGATACACAGGGATGTGCTGTGGGAGACACGCCGCGTCTATTCGGGATGGGAGGAACTGGAGCAGGATCTGCTCAAACGAAACGGCCGCTCGATCCTGCACGCCCTTTCCGACGAAGAGCTGCGCGCGCTGGTCGATGCCATGAAGCAGGAGATTGCTTCAGACGGGATCATCGTGGAGCGGGATCGCTGGACGATCTGGATAGGAACGAAACAATGAGACACACTATCCGTAACCACCCTTCCCCAGTGAATCCACAATTGTGAAATCGTTTGTCACAATTCCACTACTGCTTGTATACCCGTGGGCGATTCTATATAATGAAAGTGGCATTCTATTCCTGCGCGTCAGTTTTGTAAAGGAGTTGTCTGACGGATGAAAATTACATTGTTCGATATCCTCATGTTCGTGTTCACGTTCTTCATCCTCTGGGGCGTGATCCGTTCCGCGAGAGCCAAAAACAAGTTTGCGGTAGGATTCGGACTTTTGTCCCTGGCTGTATTCCTGTTCGCAGACGGTCTGATTATCTACTACGCGACAAGAGGAGTATAGGGGTCGTTCCCGTTTACAGGTTCGTTTTCGCGGGGACGAAAGCGGTTGCTGTGGAGGCTGCGCAAATTGCGCGGCCTCCTTTCTTTTTCGCCAATTGCATGCCTGGCGGAAATGATTAGCATACTAGGGATGGAGGTGGGAAAGGTGGGCAAGCGCAGTGATACCGGCATGTTTGCATGCACGGCGACGATCGCGGCCGACCGTAAAACCAAACAACTGTGCAAACGGCTTCAGCCCCGGCAAATCGCCCTGGTGGACCATGCCGATGTCGATGAGATGGCGGCCCGTTCGCTGCTGGAAGCCAACGTGCAGGCCGTGATCAACCTCTCCCCATTCATGACCGGCACCTACCCCGCCGAAGGGGCGAGCAGACTGCTGGAAGCAGGGATTCCCATGTACGAAGTCGTCGGTGGACACAGCAGTCTGGTGGAGGAATTGGACGGAAAACGGGCGGCGGTGTCGGGCGATGCGCTGCTGGTGCACACTGACGGACAGTGGCGTCCGGTTGCCTCAGTGCGGGCCGTCACCGCTGATGAGATCGCGGCGAGGCGAAAGGAAGCGGATGACCGCCTGGACGACGTGCTGGCCGCGTTTATCGACAACACCCTGCAGTTCGCCGAACGGGAAAAGGAACTGTTTCTCCATCCGCTGCGCAAGTTGCCCTTGGTCACGCGGATGGCAAACCGGCATGTGGTGGTGGTCGTGCGCGGCCGGCATTATCGGGAGGATTTGCGGATGCTTTCCTCCTACATCCGCGAGTGCCGGCCGGTGCTGATTGCTGTGGACGGCGGGGCGGACGCGTTGATGGAATGCGGCTATACGCCCGATCTGATCGTCGGGGACATGGACAGCATCTCCGACCGCGCCCTGTGCTGCGGGGCGGAGGTAGTGGTCCACGCTTTTCCCGATGGCAGCGCGCCCGGACGGGAGAGGGTCGAGGCGCTGGGGCTTCACTATCACCTCCTGCCCGCGCCGGGGACCAGCGAAGATGTCGCAATGCTGCTCGCCTATGAGGAACAGGCGCAGCTGATCGTCACGATTGGCTCGCATTCCAATATGATTGACTTTTTGGAGAAAGGACGCAAAGGCATGGCCAGCACCCTGCTGGTACGCACCAAAATCGGGCCCAAGCTGATCGATGCCAAGGGCGTCAGCCAGCTCTACCAGCCGCGCTGGTCGTGGAACTGGTGGGCGCTGATGATCGCCGCCACCCTCGTTCCGGTCGCGGCCGCTCTGGCAATCAACCCGGTCGCCCGCCACGCCGTGCAAATGTGGTGGATGCAGTGGCGCAGTTGGGCGTTTTAGGAGGCGGCGGAATTGATTCACTTTCGTCATCACCTGTTGTCGCTGGCTGCAGTGTTTCTCGCATTGGGGATCGGCATCCTGCTGGGAGGCACGGCCGGGCAATCGTGGTTTGCACTGAAGGAACAGGAAGTGTTGAAAAACATGGAAGCCAAGTACGACCAGGCGCTGCGCAGCAACAGCGAGCTGAAGCAGCAGCTAAACCGTATCTTGGCGGAAATGGAGCGGAACCACGAAGAAATGGAACAGCTGCTGGCCAGCCGCTATGCCAATGAACTGAAGGGGAGCAGCGTGTACGTCTGGCATGCCGATCAGCAGCAATTGCTGCGGCTCAAGCAGATATTCCGCTCCGTCGGGGTAAACGTGCTGGCCTACCGGGAGGGAAGCATACCGTCGGACGGGCCGCTGTTGGTCTTTGGCCCTGTCCAGCCGGACTGGCTGTCGACGCTGCCAAACGACTGCCGCTGGCTGTACGCCGAAGAGGTGCCCGATTCGCCGAGCAAACAGTGGGGATTGCTGGAGAACGTGCAAAAGCTGCTGACGGAAATGAGGGAGGCGCGTGAAAACAGTTAGCGTAGTAATTCCCGCCTATAACGAGGCCGACTCCATCGTGTCCACGCTGCAGGCTGTCCGCGAGCACGTCATCTGTGACGAACTGATCGTCGTCGATGACGGCAGTACGGACGGCACGGGAGCACTGGCGGACAGTTGGGCCGATCTGGTAATCCGATTGCCGCGCAACCAGGGCAAAGGGGCAGCGCTGCAGACGGGCTGGCGGCGTGCCGCTGGCGACATCGTGCTGCTGTTGGACGGCGATTTGCGGGAAAGCGCGGGAGAAGCGAACCGCCTGATCGCTCCTGTCCTCAGCGACGTCTGCGACATGGCAGTGGCCGTACTGCCCGCGCCGGCGCGAAAAGCGGGCGTGGGATTGGCAAAAGGATTGGCGCGTCACGGCATCCGGCTGCTGACCGGGTATCGGGCACAGGCGCCGCTGTCGGGGCAGCGGGCCATTCGCCGCCAGGTGTTGGAACGCATGGGGCGTCTGGACAAGGGCTTTGGCATCGAAGTCGGGTTGACCATTGATGCGCTTCGGGCCGGGTACCGGGTGCTGGAGGTGCCGGTTGCATTTGCCCATCGGGAGACCGGAAATGATTGGGCTGGTTACTGCCACCGGGGAAAAGAATTTTGGGCGATCGGCCGGGCACTTGGCCGCAAATGGTGGGAGGGAAGCGTGTGGACGCGAAACTGATGGCGCTGCTTTTTCTCGGCGTCGTCGTCCCCGCGGTCGGGCATCGCCTGCTGTTTGCCGCATGTTTGCGGATGCTTAGCAGGAAGGGCATGATCCGCAAAAATTTCAGGGACGAAGACGTGATCACCGGGGGAGGCGTGGCAGTGTTTTGTTATGCAGCCGCTGCGCAGGCGGCGATGCTGCTCGTCTGCCTGTTTGCCGCCGAAGCGTCAGCCATGCTGCGCGTGGGCGTCTTGTTTCTGGCCGGTTCGGCGTCGATGGCGTTTTGGGGCTGGCTGGACGACTGCAGTCCCGACAAAGCGGTAAAAGGCTTCCGCGGCCACTTCGGCGCGCTCTGGAAGGAACGGCGCATGACCAGCGGCATGTGGAAAGCGTGGGGAGGCGGGAGTACGGCCCTGTTGGTCAGCCTCGCCCTTTACGGGGAGACGCTGTCGGCGCTTGCAGCAGCCGGTCTGCTGGCGCTGTCGCCAAACGTACTCAACATGTTTGACCTGCGGCCGGCGCGCGCGCTCAAGGTGTTTGCGCTGCTCGCAGCTGTGGCTGTGGCAGGCGGGGCGTTTGCTTCAGGAAAAGCTCCCTGCTGGGTGTGGATGGTTCCCGTGGCGGCTGCTGCTGCGCTGGTGTTTCGGCATGACGCCGCAGGCCGCCTGATGCTGGGAGACACGGGGGCCAACTATCTGGGGTTCGCGGCTGGATTCAGCCTTGCGACCAACCTGTCGTTTGCCGTGCAAATTGCCATGCTGCTCGTGTTTGCAATCCTCCACCTGTTGGCGGAATTCGTCTCCTTTTCCCGCGTGATCCAATCTGTCGGCTGGCTGAACCGGCTGGATCAGTGGGGCCGGCCGGCTGAAACGAAATAGAACCAGGTCGTCACGGCCTGGTTCTAGTCTTCGTCGTCTTCCGGATCGCGTTTCATGAAGCGGGGCTGTACGCGGTTCCGCTTCCGGTCGTGGTGCAATATAAACCCGCCGATAAAGCTGACGGGGCCTGCGAACAGCACGAGTCCGAGCAGCAGCTTTCCCCAGAGGAAATCTGCATCGGGTGTTGCGGAGTAAAAAAGCGCATCGCGGATCAGTTTGATTCCGTACATGGCAAGCGCTGCGGGAATGACCATGATCATAAGCGCGATTAGTTTTTGGCCGATCAAGGGCGTGTTCACCCCTTTCCAACGTGCTCCCTTCCCATCATAATGGATGGGTCGCACCTTGTCCAACGGAACATGCGCCTGTCCAACCGGGCGCGCATGGGGTACAATGGTAACAGTCTGATTTCTGATTGGTGGAAAGAGGGATCGCGCATGCACAAGCTGCTCATCGTCGGGGCCGGCCGGGGCGGAACGGCGCTTCTGCGGTTGTTGAGCAACATGGAGGAGATGACGATCATCGCCGTGGTGGATGAGCGCAGCGACGCACCGGGACTGGAACTGGCCCGATCACTGGGCATCGAGGTCGGCACAGATTTTCGGCCGTATCTGTCCAGGGATGTGGACGTGATTCTGGAGGCGACCGGCAACCAGGCGGCCTATGAAGAGATCCTGCGCCTCAAACAGGAAAAGACGGCGCTGATTCCAGGGACGTTTACCAGCATCATCATGAAGCTGATCAGCGAGAAGGAAGCGCTGATCGCCGCGCTGACGCAGAACCAGCGGGAGCGGGAGACCATGCTCAACTCCACCCATGATGCGATCATCGCCGTCAACCGGCAGGGGATCATCACCCTGTTCAACAGGGCAGCGGAACGGCTGATGGGACTGGAGGCAGCAGATGTGCTGGGGACGGTCGCCTCGGAAAAGATCCCCAACACGCGCTTACATATCGTATTGGAAACGGGGCAGCCGGAGCTCAACCAGGAGCAGGTGCTGCCCAATAAGACGCGCATCATCACCAACCGCGTTCCTGTTCGCAACGAACAAGGCGAGGTGGTGGGCGCCGTCGCCATCTTCCGCGACATTACGGAAATCATGACACTGGCGGAAGAAGTGACCGACCTGAAAGAGCTGAAAAGCATGCTGCAGGCGATTATTCATTCGTCTGACGAGGCCATCTCGGTCGTAGATGCCAAGGGAAATGGCCTGCTGATCAATCCCGCGTATACCCGGCTGACCGGTCTGCAGCCCGAAGACATCATTGGCAAACCGGCAACGGTGGACATCTCCGAAGGGGACAGCATGCACATGCGTGTGCTGAAGACCAAAAAGCCGGTTCGCGGCGTACATATGAAAGTGGGACCGAAACGAAAAGACGTCGTCGTCAACGTGGCCCCGGTCATGGTGGACGGTGAGCTGAAAGGCAGTGTCGGGGTGATCCACGACGTATCGGAAATCAAACGGCTGACGGAAGAGCTGGAACGGGCACACCAGATCATCCGCACCCTGGAAGCCAAGTACACCTTTGCCGACATCATCGGCTTCAGCGAGCCGATGATGTCGGCAATCGAACAGGCGCAAAAGGCAGCCTTGACCCGGGCGACCGTGCTCTTGCGCGGCGAATCGGGGACGGGCAAGGAGCTGTTCGCCCACGCCATCCACAACGCCAGCGAACGGAAGTACAAGCAGTTCATCCGCGTCAACTGCGCAGCGATCTCGGAGCATCTGCTGGAGAGCGAACTGTTCGGTTACGAGGAGGGAGCATTTACAGGCGCGCGGCGCGGCGGCAAGCGGGGCTTGTTCGAGGAAGCCAGCGGCGGCACCATTTTTCTCGATGAAATTGGCGAACTGTCGATGAGCATGCAGGTCAAACTGCTCCGCGTTCTGCAGGAAAGGGAAGTGGTGCGCGTCGGCGGGACCAAGGCGATCGACGTCGACGTCCGCGTCATCGCGGCCACTCACGTCAATCTGGAATCAGCGATCCAAGCGGGCCGTTTTCGGGAAGACTTGTACTACCGGCTCCTCGTGGTTCCGATCTATATCCCGCCGCTGCGGCAGCGTCTGGAGGACATACAACCGCTCGCCATGCACCTGCTGCGCAAGTACAATCAGGAATACGGACGCAACGTCGAGGAGATCGCCCCGGAGACGCTGCGCATCCTGCTCTCCTACCACTGGCCGGGCAATGTGCGGGAGTTGGAAAACGTGCTGGCCCGGGCGATGATCCACATGCGGATCAGCGAGCGGGTCATCCTGCCGGAGCATCTGCCTCCGCTGGAGCGAAAAAGCGGAAACCACGGCGGACAGCGACAGGAGACTGCCGCCACCACGGGTAAAACGCTGAAGGAGGCGGTGGAAGAAGCGGAGCGGCAGCACATCATCCACGAGCTGACAGCCGCTCGCGGCAACCGCACGCTGGCGGCCAAACGCCTGGGGATTTCAATCCGCAGCCTGTATTACAAGCTGGAAAAGCTGGGGATTACCGAGGAGCAGAGCTGAGCGAGACGAGCGTGCATTTTTTTGCATGCAACCTTTTGCTCGTTTGTGCAAAATATTGCGCAGGAAATTGCCAAGCCCGAATGGCTCCTGCACAAAATTGAAGCGCTTTCATTTTCTCTTTCGATGGCATGACTGTTGCATTATAAACCAATCGGGAGCAGGCAGAAGAGTTCTCTCCGCTTGACTGCCGGATTGCAAAGACGAAACATACTAGGGAGGTTTCCTCATGAACATCTTCGAATACATGCATAAATACGACTACGAGCAGCTTGTCTTCTGTCAAGACGAGAGTTCCGGTTTGAAAGCGATCATCTGCATTCACGATACGACACTGGGGCCGGCCCTGGGCGGCACGCGCATGTGGCCGTACAAGTCCGAGGAAGAAGCAATCATCGACGTGCTCAGGCTCGCCCGCGGGATGACCTACAAAAATGCGGCGGCCGGCCTCAATATCGGCGGCGGGAAAGCCGTGATCATCGGCGATCCGCGCAAAGACAAGAGCGAGGAACTGTTCCGGGCCTTTGGCCGCTACATCCAGGGCTTGAACGGCCGCTACATCACCGCCGAGGATGTGGGAACGACCGTGGCCGACATGGACATGATCCATCTGGAAACGGACTTTGTCACCGGCGTCTCTCCGGCGTTCGGCTCCAGCGGCAACCCCTCGCCGGTAACCGCCTACGGCGTATACCGCGGCATGAAGGCAGCCGCCAAGCTGGCGTTTGGCAGCGACGACCTGTCGGGCCGTGTGGTGGCGGTGCAGGGCGTGGGCAACGTGGCGTACAACCTCTGCCGCCATCTGCATGAAGAAGGTGCCCATCTGATCGTGACCGACATCAACGAGGAGAACGTCAACCGGGCCGTCGAGGACTTTGGCGCGAAAGCGGTCGGCGTCAACGAGATTTTCAGTGTCGAGTGCGACATCTTTTCGCCGTGCGCGCTCGGGGCGATCATCAACGACGACACGATTCCGCTGCTAAAGGCGAAAGTGATCGCCGGCGCGGCCAACAACCAGTTGAAAGAAGAACGGCATGGCGATATGATTCATGAAATGGGCATCATCTACGCGCCGGACTACGTCATCAACGCGGGCGGCGTGATCAACGTGGCGGACGAACTGCAGGGCTACAACCGTGAGCGGGCGCTGAAAAAGGTGGAGACGATCTACGACAACATCCTGAAGGTATTCGAGATTGCTGAACGCGACGGTGTACCGTCCTACAAGGCAGCTGACCGCATGGCGGAAGAGCGCATCGCCAGCGTCGCCAAATCCCGCAACACATTCCTGCGAAACGGCAAGACTGTTTACCACCGCTAATACCGCCGTTTGACCGGCGGCTTTTCCGGGAGCGCCCGCGGCAGCGCTGCGGACGCCCCGATACATACAGCCGAGTGAATGTTCAAATTCGCCGGACGCGATACCGGACGGTGGAGTGGTCCTAAGCTGCTCCCCCACGGACGAAAGGAGATGGAACGCATGTCACAGGAATTTGATCTCGTCGTGTTGGGAGGCGGGACAGGCGGTTACGTCGCGGCGATCCGCGCCTCCCAGCTGGGGATGAAAGTGGCGATCGTCGAAAAGGAAAAGCTGGGCGGCACCTGCCTGCACCGAGGCTGCATCCCCTCCAAGGCGCTGCTGCGCAGTGCCGAGGTGTACGCGACGCTGAAGGAAAGCGACAAGTACGGCATCTCGGCCGACAGTGTAGGCTACGACTTCCGCAAAGTGCAGTCGCGCAAGCAGGGGATCGTCGACCAACTGCACAAGGGCGTGCAGTACCTGATGAAAAAAGGGAACATCGCGGTCTTTGAAGGGATCGGCCGCGTCATGGGCCCGTCGATTTTTTCGCCGCAGGCAGGGGCTGTGCGGGTGGAAAAGCCAAACGGGGACCAAGAGATGCTCGTCCCCCGCTTTTTGCTCATCGCCACCGGTTCCCGCCCCCGGACGCTGCCGGGCTTGACGATTGACGGCACAGCAGTGGTCACCAGCGACGAAGCGCTGCAATGGGAAGAACTGCCGTCGTCTGTCACAATCGTCGGCGGCGGCGTGATCGGCATTGAGTGGGCCTCCATGCTGAACGACTTCGGCGTCGAGGTGACGGTGGTGGAGTACGCCGACCGGATTCTGCCGCTGGAAGACGAGGAGATCAGCAAGGAGATGACCCGCCTGCTGAAAAAGCGCAAGGTGAACATCGTCACCGGGGCAAAGGTACTGCCGGAGACATTGGAGAAAGCGGACGGCCGCGTCTCGATTCAGGCAGAGACGGCCAGCGGCGTGCAGACGTTTGCGGCCGAAAAGCTGTTGGTATCCGTCGGGCGGCAGGCCAACGTGGAAAACATCGGTCTGGAGGCGACGGAGATCAAAGTGGAGCGCGGCGTGATCGTCGTCAACGAGCACTTTCAGACGGCAGAGCCGCATATCTACGCCATCGGCGACGTCATCGGCGGGCTGCAGCTTGCTCATGTGGCCTCGCACGAAGGCATCCTGGCCGTGGAGCACATGGCTGGTCTCAATCCGGAGCCGCTGGATTACAGCAAAGTGCCAAAGTGCACATACAGTCGGCCTGAGGTGGCCAATGTCGGCCTGACGGAAGCGGAAGCGCGCCGGCAGGGGTACGACGTAAAGGTCGGCAAATTCAGTTTCAAACCGTTGGGGAAAGCACTCGTCCACGGCGAAAACGACGGCTTTGTCAAGGTGGTGGCCGATGCGAAGACCAACGATCTTTTGGGCGTGCACATGATCGGCCCCCACGTGACGGACATGATTTCCGAAGCGGGACTGGCCCGCGTCCTGGATGCTGCTCCGTGGGAAATCGGCCATGCCATACACCCGCATCCGACCCTGTCCGAAGCGCTCATGGAAGCGGCGCTGGCAGTGGACGGCAAGGCGATTCACATTTAGTGCGATTAGCAAGGAGGGTATCCGACGATGACAACCAAGCGTCATGAACAAGTGGGCTTGACGGACGCGCAGGTATTGGACATGTACTATTACATGCTCCTGGCGCGCAAGATTGACGAACGTCAATGGCTGTTGAACCGGGCGGGCAAGGTGCCGTTTGTCATTTCCTGCCAGGGGCAGGAAGCGGCCCAGGTGGGAGCAGCCTTTGCCCTGCAGAAGGGAAAGGACTACCTCTGCCCGTATTACCGTGACCTCGGCGTGGTGCTCGTCTTCGGACAGACTGCCCGGGACTGCATGCTGTCGGCGTTCGCCAAGGCGGAAGACCCGAACAGCGGCGGCCGGCAGATGCCCGGCCACTTTGGCGGCAAGAAGTGGAACATCCTGACCGGATCCAGTCCGGTGACGACGCAGGTGCCGCACGCAGTGGGCATTGCGCTTGCCGGCAAAATGCAAAAGAAGGACTTCGTCGTCTACACGTCGTTTGGCGAAGGCTCCAGCAACCAGGGGGACTTCCATGAAGGGGCCAACTTTGCCGGCGTTCACAAGCTGCCCGTCATCTTCTTCTGCGAGAACAACAAATACGCCATCTCCGTGCCGTTGAAAAAACAGCTGGCCTGCGAAAGCGTGGCAGACCGGGCGATCGGGTACGGCTTCCCCGGCGTCAGCGTGGATGGCAACGATCCGATTGAAGTGTACCGGGTAATGAAGGAAGCGGTGGAGCGCGCACGCTCCGGCGAAGGTCCGACGCTGATCGAAGCGGTCATGTACCGCCTTGTCCCCCACTCCAGCGACGATGACGACCGCACCTACCGGACGCGTGAAGAAGTGGAAGAAGCGAAGAAAAAAGACCCGATCCTGCTGTTTGGCCGATACCTGCGAGAAGTGGGCCTGATGGATGATGAAAAAGAGCAGGATTTGCTGACCCGCGTGCAGATGGAAGTGGACGAGGCGACAGAGTATGCGGAAAACGCACCGTATCCGACGCCAGAATCGACACTCACGCACGTGTACGGGGAATAAGGGGGTATCCAGATGGCAGTCATTTCGTTTATTGATGCGATTACCATGGCGATGCGCGAGGAAATGAGGCGTGATCCCAACGTGTTCATTCTCGGCGAAGACGTCGGCGTTCGCGGCGGCGTGTTTCGCGCCACCGTCGGTCTGATCGAAGAGTTTGGCGAAGAGCGCGTCATCGACACGCCGCTGGCGGAATCGGCCATCGTCGGCGTGGGGATCGGGGCGGCGGCGTACGGCATGCGCCCGATCGCGGAGATCCAGTTTGCCGACTTCATCATGCCGGCTGTCAACCAGATCGTCAGCGAAGCGGCGAAAATGCGCTATCGGTCCAACGGCGACTGGCACTGCCCGATTACAATCCGCGCCCCGTTTGGCGGCGGAGTGCACGGAGCGCTGTACCACTCCCAATCCGTAGAAGCGATGTTTACCAACGTGCCCGGTCTGAAGGTGGTGGCGCCGTCCACGCCGTATGATGCCAAAGGCCTTCTGAAAGCGGCGATTCGCGACGACGACCCTGTCCTCTTTTTCGAGCACAAGCGCTGCTACCGCCTGATCAAAGGGGAAGTGCCCGAGGACGATTACGTTCTGCCGATCGGCAAGGCGGACGTCAAGCGGGAAGGGACGGACATCACGGTGATTTCGTACGGCCTGACGCTCCATTTCTGCCTGCAGGCGGCGGAAAAGCTGGCCGAAGAAGGGATCAGCGCTCACGTGCTCGATCTGCGCACGCTGTATCCGCTGGACAAGGAGGCGATTGCGGAAGCGGCCGCCAAGACGGGCAAGGTGCTGATCGTCCACGAAGACAACAAGGAAGGCGGCGTCGGCGCAGAAGTGGCTGCCGTGATTGCCGAACAATGTCTGTTTGACCTGGATGCGCCGATCAAGCGTCTGTGCGGCCCCGACGTACCGGCCATGCCGTACAGTCCGCCGATGGAGAAGTTTTTCATGCTCAACCCCGACAAGGTACTGGAAGCGATGCGGGAACTGGCGCATTTTTAGGGGTTCAATAAGGCGATAGGAGGACCGTGGACATGGCAACAAAAGTGCTTATGCCCCAGCTTGGCGAAAGCGTGACCGAAGGCACCATCACCAAATGGCTGGTGAAGGTGGGCGATGTGGTCAAGAAATACGATCCGTTGGCCGAAGTGACGACGGACAAGGTAAATGCGGAAGTGCCGTCCACCGTCTCCGGTCGGGTTACGGAGATCGTCGTGCCCGAGGGTGAGACGGTGGCAGTGGGGACGCTGATTCTGTACATCGAAGAGGAGGGCGGCGCGGCTGAGCCGCAGACTCCAGCGGCAGCGGATGTGAGCGCGGCAGCTGATACCACAGTTTCGGCCGAGCCTGTCAGCGCGACGCCGAATGACCCGTCCCGACCGGCAGCAGCCGCCAAACAGCAGGGCGGCAAGCAGCGCTATTCACCGGCCGTATTGCGTTTGGCGCAGGAACACGGGATTGACCTGTCCCGCGTACAAGGTACCGGACTGGGCGGACGTGTGACGCGAAAAGACGTGCAGGCGATTATCGACGCGGGCGGTCAGCCGCCGGCAGCGGCCGAGACTCCGGCAGCGGCAGCACCTGCCCAGCAGCCTGCTGAGGTTGCGGCGGTGAGTGCCCCATCCGCTCAGCACGCTGCTCCGGCTGTCTCTGCACCAGCAGCGACAGGTGCGAACGCCTTTGACATCCCGGTGGCACCTGGCGATCAGATCATCCCGGTGACGCCTGTGCGCCGGACGATTGCCAATCGGATGGTGCAGAGCAAACATGAAGCTCCTCACGCCTGGACGATGGTGGAAGTGGACGTGACCAACCTGGTCAACTTCCGAAATCAGGTCAAAGAAGAGTTCAAGCGTAAAGAAGGGGTAAACCTCACCTTCCTGCCGTTTTTCATCAAGGCCGTGGTGGAAGCGCTCAAGGAATACCCCATGCTCAACTCCACCTGGGCGGGCGACAAGATCATCGTCAGGAAAAACATCAACATCTCCATCGCCGTAGCGACGGAGGATGCGCTGTTCGTACCCGTGATCAAGGATGCGGACCAAAAGTCGATCCTCGGCATCGCCAAATCGATTGAGGATCTGGCGGCCCGTACGCGCGCCGGCAAACTGACGATGGATGACATGTCAGGTGGCACGTTCACTGTGAACAATACCGGCTCGTTCGGCTCCGTATTGTCCATGCCGATCATCAACGCCCCTCAGGCGGCCATTCTCAGCGTGGAAGCGATCGTTAAACGCCCGGTGGTAATCGACGACATGATCGCCATCCGTTCGATGGTAAACCTCTGCCTCTCGCTGGACCACCGCGTGCTCGACGGCCTCATCTGCGGCCGTTTCCTGCAAAGCGTCAAGCAGAAACTGGAGGCCATCGGCCCCGATACCAAACTGTACTAGCCAACGTGACCAAAGGCCAGATTCACGTAGGAATCTGGCCTTTTTGCATGGCAGTAAAAAATTTTTGTTACCGGTTTGTAACTTTTTGCATACATCCGTCGTCATAGCTTAATGAACCGGTTATGTTTGCCATTTTGCCAGAACAGATTCCCTCTGTTTCGTATATATGGTAAACTGAAAGCGGTTCGACTAGAAAAGTTTACTAGATTACGAGAAGCATGGGAGGACGAACATGGAGAAGAGCAAAAAGACACTTCCAATCGTGTTGGCTACTGCGCTTGTATCCACGCCGCTGGTGGCGAACCCGCCATCCGCATATGCAATCGAAGACCTGTCCGTTGAGCCGGAGGACGATACGGCTGGCGAAGAAACAACGTATACGATCGACTTTACGCTGGAAAAAGATTTGAAAAAGGGCGATGTCATCTACATCAGATTTCCCAAGGACTTTGATGTCAGTACCAAAATTGATGAAGACGACATCGATGCCAATGTGGATATCAAAAAGGTCAGAGTCTCCGGCAGAACGATCGAGATCACTGTAGACGAAGCCGTGGATAAGGGAGATGATATCTCGATCGACATCGAAAGCGGCATCACCAACCCGGATGACGACGGATCTTACACCGTCTCTGTAAAAACGGACAGGGAATCGTCCTGGGAGGACTACAAGGTCAAGATTTACGAAGACAGCAAAAGCAGCTCGGGGAAAAGCAGCGAATTTGACGTGTCCATCAACCGTACGACTGAAGGCGACACGGCCAAATACGAGCTGGGCCCGATCAAATTGAAGGACAAACTGACCAAAGGTGATTGGATCACCGTCTACTTCCCGGATGAAGACATGCTCCCGAACAAAATCAGCACGGACGATGTGGACATCAACGAGTATGAACCTGACGACGTCAGAATTTCCGGCAAAAAAGTGGAACTCAAGGTGCCGTCCAAAGCCGCCGGCAGCAAATCATTGACCATCACGTTCTACGAAGCCGCGGGAATCGAGAATCCGGATGCAGACGACGACTACGTGATCGAAGTCAAATGGGATGGCACTACATACAAATCGGAAGAATTTGAAATCAAAAGTTCCAGCTCCAGTTCGACCAGCGGTTCGGGGGACTTCAGTATTACCCTGTCCGACTCCGGTGTGGGAGCGCGTTCCAGCTATACGTTTGAAGCCGACTTCGGCAGCAAGAAGCTGAATTCCGACAGCGACGTCATCGTCGAATTCCCGTCCGCCGACATGATCCCGGGCATTCTCAATCCGTCCGACTTTTCCATCAACGGAAAAACGCCGCGCAAAGTAGCGCCTGCCGGCAACAAAATCTACCTGACCACGCCGAGCAACTTCACGTCTACCAGCAAAGTTAAAGTGGACATCTCGTACGATGCCTGGCTGACCAACCCGAAAACGGCGGGAAGCTACCAGCTGAAGATGACGGTGAACGGCAAGACAATCACGTCCAAGCCCTTTACCATCTCGGGTACTGGCTCGACGACCACGAACCCGACGCCGGCAACAGGCACGCCTGCCCAGGTAAACAACAGCACGTCTACCATTTCGCTGACCAACACGGCCGTAGGCGCGGCGACCGGTATCAACATCGCGATCAAGGGCGTGTCGATGCCGCTGTACAAGCAGCGCGACTTCATCGAGATCGTGTTCCCGGCGGGTTACCGCGTGCCTGCCTACATCGCTCCGGCAAACGTCACGGTAAATGGCGTGGCTGCCAATTTCGTCGCTGTTCGCGGCCAAAACGTGCTGGTTTATCCGGCACAAGACATTCCGGCTGGCGGCGCGGCCAATGTCGTCATTGGCGCAGGTGCCAACATCGTGAACCCGGCGACGAAAAACACGTACAGCATCAGCGTGTTTACGTCTGAGGAAAAAGGCCTGCTGTTTGCTCGCTCCGTTGGTGTAGGCGTGCCGGCACCGGCACAGACCCCGGCACCGGCGCAGCAGCAGCCTGCGGTTACCGTTCCGTCGAACGCCGCGCTGTTTAAACTGAATACGGCATCGTTCACACTGCACGGCAAGACCTACCCGCTGCAGGTAGCGCCATACCTGGCCAACAACAGCACGACAATGGTCCCGGCGCAGTTCTTTAAAGAAGCGCTGGCGCTTACTACCATCTGGAACAACAACACCGTAACGATTGTCAGCGGCACGACCCAGATCAAATTTACCGTTGGCGCCAATACTGCCCGTGTTGGCAGCAAGGAGGTAACTCTGCCCACGCCTGTCGTGCTGAAAAACAACATGCCGATGATCCCGATCCGTTTCGTGAGTGATACGCTCGGCTACAAAGTCGGATGGGATGCCAAAACATCCAGCGTGTTCGTTTACCGCTAATCCCCGGCGAGCACATACAAAAACCCCCTTCCACTGTGGAAGGGGGTTTTACTTGGTACGGTACCGTGTCCGCCCGTCTACGGTTGAAAGTAGAAAAACATCGGGACGACCAGTGCAATCACCAATACGATTACCAATACCTTGGCAAACAGGGACTGATTCCTCATCATTACTACCTCCTGAACCGGGCCTTGCAAAAAATTGCTTCACGAAAAGTGGAAATTGTCGCGTTATTGTATACTTCGCTGTGCTAGAATTGGAAGGGGGAGCCTTTGATTCCTCCTGCCGATTACACATTGAAACGGGGGTTGACCGGTGACTACAAAAGATTGTACCGAACTGTACCGGAAGTGGCAACAAGAGCTGGCCGAGCGTCTGGCAAAGACGCCGGAGCGCAAACAGCGCTTTGCCACCTCGTCGGACATTGAAATAGATCCGCTGTATGTGCCGGATCAGATTGATGACGCTTACATGGAAAAGATTGGTTTCCCAGGCCAATATCCCTACACTCGCGGCGTTCAGCCCAACATGTACCGCGGCCGCTTGTGGACGATGCGCCAATACGCCGGATTCGGTTCGGCGGAGGAGACCAACAAACGCTTTCGCTACCTGCTGGAACAGGGACAAACCGGGCTCAGTGTAGCGTTTGACCTGCCAACGCAGATCGGGTACGACTCCGACCATCCCATGGCCGCCGGCGAGGTGGGCAAGGTGGGGGTGGCGATCGATTCGCTCGAGGACATGGAGACCCTGCTGGCGGGAATTCCGCTCGACAAGGTGAGCACGTCAATGACGATCAACGCACCCGCATCCGTGCTGCTGGCAATGTACATTGCCGTGGCCGAAAAGCAGGGGGTACCGTCGGAAAAATTGTCGGGCACGATTCAAAACGACATTCTCAAGGAGTACATCGCGCGCGGCACGTACATCTTTCCGCCAAAACCGTCGATGCGGCTGATTACGGACATCTTTGGCTACTGCGCCAAACACGTGCCCAAGTGGAATACCATTTCCATCAGCGGCTACCACATTCGGGAGGCCGGGTCCACCGCCGTGCAGGAAGTCGCTTTTACGCTTGCGGACGGCATCGCCTATGTGGAAGCGGCGCTGCAGGCCGGACTGGACATCGATCAATTTGCGCCGCAGTTGTCGTTTTTCTTCAACGGGCACAACCACTTCTTTGAGGAGATCGCAAAATTCCGGGCAGCACGCCGGATGTGGGCGCGTCTGATGCGGGAGCGTTACGGGGCCAAGAATCCGAAGTCGTGGCAGTTCCGCGTCCACACCCAGACGGGCGGTTCGACGCTGACTGCGCAGCAGCCGGACAACAACATCGTTCGCGTAACCATCCAGGCCTTGGCCGCAGTGTTGGGCGGCACGCAAAGCCTGCACACCAACTCGCGCGACGAGGCGCTCGCCCTGCCGACGGAGGAGTCAGCGCGAATTGCGCTCAGAACGCAGCAGATCATCGCTTTTGAAAGCGGTGTGACCGACACTGTCGATCCTCTGGCCGGTTCGTATTACGTCGAGTATCTGACGGACCAGATTGAGTCCAGAGCGCTGGAATACTTGGAGAAAATCGAGCAGATGGGCGGAGCGGTGGCTGCCGTGGAAGCGGGCTACATGCAGCGGGAAATTCAAAAACAGGCCTACGAAACGCAGCGGAAGATCGAATCGGGCGAAGAAAAAGTGGTCGGCATGAACTGCTTCCAACTGGAAAACGAGCCGCAGCCAGAACTGCTTCGCGTCGATCCGGCTTTGGGCCGCAAACAAAAGGAGCGCCTGGATGCGCTTCGGACGCGTCGCGACAACCTCGCTGTTGAGCAAACGCTCAATCAGTTGAAAGCGGGCGCGGAGGGGACGGAAAACCTCATGCCGCTGATCCTGGAGTGTGTCCGCAGCTACGCCACCATCGGCGAAATCTGCGGCGTGCTGCGCGAGGTGTTCGGCGAGTACCGCGCCGTATAGGGACAGCCGCTGTCGAGGATTCAGAAGTGAACAAGGGGGATCAACATGGAACGAACCATTCGCGTACTGGTAGCCAAACCGGGACTGGACGGCCATGACCGCGGCGCTCTGGTGGTCGCGCAAGCGCTGCGGGACGAGGGCATGGAAGTAGTCTATACCGGGCTAAGGCAAACGCCCGCACAGATTGTCAATGCCGCCATACAGGAGGACGTGGACGTCATCGGCCTGTCGTGTCTGTCGGGTGCCCACAATGAACTGTTTCCGGAAGTAGTCCGCCTGCTTAGGGAGCAGGGGGCGGACGACATTCTCGTCATCGGCGGCGGAGTGATTCCGCAGGAGGACATTCCCTATCTGAAATCGCAGGGGATTGCCGAGGTCTTTACTCCTGGGACGCCGACGCGGGTGACCGCCGATTTCATCCGCTCTCATGTGAAGCGCAAGCGGATGAGCCTGCTGCCTGCTCCCAACAAGATTGCCCACATCGGCATCGCCGTCAAAAGCCTGGACGATGCCCTTCCGTTCTACACCGAACAGTTGGGGCTGCCGCTTTTGGGGACGGAAGAAGTGGCTTCGGAACAGGTACGGGTGGCGTTTTTGGGAATCGGCGAGAGCCGCATCGAGCTCCTGGAGCCGCTCGGTCCGGACAGCCCGATCGCCCGTTTCATCGAAAAGCGGGGTGAAGGCATTCATCACATTGCCCTCGACGTGGACGATGTGAATGAGCGCTTGCTCCGTTTGCGCGAAAACGGCGTTCCGCTCATCCATGAAACGGCAAAACCGGGTGCCCACGGTGCGCAGATTGCTTTCCTGCACCCCAAGGGGGCGCATGGCGTCCTATACGAATTGTGTCAGGCTCCGAAAGCATCTGCGAGCAAGGAGGAAACGGCGCATGAGTGAAGCGATGTACGAAAAAATCAACGACATGTATGAACGGAAGCGGAAGGTAGAGATGGGCGGCGGCGACGAAAAAATCGCCGCCCAGCACAACCGGGGCAAACTGACGGCCAGGGAACGGCTGGACCTCCTGCTCGATCCGGACAGTTTCGTGGAACTGCAGCCGTTCGTCAAGCACCGGGCCACCCACTTCGGCATGGACAAGCTGGAGGCCCCAGGCGAAGGCGTGGTCACCGGTTATGGCAAGATTAACGGCCGCCTGGTGTACGTGTTTGCCCAGGACTTCACCGTTTTCGGCGGAGCTCTAGGGGAAATGCACGCCAGAAAGATCGCGAACATCATGGATTTGGCGGCGAAAAACGGCGCTCCGATCATTGGTCTGAACGACTCCGGCGGCGCGCGGATTCAGGAAGGGGTCGTCTCTCTGGACGGGTACGGCCATATTTTTTACCGCAATTCCATTTACTCCGGGGTTGTCCCGCAAATCTCCGTCATTCTCGGTCCGTGCGCGGGCGGGGCGGTGTATTCGCCGGCCATCACCGATTACGTCTTTATGGTGGAGAAGACGTCGCAGATGTTTATCACCGGTCCCAAGGTAATTGAGACAGTCACCGGCGAAAAAATCTCCAGCGAAGACCTGGGCGGTGCATCGGTTCATTCCGCCATCAGCGGCAACGCTCATTTCACGGCGGAGACGGAAGAGGACGTGCTCCAGCAGGTGCGCCGTCTGCTCACCTTCCTTCCGCAAAACTACCGGGAGGAACCGCCGTGCGTACCGTACGACGGAGACCCGGGCGATTGGCTGGAAGAGCTGATCGAGCTGGTGCCCGTGGCCGGAACGAAAGTGTACGACGTGAAAAAAGTGCTGGAGAAAGTGGTGGACCACGGCGACTTTATGGAAGTGCAGCCCAATTTTGCCCGCAACATCGTGGTCGGTTTCGGCCGCATCAACGGTCAAAGCGTGGGGCTGATCGCCAATCAACCCAAAGTGATGGCCGGCGGGCTGGATATCGATTCTTCGGACAAACTGGCCCGGTTTATCCGCACGTGTGACGCCTTTAACGTGCCGCTGATCACGTTTGTGGACGTCACCGGCTTTTTCCCGGGCATCAATCAGGAGCACGGCGGAATCATCCGTCACGGGGCAAAAATCTTGTACGCCTATTCAGAGGCAACCGTGCCGAAAATCAGCGTAATCACGCGCAAGGCGTACGGCGGGGCGTACGTTGCGCTCAACTCCAAGGCAATCGGGGCAGACGTGGTCTACGCCTGGCCGAACGCGGAGATTGCCGTGATGGGGCCGGAGGGGGCAGCGAACGTCATCTTCGCCCGGGATATCGAGCAAAGCGACGACCCGGCTGGCACGCGGCAGGCGAAGATCGCCGAATACCGCGAAAAATTCGCCAATCCGTACGTCGCGGCAGAGCACGGCATGGTGGACGACGTGATCGATCCGCGTGAAACGCGCAAGTACCTGAGGCTGTCATTGGAAATGCTGAGAAACAAACGGGAGCAGCGGCCCGACAAGAAGCACGGCAACATCCCGTTGTGATCCGGCTGTTTATGGAAGCCTTCCGACGTTTGATTGTCAGGCAGCAGGTTGGCAGGGGTTGCGGGAATACATGGTGTAAAAAAATTTTTTGCGGTATACTGGTACATGTAGGCAAGGTAGGAAGGTGAATGTTCCGGGCCATGGCGGCAAAAGCGTGCGGCATGTGCGTAAAAAGCCAGGACACGTCCGCATCGCTGGTGCGCCGGACCGGGATTCCCGCAAAAATCTGGACCCTGCCGGCTATGGTGCTATTGATCCCTGCGCGGCAGGACATCTTTCAGGGAGGAATCGGGTGTGATCAACCAGGAACGTTTGCTAAACGAGTTTCTGGAGCTCGTCCAAATCGACAGCGAAACCAAACATGAGGCGGCCATTGCCAAGGTGCTGAAGGAAAAATTGACGGACCTGGGCTTTACGGTGGAGGAAGACGACGCGGCTGCCAAAACTGGCCATGGCGCCAACAACCTGATCGCAACGCTGGAAGGCACCGCCCCAGGGCCGGTCATTCTGTTCAGCAGCCACATGGACACGGTCGTGCCGGGCAACGGCGTCAAGCCGCAGGTGCGCGACGGGTACGTCTACTCAGACGGGACGACCATTCTCGGCGCTGACGACAAGGCCGGCATCGCGGCGATTTTTGAAGCGCTGCGCACGTTGAAAGAGAAACAATTGCCGCATCCGACGATCCAGATCGTATTCACGGTGGGCGAAGAATCGGGCCTCGTTGGTTCCCGTGCGATGGATTCCAGCTTGCTGAAGGCGGAGATGGGCTTTATCCTGGATTCTGAGGGACCGGTGGGCAAGATCACGGTTGCCGGAGCGGGGCAGTATCGGATTGTGACAAAAATCTACGGCAAGGCTGCTCATGCCGGCGTCAATCCGGAGGACGGCATCAGCGCCATCACCGTCGCCAGCAAGGCCATTTCCCGCATGCCGCTGGGCCGCATCGACGCGGACACGACCGCCAATGTCGGCCGGTTTGAAGGCGGCAAGGCATACAACATCGTGACGGACTACGTGGAAGTCTGGTCCGAAGCGCGCAGCCTGGTAATGGACAAGCTGGAGGCGCAGGTGAAAAAGATGACCACCGCCTTTGAAGAAGCGGCGGCAGAAATGGGGGCGCGCTGCGAAAACGACGTGATCTTCATGTATCACGGCTACAAATTCAACGAAGAGACGCCGGTGGTGCAAAAGGCAATCGCTGCCGTGAAGCGCGTGGGCCGCGAACCGGAGTTGATTGCCAGCGGCGGCGGCAGCGACGGTAACATTTTCAACGGGTTCGGCATTCCGAGCGTGAACTTTGGCATCGGGTACGAAGAAATCCATACGAAAAACGAACGCATGCCGATTGCGGAACTGAACAAGGCAGCAGAGCTGGTGCTGGCGATTATCGCTGAAGTGCTGGAGTAAGCAATGCAGTGTGCGGGCCGGGTACCCTGAGTGGGGTCCCGGCCTTTTTGTACGCGTGCGGGCAGTGAAAAAGCCTGGCCTTAGCCGCTTGGCAAAAGGAAGCCGATCGCGGGAGCACACAAATGATTGGGCAAGCCATGCCAAACATAGACTGATCATGAGAAGACCCTGAAACGGCGGAAGAGGGGAGGAAGTGACATGCTTCGCGTGGCTGCGGGGATGGTGACAGAGGTACGGGAAAAACGGACGGGTGTGCAAATCCTGGACGTGCGCCTGCACGACAGCGGCCTCGTCGAACCGGCCGTCTCGTTTTTCGACGAAGACCTCGCCGCGGGCGACGAGGTTCTGGTGAATACGACCGCTGTACGGCTGCAGCTGGGAACGGGCGGGTTTCACATCGTCATCGGAAAAACGAGGAGAACCGTCGAAGACGATCTGTCCCCGGGAGCGTGGGGCCACGTGATGAAAATGCGCTACGCGCCCTCGCAGCTGGCCGTCGATACAGTGGAAGAGCAGGACAGCCCGTACCATGAACGGTTTTGTGATGAATCGCTATCACTGGAGGGAACGCCCGTGCTGATCGGCGAACTGCACAGCCTGCTTCCGGCTGCCGCAGCGGCGGTCGCATGGGCGGCACCGGAAAAACGTCAGGTGTATGTAATGCCGGACGCCGCTTCCCTGCCGATCGCCCTGAGCCGGCAGGTGGCGCGCCTAAAGTCAGCAGGCGTGCTGGCGGCGACCGTCACCGCGGGACACGCCTGGGGCGGCGACAGGGAAACCGTGACGATCCACAACGGCCTCCTGGCGGCCCGGCATGTGGAACAGGCGGACGTGATCCTGTGCTTTCTCGGCCCGGGTGTGACCGGAACAGGGACGCCGCTGGGCTTCTCGGGCATGCAGTTGGCGGAGGTGATTCACGCCGTCTCCCTTCTGGGCGGCATCCCGTTTTTCATCCCCCGTCTCAGCTTTGCCGATCCCCGCAAACGCCACTTTGGCATCAGCCATCACACGCGGACCGTTCTCGGCCGTTTTGCGCTGCGGCCGGTGCTGTTGGCAGTGCCCGAATTTGGCGACGGACGCGACGACATTGTCCGCAGTCAAACGGCTGAGCTGATCCGCAGCGGCAGTCATCTGGCCGTAAGCAGGCCGGCGCCGGATCATGAACAGCTGGAGCGGTTAGAGCAGACATTTGGCCTGTCGTTTGTCACGATGGGCCGGCACTGGCGGAACGATCCGGCCCCGTTTCAGGCGGCTGTTCTGGCCGCAGATCTCGCGGTGCAGAGCGCTCCCTTTTTGGTCGAATGTGCTAGCGGCGGGACGCACCGCTGCGCCGGGCCAGATACTCTTGCAGCGTTAGCTCTTTTTTTGACCAGGAGCGGAGTGTAGCGCGGATTTCCCACGCTTTGCCGACCATGCGCAGATGCTTTTCGCTGACATAGGTTTTCATCCCAATACGCCTCCGATACAATAAGGGTGGACAAGTGTCTTGCTCCACAATATGAGGCAGCCGGACGCGTTTAGAACCAGATCTCGTAAAAGGATGATGAGCGTGAGCGATCAAGACCGTTTATACGAAAAGACCATCAGCAGTCAGACGATTTACGACGGACGGATTATCAAGGTAAAGGTGGATGAGGTGCTGCTGCCCAACGGCAAAACGGCAAAGCGGGAAATTGTCAATCACCAGGGAGCGGTGGCCGTTCTGCCGCTGACGCCGGACGGCAAGATGGTCGCCGTGCGCCAGTTTCGCAAACCGCTGGAGCGGACCATCGTGGAGATTCCGGCAGGCAAACTGGAGCCGGGGGAAGAGCCGCTCACCTGTGCCAAGCGCGAACTGGAAGAAGAGACAGGGTATCAGGCCGCCAGTTATGAGCTCCTGAGCTCGTTTTATACGTCACCGGGGTTTGCCGACGAACTTATGCACGTCTACGTGGCGACGGGACTGACAAAAGGGGAAAGTCGTCCGGATGAAGACGAGTTTGTCGAGGTGCTGGAGCTGACGCTGGAAGAGGCGAAGGAACTGCACCGCACGGGAGAGATTTGCGACGCCAAGACCGTCGCCGCCCTGTTTGCCTGGGAGAATCGGGTGCTGCATGAACGTGGTTGACAGACGGCTGCCGCGCTACTTCTGTGACATGCACATCCACATCGGCGGGACGAAGAGCGGCAAACCGGTCAAAATCACCGCATCCCGGCAGATGACCCTGACGCGGATTCTGGAAGAAGCGTCCGAGCGAAAAGGCATGGACGTCATCGGGATCATCGACGCTCACGCTCCCGAGGTGCAGGAAGAGCTGATTGGCCTGCTGGAAACGGGAGCGGCCGAAGAGCACAGGGATGGCGGCGTTCAGTACAAGCAGACCCTGCTGATTCTCGGATGCGAAGTGGAGATCAAAGAACCGGGACGAGGAGAGGCCCACTTCCTCTGTTACCTGCCGAACGTGGGGGAGATGCGCCTTTTTACCGACTGGCTGTCCCGACGCTGCAAAAACGTCAATCTCAGCTCCCAGCGGATCGGAGCCACGCTGCGGGAACTGCAGGAGAGGGTGGCCGAAGGAGGCGGCGTGCTGGTTCCGGCCCATATTTTCACGCCGCACAAAGGCCTGTACGGCAGCTGCACCGACTCGCTTTCGGAGGTGGCGGAGCCCTCTACCATCCCGGCCGTCGAGCTGGGGCTGAGCGCCAATACGGACATGGCCGACCGATTGACGGAGCTGCATGACAAGACATTCCTGACCAATTCGGACGCCCATTCGCTGGCGAAAATCGGCCGCGAGTATCAGGCGATGGCCATGGCCGAACGCTCGTTTCGGGAGTGGATGCGGGCTTTGCGCAGGGAAGCGGGGAGAGGCGTAGCTGTCAACTACGGTCTTCATCCGCAGTTGGGGAAGTACCATCAGACTGCCTGCCAATCGTGCCAATCGACACTTCCGGCAGACGCTGATGGCCGCTGTCCGCAGTGCGGCTTCAAACGGGTGGTCCGGGGCGTCTTTGACCGGATTGAACAGTTGGCTGATTGCCCGGCCGACGTCCATCCGCCGTTTCGTCCCCCGTACGTGGAACAGGTGCCGCTGGAGTTCATTCCCGGAGTAGGCCCGAGGCTGCGTGACAAGCTGTACTGTGCGTTTGGGACGGAGATGAACATTCTTCACCGGGTGGGCAGGGAAGAACTTGCCGGCGTGGTCGGTGAGCGAATCGCGGATCTGATCGTCCAGGCCAGGGAAGGGCGGCTGAACGTCAAGGCCGGAGGAGCCGGCACGTACGGCAGGATCGTGACAGGCAAGGCATAGGCGCCCGGACTTCCGCATAAGCTGTACAGTAATCAGCGTTGCGGGAGGGGAAACGGCGTGCGGGCAAGAGTTGGACAAACAATCCAGGCATATGCGCGAGAGCATCAGTCGCTTTACTGGTTTACGATCGTACTGTTTGCGATGGGCATTATTTTTGGAGCGGTGATCGTCAATTCCTTGCCGCTTTCCCAGCGACAGGAGCTGTTTGGCTTTCTGCAGTACTTTTTCAACACGCTCGGAAGCCAGGGCATTCCCGAGCCGACGGCCCATTTCCAACAGGCGTTCGGCCACTATGCAAAAACGGTGGGCATCTTGTGGATGCTGGGGCTGTCCATCATCGGTCTGCCGATGATCCTGCTGCTGCTGTTTCTCAAAGGAGTGGTCGTCGGGTTTACAGTCGGCTTTCTGGTGAATCAGCTTCAGTGGCAAGGTGTGACGCTGGCGTTGGCGGGCGTATTGCCGCAAAATTTGCTGGTGGTGCCGGCCCTGTTTATCGTCGGGGTGAGCGGCATCTCGTTTTCCATGCGGCTGATCAAAACGCGGCTCCTGAGCAGACGGGACGTGATCCTGCCCCACTTCGTCGGCTACACCGTGTTGGTCGTTGTCATGCTGGCCGTCCTGATGGTGGCGGCGCTGTTCGAGACGTTCGTCTCCCCCAGGCTGATGCAAATGGTGCTTAATTAAGAATAATTCTCATTTAATAACGTATGTATTTGACTTCTGGAACACCCCTCTACTATAATAGGAGCAGGTTTCATGCGAGCGGGGAGGGGCATTTATGTTGGAAGAAAAGTTAGAGAAGATCAAGCAGCAACTACATTCCCAGAACTATAAACTGACGCCACAACGTGAAGCCACTGTTCGCGTTTTACTGGAAAACGAGGAAGATCACCTGAGTGCGGAAGACGTCTACCTTTTGGTCAAGGAAAAAGCCCCGGAAATTGGTCTCGCCACGGTGTATCGAACCCTGGAACTGTTGAGCGAGCTGAAGATCATTCACAAGATGAACTTCGGCGACGGGGTGGCTCGCTACGATCTGCGCGACGACAACGCCGAGTACCACCACCACCATCTGATCTGCCTGAACTGCGGCACGGTGGATGAAATCTTTGAAGACCTGCTTGTCTCCGCAGAAGAAAAGGTCAAGAATGTTTACAACTTTTACATTACCGACCATCGGCTCACCTTCTACGGCATCTGCCATCGCTGCATCGACAAGGTGAACGTGGAGGACTTCAAATAGAAAAACTTCTCTGTGCGGGAGAAGTTTTTCTTTTTTTTCTGCCCCGGGTTATGGAGCAGGACCTCCGGTGGCATGATAAGGAAAGCGCAAATGCGAGCCACAGGAGGCGAATGTGTGATGATTATCGGGGTGCCAAAGGAAATCAAAGACAACGAAAACCGCGTGGGGCTGACCCCCGCCGGCGTGAGCGCATACATACAGGCGGGCCATCGCGTGTTGGTCGAGACGCAGGCGGGGATCGGCTCCGGTTTTTCCGACGAGGATTTTTCGGCAGCCGGCGCGGAAATTCTCGACAGTGCAGAGGAGGTATGGCAGCAGGCGGAGATGATCTGCAAGGTAAAAGAACCGCTGCCTAACGAATACAAATTCTTTCGCGAAAACCTGATCCTGTTTACCTATCTGCATCTGGCGCCGGAACGCGAACTGACCGAGCAGCTCCGTGCCAAGAAAGTGGTCGCGATTGCCTACGAGACGATCCAGACTGACGACGGTTCGCTGCCGTTATTGATGCCGATGAGCGAGGTGGCCGGCCGCATGTCGGTGCAGATTGGCGCACAGTTTCTGGAAAAGCCGCACGGGGGGAAGGGAGTGCTCCTGGGAGGCGTTCCCGGTGTCCCTCCGGCTCATGTGGTCATCGTCGGCGGCGGCATCGTCGGGACCAATGCGGCCAAAATGGCGATCGGCCTGGGGGCGCAGGTGACGATTCTCGACATCAACGCCAACCGGCTGCGCGAACTGGACGATCTGTTCCAGGGACGATTGCGGACACTGATGTCCAACCACTACAACATCGCGCAGGCGGTAAAGGACGCCGACCTCCTGATCGGGGCGGTCCTGATCCCCGGGGCGCGGGCGCCCAAGCTGGTGACGGAGGATATGGTCAAGTCGATGTCTCCCGGATCGGTCATCGTCGACGTGGCGATCGATCAGGGGGGCTCGATCGAGACTGTGGACCGTATTACCACACACAGCGAACCGACATACGTCAAGCACGGCGTCGTCCACTACGCGGTGGCCAACATGCCGGGAGCGGTGCCGCGCACGTCGACAATCGCCCTGAGCAATGTTACAATACCTTACGGCCTGCAGTTGGCGAACAAAGGGGTCCGCGCCGCCATCACCCAAAACCGCGCGCTTGCCCGCGGCGTCAACGTGCTGAACGGCCATGTGGTGTACGAAGCAGTGGCCACCTCGCTGAATCTGCCGTATGTCCCGCTGGAAGACGCGCTGCATGACCTGCAGGTATAGCGTACCGAATGGAGCAGGAGACCAGCGCATATACTGGAGGTAACACGGAAACGGGGAGGATTGCATCGATGCGAGTATCGTTTCGGCGGCTGATGGAGATTCTCCGGTTTTTCCTCCTGTTCGTTACCTGTGCGCTGTTGTCCTACGGGATCATCAGCCTCTTGTCAGACAGGTTCCTGCCAGGCGATCCCTACCGCGAACCGCACGGCAATGCCGTCAAAGTGGTGAAGCTGATCAATGCCCAGGGAGGCGGAAGTTGGGACGGATACCTGTCCCGGCTGCAGTTGTTCTACCTGACGGGAGAGTAACCGTTACCTTTTTCACGGGAAAAAAGAGGACTTTTCCGTTCCCGCGTGGAAAGCATATCAAGACACTTACCTGAAGGGGAACAGCTTCATGGACACGCTGATTGATCAATTCATCCATTTCCTGGCTGTGGAAAAAGGGCTGTCGCCCAACACGCTCGAATCGTACCAGCGGGATATGGTTGCCTATACGGCATACCTGCAGGAGCAGGGGGTGACCCGGATCGAGGACTCCACGCGGAGCCAGATTATCGGCTATCTGATGACCCTCCAGGAAAAGGGACGGGCTACTGCCACCCTGTCCCGCAATCTGGCGTCAATCCGGGCCTTTTATCAATATCTCGTCCGCGACAAGTACATAGACAAGGACCCGTCCATCCATCTGGAGACCCCCAAAATTGAAAAGCGCCTGCCCAAGGTGCTCTCGGTCGAGGAAGTGGAACGGCTGCTCGACAGCCCGCCGGTCGACTCTCCGGCAGGGCTGCGCGACAAGGCGATGCTGGAACTGCTGTACGCGACCGGTATCCGCGTCTCCGAACTGGTCAACCTGGATGTAAGCGATGTCAACCTGGAGATGGGATTCGTCAAGTGCATGGGCAAGGGGTCCAAGGAGCGGATCATCCCGCTCGGCTCCGTCGCCATCCAAATGGTGCGCCACTATTTGCAGGCGGGACGGCCGAAGCTGGTGAAGCAGCCGGGCGAGACAGCCCTGTTTCTCAACCATCTGGGCAAGCAGATCACCCGGCAGGGATTTTGGAAAATCATCAAGCGCTACGCGCAGAAGGCCAACATTCGGACCGAAATCACGCCGCACACGCTGCGCCATTCGTTCGCCACGCACCTGCTGGAAAACGGAGCAGATCTCCGGTCTGTACAGGAAATGCTGGGTCACGCGGACATTTCCACAACGCAGATTTACACGCATGTGACCCGTTCGCGCATCAAGGACATTTACGCGAAAACCCACCCGAGAGCGTAGTCTCTCTTTTTTTCCTCGTCAGACGTCTGACGACTGAACACTTTGATGATTGTTGCAGGAGGCGGTTTTTATGCCACGTTTTTCTCGAGTCTTCTTAATTGTGATGGACAGCGTCGGAATCGGGGAGCTGCCGGATGCGGCCCGCTTCAACGATGAAGGCGCTCATACGCTGGGCCATATCGCCGAGCGAGTCGACGGCTTTTCCCTGCCTCATCTGCAGGCGCTCGGCCTGGGCAATATTGCCCCGCTGCGAAACGTACCGGCTGTTGAAGCTCCCAAGGCGCACTGGGGGAAAATGAAAGAGATCTCTATCGGCAAGGACACGACGACCGGACACTGGGAGATCATGGGCCTGCACGTGTCCACGCCGTTTCGCACCTATCCCGACGGCTTCCCGGCCGAGCTGATCCGCGAGTTCGAGCAGCGGATCGGACGCAAGGTGCTGGGCAACAAGGTGGCGTCCGGCACCGCGATTATTGAGGAACTGGGCGAGGAACACATGCGGACCGGCGATGTAATCGTCTACACCTCGGCCGACAGCGTGTTCCAGGTGGCAGCGCACGAAGAAGTGGTGCCGCTGGAAGAGCTGTACCGCATCTGCCAGATCGCCCGCGAGCTGACACTGCGGGACGAATTTGCCGTCACCCGCGTCATCGCCCGTCCGTTCGTCGGCAAGCCGGGGGCGTTTGTGCGTACGCCCAACCGGCATGATTACTCCGTCAAGCCGTTTGCGCCGACGGTCATGAACCGGCTTGTGGATGCGGGGCTGACGTCGATTGCGATCGGCAAAATCAGCGACATCTACGCCGACGAGGGCATTACCCGCTCCATTCGGACCCAGGACAACATGGACGGCGTTGACCAGTTGCTGAAGACGATGAACGAGGATTTTACCGGCTTGAGCTTTGTCAATCTGGTCGATTTTGACGCCAAGTATGGCCACCGCCGCGATCCCGAGGGCTACGGCCGGGCGCTGATGGAGTTTGACGCCCGCATTCCGGAGCTTCTCAATGCGCTGGACAGCGGTGACTTGTTGATCATCACCGCCGATCACGGCAATGACCCGGTACACCACGGCACGGACCACACCCGCGAATACGTGCCGCTTCTGGTCTACCACAAGGGCATCGCGCAGGGAAGCGATTTGGGCGTGCGCGGCACGTTTGCCGACGTCGGCGCGACGATTGCCGAAAACTTTGGCGTCAAGGCGCCCGAGATCGGGGAAAGCTTTTTGGCCAGATTGTAAGATGAAAAAATGAAATCGAGAGGGGAAAACACGATGAGCAGCATACAAGAAGCAGTTGCCTACATTCAACCGAAACTGACGGAAAAACCGACCATCGGCCTGGTGCTCGGCTCCGGTCTGGGGGTACTGGCAGACGAGATCGAAAATCCGGTCGTCATCCCGTACTACGAGATTCCCGGCTTTACCGTCTCCACCGTGGTCGGACACAAGGGACAGCTTGTCATCGGCAAGCTGCAGGGCAAGCAGGTCGTGGCCATGCAGGGGCGTTTCCATTATTATGAAGGTCACGAACTGGACGCCGTGGTGTTCCCCATCCGCGTCATGAAACAGCTCGGCGTGGAGACGATCATCGTCACCAACGCTGCCGGCGGGATCAATGAGAGCTACAAGCCGGGCAACCTGATGCTGATTGCCGACCACATCAACATGACGTTCCGCAACCCGCTGATCGGCCCCAACGACGACACGCTGGGTCCCCGTTTCCCCGACATGTCGGAAGCCTATTCCAAATCACTTCGCGCTGTGGCAAAAGAAGTGGCGGCAGAGCTGGGCATCACCTTGCAGGAAGGGGTCTACGTCGGTCTGCTCGGCCCGAGCTACGAGACGCCGGCCGAGATCCGCATGCTGCGGATTCTGGGAGGAGACGCCGTCGGCATGTCGACCGTGCCGGAGGTAATCGCGGCCCGTCACATGGGGATGAACGTGCTCGGCATCTCCTGCATCAGCAACATGGCGGCCGGCATCTTGGAACAGCCGCTTTCCCACGATGAAGTGATGGAGACGACCGAACGCGTGAAGGCCCAGTTCCTGTCACTGGTGAACGGGATCGTGGCGAAATTATAGGCTGGCGGCAGCACACGAGGGTGGGGTGAAACAGCATGCGCATGGTGGATATTATCGCGAAGAAACGGGACGGCAAGGAACTGAGCACGGAGGAGATTCAGTTTCTCGTCGACGGCTATACAAATGGAAGCATTCCCGACTACCAAATGTCCGCCTGGGCCATGGCCGTACTGTTCCGCGGCATGACGCCGCGCGAAACCGGCGATTTGACCATGGCGATGGCAAGATCCGGGGAGCAGTTGGACTTAACGTCCATTCCGGGAGTAAAAGTGGACAAACACAGCACTGGCGGCGTGGGCGACAAGACGACGCTGGTCGTGGCGCCGCTGGTGGCGGCGGCCGGCATTCCCGTGGCCAAAATGTCCGGACGCGGTCTGGGACACTCGGGCGGCACGATCGACAAACTGGAGTCGTTCGCCGGGTTTCAGGTGGAACGCACCCGCGAGCAGTTCTTCCAACAGGTGCGGGACATCGGTGTGGCGGTAATCGGTCAGTCCGGCAACCTGACGCCCGCAGACAAAAAACTGTACGCCCTGCGTGACGTAACTGCCACGGTGGAAGCAGTGCCGCTGATCGCCAGCTCGATCATGTCCAAAAAGATCGCGGCGGGGGCCGATGCCATCCTGCTTGATGTAAAAGTAGGCAAAGGCGCATTTATGAAGACGCTGGAAGAAGCAGAGACACTCGCCCGCGCAATGGTGGATATCGGCAGCCAGGTGGGGCGCAAGACGGTGGCTGTCATCAGCGACATGAATCAGCCGCTTGGCTTTGCCGTAGGCAACGCGCTGGAAGTAAAAGAGGCGATCGCAACGCTCGCTGGAAACGGTCCCAAGGATTTGACGGAATTGGCGCTGGCAATCGGCGCTCGCATGCTCGTGCTGGGCGGGCTGGCGTCGTCTGTGGACGAAGGGCGAGGCCGTCTGGAGGAGATCATCGCCAGCGGCAAAGCCGTGGATAAACTGGCGCAAATGGTGGAGGCACAGGGCGGCAACAAACGTGACGTGTACGAACCGGACCGCCTTCCCCAAGCGGGATTGACCGCACAGGTCACGGCGCAGCAGGACGGCTACCTGGCCGGGATCGACGCAGAGACGGTTGGGCATGCCTCTGTCGTGCTGGGGGCCGGCCGATTGACCAAGGAGATGCCGATTGACCTGGCGGTTGGCATCGCGCTGCACAAAAAGCGGGGGGATCGGGTGCGCGCCGGCGAACCGCTGGCCACCCTGCACGCCAACGACGAGCGCTTGCTGCAAGATGCCCTCAAGGACGTGGCTGAAGCGTTTGCGTACAGCAGCGAGCAGCCGCCTGAGCAGCCGCTCATTTACAAGATTGTTGAATAATAGCGACGTGTGTGAGCCACCCCGAAGCAAACACAGGGAGTGCGGTGCTGCCGCACGCCCTGTTGCGCAGGGGAGAACCGCTGGAGAGCGCTCTGCGGTCGTTGTTATCTGGCAATTCGGATAAAAATGTGCAATCTCCGATAAATTATTATTGATTAATCAACTGAATTGCGGTTCAATGGTAGAAAAGAGGCTTGCCATATAATATAAAAAATTATTTATTGTTAAGAATCCGTTTATAATTTTTTATAATTCTACTTGTCAAAATTCGTTGACACCAATAACAATTGCGTATATTTTTAAGGTGACAGGCAAAATGTTAACGATTTTTTCGAATTTCGTAAAAATCTGATGGAGGTTCTACAAAAATCGTATTTATGAGAAAGCTGGACCATGTTGATAAACAGATCCTGCAGATCCTCCAGGAAGACGGACGACGGCCCTATACCGAAATTGCTCAACAACTAGGCTTGAGCGAGGGCACCATCCGTTCGCGTATCACCCGCCTGTTGCAAGATGGCGTGTTTCAGTTCGTGATTCACCCCGATCCGGAAAAGCTGGGATTGCACGTTCAGGCCATTATCGGTCTGACCACCAAGCTGGGATGGCAAAACAGCGTGGCCGAGGAGCTGAGCAAGTTTCCCGAGGTTCGGTTCGTGGGTGCGTTCAGCGGCAAGCACGACTTGATCATTCAAGCGTGTTTCCATAATAACGAAGAACTCATCACCTTCGTCAACGAGCGGCTTTCGCAAATTGAGGGAATCGCCACGGCCGACGTGTCGCTGGAACTGAAGCAGTACAAGGATTCCTTCTCGTTCGTTCGTGACGACGAAGTGCCGATCCAGTGAAAGGAGTTGATGCCAGTCAAAGTCATCGCGAGCACTTGTCCATTTTTTGGTATTTGAATATTCGGAAAAAAGACAAAAGAAGGAAGAAAGAGAAAAAAGATCAGAGAATTGGGGGTTATTGCGTTGAAAAAGAGCATTTTTGCACTTGTCAGTTCTGTAGCTGTTCTCGGTGCGGCCTTGGCCGGTTGCGGTGGTCAGCAAGCATCTACGGGCGATCAAAACAAGCCTGCTGATCAACAACCAGCCGAAAACAAAGAGAAAAAACCGCAAGTTCTGCGGCTGAACCTGCATTCCGAGCCGCCGACTGCTGACCCGGGCATTGCCGAGGACACGACGTCCGGTGCGATCATTCAGGCGACCTTTGACGGCCTGACCCGGATTGGCAAGGACGGCAAAACACCGGAACCGTCTGTAGCGGAAAAAATTGACGTATCTGACGACGGTCTGACGTACACGTTCCACCTGCGAGAAAGCTACTGGAGCAACGGTGATCCGGTAACAGCCCATGACTTTGAATACGCCTGGAAGCGTGCCCTCGATCCGAAAACGGCATCCAACTACGCGTATCAGCTCTACTACATTAAAAATGGCGAAGCCTTCAACAGGAATCAAGCGAAAGCGGAAGACGTCGGCGTAAAAGCGCTGGATGAAAAGACGCTGCAGGTGACACTGGAAAACCCGACGCCGTTTTTCCTCGAACTGACCACGTTCAGAACGTACTATCCGGTCAATAAAAAACTGGTCGAATCGAATCCGAAGTGGGCGAACGAAGCGAGCACCCACGTGGGCAACGGTCCATTCAAGATGGAATCGTGGGAGCACAAGAGCAAAATGGTGCTCGTGAAAAACGACAAATACTGGGACGCAGAAAACGTCAAGCTGGAACGCATCGAGTTCTCCATGGTAGAGGACGAGATGACCGAGCTGAACATGTATGAAAACGGCGATCTCGACTGGGCCGGCGCACCGATGAGCTCCCTGCCGACGGATGCCATTCCGGCGCTGAAAGACTCCGGAAAGATGACGACTCAGCCGATCGCTGGTGTCTACTGGTACAAGTTCAATACTGAGAAACCGCCGTTCAACAACGTGAAGATCCGGAAAGCATTTGCCTATGCGATCGACCGTCAGTCCCTGATTGACAACATCCTGCAGACCGGCCAGCTCCCGGCCATGGGCGCCGTGCCGCCATCCATGGCACTGAACAAGGACGGCTACTTCAAGGACAACGACGTGGAAACGGCCAAGAAACTGCTGGAAGAGGGCATGAAGGAGCTGGGCATTTCCAAGCTGCCGACGATCACACTCTCCTACAACACGCATGAGGGCCATCAAAAGATCGCTCAGGCGATTCAGGACCAGTGGAAGAAGAATCTCGGCGTAGACGTGAAACTGGAAAACAAAGAGTGGAAGGTGTACCTGGAAGACCTCCACGAGGGGAATTATCAGGTCGGCCGCATGGGTTGGCTGGGTGACTTCAACGACCCGATCAACTTCCTGGAACTGTACAAGGATAAGGATGGCGGCAACAACGACACCCGTTGGGAACATCCGAAGTTCAAGGAGCTGCTGAACCGCTCCGCGAAGGAATCGGGAGAACAGCGCATGAAGACCCTCGCCGAAGCGGAAGCGATCCTGATGGACGAAATGCCCATCATGCCGATCTATTTCTACACCCTCTCCTGGGTGAAGGACGACGATGTCCATGGCGTCGTCATCGACGGTCTGGGCGGCGTCGACTGGAAATGGGCGTACATTGAGTAATCGTGAGTTCCCCGCCGTTTGAGCGCACGCCAACGGCCCCCGGTTCTGCAGGGATAAGGTATATGGAACCCCATATACCTTATCTTTTGCGGACTGGTTGCAAGAGACAGACGGCAGTACGCCGATAGAGAGAGAATAAGAGCAAGAGATCTGCCACAAGGGTTATTTGCACAGCCGATTTTTGCACTGCTTTCCGTGGGAACGCAGTGCAAAGATGGGTCGTGAAAGCAACAACACCATCATTCAATGCATAAGGGGGTAAGTTTTTTGATCCGTTATCTTGGCAAGCGTATCTTTTTTATGCTGCTCTCGCTATTCCTGATCATAACGGCCACCTTCTTCATCATGAAAGCGGTTCCGGGTGGTCCGTTTACGTCCGAAAAAAACGTTCCGGACGAAATTCGCGCCGCGCTGGAGGCCAAATACAAGCTGAATCTGCCGCTGCATGAGCAGTATCTCGATTATCTGATAGGCATCCTCAAATGGGATTTGGGGCCGTCATTTGCCGAAAAGTCCTCCACGGTAAATGAAATCATTAACCGCGGGTTCCCCGTATCTGCCCATCTGGGTGCGCAAGCCCTGCTGATTGCCATCTTTGGAGGCATCACGCTGGGTGTCATTGCGGCGTTGAAGCACAACAAATGGCAGGACTATACTGCCATGGTTCTCGCTGTGCTCGGATTGTCTGTTCCCAGCTTTATTCTTGCGTCATTTTTACAATACTTCTTTGCAATGAAAATGGGCTGGTTTCCCATTGCGAAGTGGGAAGGATTTGAGTATACGATTCTGCCTTCTCTTGCGTTGGCTGCCATGCCGATGGCGTTTATCGCACGCCTCACCCGCTCCAATATGCTGGAAGTGATGAGTCAGGACTACATCAAGACGGCAAAAGCCAAAGGCCTCAACACGGTTACGATTACCGTCAAGCACGCGATTCGCAACGCTCTCCTGCCTGTCATTACTTACCTGGGTCCGCTTGTTGCCAACATTTTGACGGGTGCGTTTGTCATCGAGCGCATTTTCGGGGTGCCCGGACTGGGACGCGAGTTTGTCATGTCCATCACGAACCGCGACTACACGGTCATCATGGGAACGACAGTGTTCTACTCGATTATCCTCGTCACGGCGGTTTTGCTGGTAGACATCGCGTACACTCTGATTGACCCGAGGATCAAACTGAGTGACACAGGAAGGGAGTAATGTTTCATGCAACTGACGAAAGAGCATTTCGAGCCCATATCCGTCGATTTTCGCCAGGCGGAGGAAATCAAGCGTCCCAGCCTCTCTTTCTGGGCTGACGTCTGGCGCCGGCTGAAAATGAACAAGGTGGCCATGGCCTCCCTGATCTTTATCCTGATCCTGGTCGCCTGTGCCATTTTTATCCCGATTTTCAGTTCCCATGACTACAGGACGACTGAACTTACAGGCAAGAACCAGCCGCCGTCGGCTGAGCACTGGTTTGGGACGGATGACTTGGGCCGTGACGTGTTCGTCCGCGTCTGGTACGGCGCACGCATCTCGCTGGAAGTAGGGTTTGCTGCAGCCATCATCGACTTGATTATCGGGATGATCTGGGGCGGTATCGCCGGTTTCTACGGGGGCAAAGTGGATGAAATCATGATGCGTATTGCCGATATTTTGTACGCAATTCCATACCTGCTCGTGGTGATTTTGCTCATGGTGGTGATGGAGCAGGGGGTTGGCACCATCATCATCGCTCTGACCATTACCGGTTGGATCGGGATGGCGCGGATTGTCCGCGGCCAAATTATCCAATTGAAGGCGCAAGAGTTTGTCCTGGCAGCTCGCTCCCTTGGTGCGGATAACAGCCGTCTGATTTTCAAACACCTGATCCCCAACGCGCTGGGGCCGATCATTGTAACGTTGAGTCTGACCGTACCGAACGCGATCTTTGCGGAGTCGTTCCTTTCCTTCATTGGATTGGGCGTTTCTGCTCCGGTCGCATCGTGGGGCACAATGTCGTCCGAAGGCTTGTCGGCCATGAGATACTACCCCTGGCGGCTGATGTTCCCGGCTCTCTTCATCTCCATAACAATGCTGGCATTCAACCTGTTCGGTGACGGTCTGCGCGACGCCGTAGACCCACGCTTGCGCAAATAGGAGGGATCATCACAATGGAACGCATTCTTGAAGTAAAAGACCTGCATGTCTCCTTCCACACGTACGCGGGGGAAGTAAAAGCGGTACGCGGCGTGAACTTTTACGTCAACAAGGGAGAAGCAGTCGCGATTGTAGGGGAGTCCGGCTGCGGCAAGTCCGTGACGGCACAAACCCTGATGAAGCTGATTCCGATGCCGCCGGGTGAAATCAAAAAAGGGGAAATCATCTTCAACGGCGAGAACATCGTCAATAAGTCAAACAAAGAGATGGAAGCGATTCGCGGCAAGGATATCGGGATGATCTTCCAGGACCCGATGACCTCGCTGAACCCGACACTGACTGTGGGCAACCAGATCATGGAAGGGTTGATCAAGCATCAAAAGATGACGCGTGCCGATGCCCGTGCGCGTGCCATCGAACTCTTGAACATGGTCGGCATCCCGCAGCCGGAAAAACGCGTCGACCAGTATCCGCACGAATTTTCCGGCGGGATGCGGCAGCGTGCCATGATTGCCATTGCGCTCGCCTGCTCGCCCAAGCTGTTGATTGCGGATGAGCCGACCACCGCGCTGGACGTGACGATTCAGGCGCAGATTTTGGACCTGATGAAAGAACTGCAGAAAAAGACAGGCACGTCGATCATCCTGATCACGCACGACCTGGGTGTCGTGGCGGAAATGTGCGACCGCGTCATCGTCATGTACGCTGGAAAGGTGATCGAAACGGGAACGGTCGACGACATCTTCTACAATCCGCAGCATCCGTACACCAAAGGGCTGCTGCGCTCCGTTCCGCGCCTGGACCTGAATCGCGACGAGCCGCTTACGCCGATTTTCGGCACTCCGCCGGACCTGCTTCGTCCTCCTGTCGGCTGCGGATTTACTGCCCGCTGCGAATCAGCCATGCGCGTCTGCCAGGAGTACGATCCTGAATTGAAAGATATCAGCTCGACACAACGCGCCGCCTGCTGGCTGCAGCACCCGCTGGCGCAGAACCGCGCAGGATCGTAAGAGGAGGGGTAACCAGTGGAGAAACGCGATACACTCATTGAAGTACGCAATCTGAAGAAATTTTTCAAGATCGGTGACAATACCCTGAAAGCCGTAAACGATCTGACCTTTGAGATCAAGCGCGGCGAAACGCTTGGCGTGGTAGGGGAGTCTGGCTGCGGCAAATCCACGGCGGGCCGTACCATTCTTCGATTGTACGAGCCTACTGCAGGCGAAGTCCTGTTTGAAGGTCAAGATGTGATGAAACTGAACCATCAGGAAATGAAAGCAATGCGCCGCAAGATGCAGATGATTTTCCAGGACCCGTACGCGTCGCTCAACCCGCGGATGACGGTGGGCGACATCATCGGCGAGGCGCTTGACATTCACGGCCTGGCGACCGGCCAGAAGCGCAAGGAACGAATTCAAGAGCTGTTGTCGCTGGTCAGCCTGAACCCGGAACACATGAACCGCTTCCCACACGAATTCTCCGGCGGTCAGCGCCAGCGGATCGGGATCGCCCGCGCATTGGCGGTCGAGCCGAAGTTTATTGTTTGCGACGAGCCGATCTCCGCGCTGGACGTGTCGGTACAGGCGCAGGTGGTCAACCTGCTGCAGCAGCTGCAGGAAAAGATGGGCCTGACCTACATGTTCATCGCCCACGACCTGTCGATGGTGAAGTACATTTCCGATCGCGTCGCCGTCATGTACCTTGGCAAAATGGTGGAGCTGGCCGAGAGTGAGAAGCTCTATGAAAAACCGCTCCATCCCTACACCCAGGCACTGCTTTCGGCCATCCCGATTCCGGACCCGGAAGTGGAGCGGAAACGGGAGCGCATCGTCCTGCAGGGCGACGTGCCCAGCCCGATGAATCCGCCGAGCGGCTGCCATTTCCGCACCCGCTGCCCGAAGGCGATGCCGGAATGCGCTGCTGCCGAGCCGGTGTGGAAAGAGGTGGAACCGGGCCATTTCGCGGCCTGCCATTTATACAACTAGAAACGCAAGGACAGGCATTCCCGATCAATCCGATTGGGAATCCTCCCTTTCTTGACAACACGGTACATGTGGCCTCTGCGAAACGACTGGGTATCTTCACCTGATATCTGTTCGCAGAGGCTTTTTTCATTGCTGCCGGCCTGGCATATTATGGAGCTGCTGATTGGAAAAAAGGGGGCTGTTGGCTCATGAAAAAACTGCGACTGCCGCATTTTCGGGACATGCGTCTGCGAGGAGTGCGCAAGGAAACATTGCCGAGTTGGCTGCGGAATACGCCCCGGGTGCTGGAGTCGTTCAAGGGACAGCTCCAGGGTTCGCTTGCCACCAAAATGATTGCGTTTGGCATTGTTCTTGTTTTGGTCATTATCGGTTCTCTTCAATTTATAGCGCTGTCCCTGTCCAAGTCGACGCTGATCGGGATCACGTCCACCCAGGCGAAAATGCTGGCGGAACAGCATGCCGCCAGCATGGAGGACTGGATCGTGGAAATGATGGACTCTGCACGGGAGACGGCGTCGAAGCGCGTGATGATGACGGAGATGGAGCCGCTGATTAAGGAGCAGTTCCAACTGCTGCGGCAAAGCCACAAGGAGATTGCGAAAATCTACCTGGTGGATACGGCCAGCGGAAAAGCGCTGTACTCGCTCACGGGGCGGGTTGAGACGGATTTCAGGCAGAAGAAGTTCGTTCAACAGGTCGTGTCGACAGAGGCCCCAGTCGTCTCGGATGAAGAGATCGTGCTGGGCGGTGACAGAAGCTATCTCTACATCGCCACACCGGTCGGCGAGAAAAACAAGGATACCTCTCGCGTGCTGGTAGTCGGCTTTACGATTGAGCCGATCATCGACAAGGTAGAGGCGATTCCGTTCATGCAGAACGGGTATGCGTTTGTGGTCCGGCCGGACGGGCTGGTCATTGCTCACCGCGACCCCGGGCAAAACGGAAAGCTTTCCCTTGCCGAAAACGGCGACTACGAGGAGATGCTCGAGTTGGCAGGACAGAAGCAAAGCAGCAGCTTGTTGTATGAAGCAGACGGGCTGGACTCCTTTGCGGCACTGGCGCCTATCCCGTCGATCGGCTGGAGTGTCGTCCTGACTACGGGCATCGACGAGGTGTACGGAGACGTAAACGGTATGGGGCTTTACTTCGCCCTCATCAGCCTGCCTGCCATTGCCCTGTCGTCCATGCTGATCTGGTGGTTCGCCAAGCGCATCCGCAGGTCGCTGTACGCGATCGCCAAGGACATGGAGCGCATCGGTTCCGGCCGATTTGACGTGGAGATCGAGGTCAAAGGCAGCGACGAACTGGCCATGGTGGGCCGAAAAATGAACGAAATGGTGGCGGAACTGCGCACGCTGATCTCGCTCGTGCAGGGACAAGCCGCCCGCTTGAACGACGCCGCCGACGAGTTGTCGGCCTTCGCCCAGCAAAACAAAGGGGCGATTCAGCTGATCACGGACAACGTCTCCACCATTTCCGAGCGGGTCGCCCTGCAAACGGGTGAAGTGGCGGCTGCCGTCCGTACCGTGTCGGAGATTTCGCAAGGGGTGGAACAAGTGGCAGTAGCGGCGGAATCGACGACGCTGGCCACGACACGCACCTTCGAGCGGGCTTCGGACGGATTGGAACTGGTGGAAAATGTCATCTCCACCGTCCGGCACGCGACCGGTGAAGTGGAGCAGACGGCCCGTCAGATGCATGGCCTGCGAGACCGGGCCCGCCAGATTACCAGCATCGTGGAGATGATCAGAAACATCGCCGCGCAGACCAACCTGCTGGCGCTCAATGCGACAATCGAGGCTGCCCGCGCCGGCGAAGCGGGACGCGGTTTTGCCGTCGTCGCCAGCGAAGTCCGCAAGCTGGCGGAAGAGAGCAGTGCCTTCTCTGAACACATCGCCTCCATTGCCCATTCAATCAACAACGACGCGATGGGGATGAGCAACCATATGGACGAGATCGTCGCGATGGTCAACAATGGACTTCAGTCCGTAGAGTCAGTGGGTGTTGCCTTCCAGCACATCGTCGCCGACATTCAATCGGCGGCGGAACAGAGCGAAGCGATGTCGGCCGCGTCAGAAGAGATGGCCGCCGGCAACCAGGTGGTTACCAGCTCGATGCACCGGCTCTCCGCCATGTCAGATGAGATCAATCAGTCGCTTGGCGGCGTCGTGGAAACGGTCGACGAACAGCTGAACGCCATTGCGCGGATCAGTCAAAATGTGGAACAACTGAAATCACTGGCGGATGAATTGTCCGACAACGTTCGCAAGTTTGTGATCTGAATGCGGTCCCCTTTCGCCCG
>NZ_JAGTPT010000060.1:0-1407 GCF_018195675.1 Brevibacillus sp. NL20B1
GAAGGAAATACCGATGAGGAGAGCTCCCCTATGTATTTCTACCGATCGAATTTAGAAATTCAAGAAAACCGTCGAGCGTATGAGTCCATGGTCGATTCGAATCATGTGTTGGTTCAAATCGATCGTTTCATGGATTGGAATCATGTGTATCGCTTACTCCAACCGTTTTACTCGATGAACACAGGCCGTCCTTCCATCGACCCTTTAATCTTGGTAAAAATCCTCATGATCCAATACCTAGAAGGGTTTCGTTCCGTTCGATTTACCTGTAAACAAATCCAACAACACATGACCTATCGTTGGTTTTTAGGTCTTTCCCTTCACGATTCCGTTCCTTGTCACTCGAGTGTGTCCAAATTCCTCCGTCATCGAGTCGATCCCCAAGTATGGGAATCGATGTTTGAGCGTGTCCTTCGACAAATTCATGAAGAAGGATTTTTATCGCCCGACACGTGGGCAGCCGATGAAACCGAGTTAAAAGCCCACGCTAATAAACGCAAACGGATCCAAGTCGTTCAGACCGTGGTGGATCAAGAAGAGGAGGAGGTGTTGAAACTCGTGAATGAAAAACGACGACAGCACGGAAAAAAACCCCTTCCTCCTCAAGCCGCAAAAGAAAGGACGAAAACCATCATCTGCAGTACAACGGATCCGGACGCGGGCCTATCGGTCAAACATGACCCACGAGGTCTCTTTGCCTTTCATGATCATCGAATCGTGGATACCCTTCACAACTTGATTTTGGACGCGTATGTGACCGCTGCGACAGTACCAGGACATCGCGTATTAATGGATCGAATCGAGCGAGTCCAACAGCGAGTCGGTATGGTTCCAAAAGAAATCGTCTTGGATGCCGGCTATTATAACGCACGACTTGGGCGAGTACTCGAAAACAAAGGGATGGAAGCGTATATATCGTATCGACGTGTTCATCGAAAAGAACACCCCGATTGTCGTTCGGCACAGTTTCGGTGGGTCGCGGACGATGTGTATGCGTGTCCGTGTGGGGTGAAATTGACCTATTCGACCTCCACCCGTACCGGTTATCATGAATATCGACCCGCTATGAAAGGAAGCTGTGCGGGATGTCCTGCCGCCAAAGGCCCCAAGGATCGCGTCTTCCGAGTATCCGTTCATCAAGACATCTATGATCGAATGAGGAATCGTCGGTTATCGGCAAGGGGCAAGGTGTTGCGATCAGTTCGTCCCGCCACGATCGAGCGAAGTTTCGCAGAAAGCAAAGAACTCCACGGTCTTCGCTTTGCGCGGTACCGAGGAGTTCGATACGTACAGATTCAGGTTTGGATCACCGCCATGATCCAAAACCTAAAAAAATGGGCCAAATTACGATCGCTTCAACTCTATGGCCTATCTTTAACGTACCAAATGTAAAGCCAAAAGAAAAGA
>NZ_JAGTPT010000061.1:0-1362 GCF_018195675.1 Brevibacillus sp. NL20B1
TTTTGTTGGTTAGGTAGAAGAGGGGGAGCCGTAGGCTCCAGTCCTCATTTTTTCACGGAGTCGGTAACTGTTCCCCCTAATATTGACGATGTGGGAATGGTGTAAGAGCCGATCCAGAATAGCTGTAGCAAGTATCGGATCGCCCATCAGTTCCCCCCATTCACCGAAACTCTTGTTGCTGGTCAACAGAATGCTCCCTCTCTCGTACCTTGCACTTACTACCTGGAAAAAGAGGTTGGCTGCCAAACTATCAAACGGTAGGTAACCAATTTCGTCAATAATCAGGAGTTTCGGTCGAATATAGATGCGGAGGCGTTTATCCAGCCTGTTTTCCGCGTAAGCTTTTCGCAGATCCTCGATGAGTTGCGAGAGACTGACAAAGTAAACGGATATGCCTTGCGAGATGGCTTCTACAGCCAACGCCACCGACAAATGACTTTTTCCTACTCCGGGAGGCCCTAAGAACAAAACATTCTCGTGTCGGGTTACGAAAGTCATCGTGGCCAACTCTCGAATCATCCGTTCGTCAATGCTGGGTTGGAAAGAAAAATCGAACTCCTCCAGTGTTTTTCGGTAAGGCAAGTGTGCGAGTTTGGTACGTACCTCCATATTCCGTTTCTGGCGTTCTGCTATCTCTGCATCAAGGAGCATGTTGAGAAAGGACAGATAGGTGGGCTGTCCATGACTTGCCGCTTCCAAATGAGCATCCAAGAGGAGAGCTGCTTGTTGAAGCCCAAGTTCCTCGAGACGTAGCCGTGCCTGTTCCAGTTCGATCATGCTCCCACCCCTGTTAGCTGCTCATAGACATCCAGCGAACGCACTTCCACTTGCTGCGATGAAATCTGTTGGGCTTGCGGACGTGGATAAGCATAACCTTGAGCGGTCGTAAGACCTGCATACTGGTTTTCGCAAAAAACAGTTGCACGGGAGCGATAGACCTTTTGGTGTCGGGAAATACATGTGCCGTCGGCCCAGATTTCCACCCACCCATTCACTTCTCGCACGGTTACCTCACGTCCACTGTGCCTCCATGGAACCCCATATCGCACACCATCGTAGCTAACAAATCCATCTCGGCTGACCTGTCTGGGTTCATACAGGTATTTTTCCCACCGATCGAAAGAAGGGATAGGCGACAGATCCTCCTTACGGAGTCTGTCGGTGGGACGTTCGCCGGTTGTTCCATGAATGCGACGGTTAATCTTATCGCACCAGAAAAGGGCTTGTTGATTGAGATCCTGTAAATCAACGAAGCGTTTGCCAGGAAGAAAGTTGTATTTTACGTAATGAACGCCTCGTTCCACTTTCCCCTTTGTTTCGGGGCGGCGGACTTTACATACTTTTGGAACAAGCCCAATTGCC
>NZ_JAGTPT010000062.1:0-1148 GCF_018195675.1 Brevibacillus sp. NL20B1
TAATTTTTGGGCATGAAAAAGGCTCATTCCTCCTTATCGTTTAAGTAGGAACAAGCCTTTTCAAATTAATCAAGTAACATAATCATGTTTTTTAAAAAACTCTTTAAAAGGCTTTAAGCAAATCCAGTAACTTATTCAATGTCAGTCCATATTCTTCAAGTCTTGTCTTGCTAAATCAAGAGCAACCGCTAATGTAATTTGATGTCGTTTACTGAGTCCTTGTAAATATTGTGAAATCGTTTTAGTTACAACAATTGGTTCAATTTCAGCGTTAAAGCGTCCTAATTCAATTTCTGCGATAATACTATCGTTAATGAGAATCTTATAAATGTCCTCACCCTGCTCAGGTATCCAATGAACGATATAAGCTGTACGCATGTCCGGATATGAACTTCTAATCACTTCAAGTAGTCTTCGTTTCTCTTCACTCTTAAATAGTGATTGATTAGATTTTTTTAATTGCTCTCTTATTTCTTGTTCCACTCTGCTCCCTATTAGTTTCATGTTTCACCCTCATTTCTTTATCGATTTTAGTAAACCGGGGAATGCTGTAACCAAATTACCATGCCTGTCAGTTAAAATTGTCATTGTAGTTGTAGGCTTGAACCCATTAAACTTATCAAGGCCAATTGGCTTATCTAAAGTGACCACTCTTACGTATCTCACCCCGTCTGCGCTATCAATACTCCTTACGACAGGAGATTTTACTATATCTTTACTGGATAATAGTGAACGGAGTTCGTCCTGAGAAATTGTGAACGTTGAAGCATTCTTATTTGAAAAATGTCTGTCTACAATATGCTTCCATCCATCGTTAGTTATATTGATTCGAGACTGAACGATAGGTGGCATCCCCTTAGATGTATTTTTCAACGTCCCAGCTATTGCACCGGTGGCAGGAACTGCAAATCCCAAATCGAGAACATCCCCATGATTCATGCCAACCGTATTGTTAAATGTGACGATAGCCGTCGGAAGAACTTCCTCCTGATACTGCGTTGGTACATATTTTCTTACTGCATCCTCTGGTTCTATCCCTTCTTCGTATGCCTTCTTTGCAGCAATCCTTCCCCAATGCAGGTACTCTTCTTCTCGTGATGAAAAGCCGCCGACTCCTCCAGTTCCTGCTTCCACAGCGTTCCCGCTCC
>NZ_JAGTPT010000063.1:0-1110 GCF_018195675.1 Brevibacillus sp. NL20B1
GTATCACTGAGCATTTAGGAATCCAGGATAAGGATCGAGTAAAAAAATGGATGCGGAAATACAAACAACTTGGGGAGTTCGGTCTTTTGGATCAGCGTGGACGACGTCCAGAGTACATCGATCAAGATCGACATGTGAAAAAATTGAAACGGGAGAACGAAATTCTAAAAAAGTGTTTGGAAATCTGGATGCGGGAGGTGTAAGAAAAAAGTATCGTGTGATGGAGAATGTGGCAGCATTGTACCCGATTACCGAACTCTCCAAACTTCTTGGTGTATCGAGGAGTGGGTATTATCGATATCTTGCACAGAAGGAGTGGGATAGAGACGGAGAACTGAAACAGCAGATTCAAACCATCTATGATGAACGAAAAGGAATATATGGGTATCGAAGAATTCAAGCGGAACTCCTTCGTCAATACGGCAAGGTTGTGAATCATAAGAAGGTGTTACGGCTCATGCAAATTCTTGGGCTGAAAGCCATTATTCGTGGCAAACGAGCGTATCGGAGCACGTATCGAGCGGCTGAATCAGATGGTCGTGTTGCCGAAAATTTGTTGAAGCGTGACTTCACAGCCGAGAAACCGAACCAGAAGTGGGTCACCGATGTTACCCAGTTTCGTGTAGGAGATCAACGTATCTTCTTATCTACGATTAAAGACTTGTTTCACAACGAAATCGTGGCGCACCATGTGAGCTTACACAATGACAATGTCCTTGTCCTAGAGACGTTTCGGAAAGCATTTGAAAAGCATAAGGACGTGACTGGACTGATCGTACACAGCGATCAAGGCTTCCAGTACACGTCCCATGCATACCACGACATGCTGCAAAAGGTTGGCGCCCGAATCAGCATGTCCCGAAGGGGCAATTGTTTAGACAATTCCCCTATGGAGAGTTTCTTCTCGCACTTAAAGGCAGAAGCTCTCTATCCTTATGATATTCGAAGTTTGGATGAGGCGCAAAGACGAATTGAGGAGTACATTCGTTTTTACAATGAGGAGCGTTTGCAAATCAAATTAAATAAGCTGACGCCAGTCGAGTACAGGCGTCAGCATGCGGCCTAACGGCCGGGGGTTTTTTAAGTGTCTACAAAATGGGGTCTTGACCA
>NZ_JAGTPT010000064.1:0-912 GCF_018195675.1 Brevibacillus sp. NL20B1
ACCCACTCCTGGCGAAACGGGAGCCCCGCTTCGGCGAGCGCCCGCTTGTAGCCTTCCAGCCGATCCTCCGAGACGACCATGTCCGGCGGCCCGCTGACAAAACCGATATGCACGTGCCCCTGGGCGATCAGGTGGCGGGTGGCGTCAAACGCGGCCTGCACGTTGTTGTTGTTGACGCACAATAGATCGTCCCGCTCCAGCGAGCGGCCCAGCAGGACGAAGGGAAAGTCGTGCTCCAGCAACAGATCTACCAGCGGATCCGCCTTGCGGGGGGCCATCAGGATGATGCCGTCCACGCGGCGGCCGAGGATCATCCGGTTGACCGACTCCAGCTCTTCCGGACGGCTGTTGGCCGATGACATCAGCACGTCGTATCCGGCTGTTTGGGCGCAGGCCAGCATGCCGCGCAGCACCTCGGAAAAAAACGGATTGACAAACTCTTCGACGGAACGGGGCAGAACAAGCCCGATCGTTTGCGTGCTTTTGGAGACGAGGCTTTTGGCCATGATGTTGGGGTGGTAGCCAAGCGCCTCCATGGCCTCCCGGACTTTTCGCACCGTCGCCGGACTGATTTTCGGATGATGGGACAGGACCCGGGACACGGTGGAAGGAGAGACTCCCGCCGCGCGGGCCACATCCTTGATCGTAACGGACATACAATCCTCCCAGTTCTGTGCAAACGTTTGTTTTTCAACATCGTACCGGAAAAGCATCCGCTTGTAAACTGTTAATGCGCAAAAATAGAGAATGAATGAAATTTACAGAAAAAAGGCGCGTGCGAGAAAAATTGGCAGAATTATGGCGACATTCTATTATAAAAAGGAAAAATGACCAAATTTGGCTGTTTGCAAGCGTTTTCTCGGCTGGAATGTTTCGTGTAGGATGGTAGTACATGCAAGGCGGTTTTGCCGC
>NZ_JAGTPT010000065.1:0-696 GCF_018195675.1 Brevibacillus sp. NL20B1
GGTTCTTTGAAAACTAGATAACAGGTAAGAAGAAAGGAACGTGAAGCTCTTTTCACTGGTTAAGTTAGAAAGGGCGCACGGTGGATGCCTTGGCACTAGGAGCCGATGAAGGACGGGACAAACACCGATATGCTTCGGGGAGCTGTAAGTAAGCGTGGATCCGGAGATTTCCGAATGGGGAAACCCCCTGTCCGTAATGGGGCAGGATCCATACCTGAATCCATAGGGTATGGAGGGCAGACCCGGGGAACTGAAACATCTAAGTACCCGGAGGAGAAGAAAGCAAACGCGATTCCCTGAGTAGCGGCGAGCGAAAAGGGAGAAGCCCAAACCAAGAGGCGTGCCTCTTGGGGTTGTAGGACACTCAACATGGAGTGAGAAAGGAACGGAGTAGACGAAGCGGTCTGGAAAGGCCCGCCAGAGGAGGTAACAGCCCTGTAGTCGAAACTTCGTTCCCTCCTGAGTGGATCCTGAGTACGGCGGGACACGAGGAATCCCGTCGGAAGCAGGGAGGACCATCTCCCAAGGCTAAATACTCCCTAGTGACCGATAGTGAACCAGTACCGTGAGGGAAAGGTGAAAAGCACCCCGGGAGGGGAGTGAAAGAGAACCTGAAACCGTGTGCCTACAAGTAGTCAGAGCCCATTCATGGGTGATGGCGTGCCTTTTGTAGAATGAACCGGCGAGTTACGATGA
>NZ_JAGTPT010000066.1:0-644 GCF_018195675.1 Brevibacillus sp. NL20B1
GCGGCGTCCATGGAGATGAGCAGCCGGGTGGGAATCAGCTCCGGGTTGTACGCGACGAGTGACAGGTACAGCCCGGGCGTCGTGATGCTGAGAAACAGGGCGACCATCCGCACAATGCGGATCAGCGTGGCGTACTGCCAGCTGGTGTAGTAGTCGTCGACCGTTTCCAGCATTTGAAAAAACGTGATCGGCAGGATCAGCGCATGCGACGTCCCCTCGACCATGACCGCCACGTTTCCCTCAATCAGATAGGAACAGGTGACGTCAGGCCGTTCCGTGGGGCGCATGAGGGGAAACAGGGAGAACGAATTGTCCTCCAGATATTCCTGAAGCTGCATCTGGCCGATCAGGCTGTCTGTTTCGATGCAGGAAAGACGCCGCCTTACTTCTTCCACGATCTGCGGATTGGCCACGTCCGCCAGGTACATGATGGCCGTCTCCTGCTTCGTCCGTTTTCCCACCACGACGGATTCCACCCGCAGATACGGGTCGCGCAGGCGCTGGCGAACCAGGCCGATATTGGTGTTGAGCGTTTCCACAAAGCTGTCTTTCGGTCCGATGACGCTTTGTTCCGTTTCCGGCTGCTCGATGTTCCGGCTGTATTCCTTTTTGACTCCCACCGCCAGACCGACCGACTCGCCCTC
>NZ_JAGTPT010000067.1:0-625 GCF_018195675.1 Brevibacillus sp. NL20B1
CGGCGGTGCCTGATAGGTGTAAGCATTGGCCAACACCGCTTCTTTTCCGTCCGGATTTACTACTTTTACGTCAACGGTTCCTGGAACATCTCCCGGTGGCGCCAGCGCCTTTAATCGATTCGGCCCGTAATAGGTGTGAAGTTGGGCTTCTTTCCCTCCCATGTATACCTTCAAACCTTGCACAAAGTCTTTTCCGTCAATGTAGATCACTTCGCCTCCTTGCAGTTTCCCGCTGGTTGGCGTAATCGCAGTGATCGCTGGTATCATCTCTGGCGGTGCCTGATAGGTGTAGGCGTTGGCCAACACCGCTTCTTTTCCGTCCGGATTCACCACTTTTACGTCGACGGTTCCTGGAGCATCTCCCGGCGGCGCCTGTACTTTTACTCGGTTCGGACCATAATAAGTGTAAAGTTGGGCTTCTTTCCCTCCCATGTATACTTTCAAACCTTGCACAAAGTCTTTTCCGTCAATGTAGATCACTTCGCCACCCTCAAGCTTTCCGCTGGTTGGCGTAATCTTGGTGATCGCCGGTATCATCTCCGGCGGTGCCTGATAGGTGTAAGCATTGGCCAACACCGCTTCTTTTCCGTCCGGATTTACTACTTTTACGTCGACGGTTCCCGGA
>NZ_JAGTPT010000068.1:0-595 GCF_018195675.1 Brevibacillus sp. NL20B1
GCTGACCGCCCTAGAGATAGGGCTTCCCTTCGGGGCAGCGGTGACAGGTGGTGCATGGTTGTCGTCAGCTCGTGTCGTGAGATGTTGGGTTAAGTCCCGCAACGAGCGCAACCCTTATCTTTAGTTGCCAGCATTCAGTTGGGCACTCTAGAGAGACTGCCGTCGACAAGACGGAGGAAGGCGGGGATGACGTCAAATCATCATGCCCCTTATGACCTGGGCTACACACGTGCTACAATGGCTGGTACAACGGGACGCAAGCCCGCGAGGGTAAGCCAATCTCTTAAAACCAGTCTCAGTTCGGATTGCAGGCTGCAACTCGCCTGCATGAAGTCGGAATCGCTAGTAATCGCGGATCAGCATGCCGCGGTGAATACGTTCCCGGGCCTTGTACACACCGCCCGTCACACCACGAGAGTTTGCAACACCCGAAGTCGGTGAGGTAACCGCAAGGAGCCAGCCGCCGAAGGTGGGGCAGATGATTGGGGTGAAGTCGTAACAAGGTATCCGTACCGGAAGGTGCGGATGGATCACCTCCTTTCTACGGAGCTTTGGCAAGTCAACGCTTACTCGCTGTTCAGTTTTGAGGGAGCAT
>NZ_JAGTPT010000007.1:0-146585 GCF_018195675.1 Brevibacillus sp. NL20B1
GTTCGTCCTGAGCCAGGATCAAACTCTCCAATAAAGTTGAGTTAAAAATTACTGGCTGCTGCATCAACAGCGATTGTACAGGCTGATTCTATCCGGTTTTCAAGGAACATCATGTCGCAAGTAGTTTCTTCCTTTACGCTTCAAGCGACGCTTTTTAATATAGCATAGGCTAAAAATAAATGCAACAGGAAATTCTAAGTAAGTTGGGTCGCATTTTTCGAGGTTCGACAAAGACAAACAATTGGGCAATATGACCATACTACAAGCAGAGATGTCCATTACAAAGAAAAGGAGAACAGACATGATACGGGTCGTCAGTTATAACATTCACAGCGGACGGGACTTGTTTTGGCGCAAACGGCTGAACGAAATGGCTGCGACGCTGCGCGAAATGCAGGCAGACGTGATCGGCCTGCAGGAAGTCCATCAGAACGGCAAATACGGCTTTCAAGCTGCCTATCTGGCGGACGCGCTGGAGTACGAATTCGCCTTTGCCCCGTCAATCACCATCGCGGACGGCCATTACGGAAACGCCTTGTTGACGCGTTTGCCCGTCGAGCATGTCGGACGGTTGGATTTGCCGGCCAAAAAGGAGAAACGCTGCGCCCTGCAAGCAACCCTCTCCTGCGCTGGCATCCACATATCGTGCTGGGTGACCCACTGCAGCCTCAATCAAGCAAGCCGACTGGCGCAGATAAAGCTGCTCACGGACAAGGCCGCGAAAATGAACACTCCCCTGCTGCTGATGGGGGATTTCAACGCTGTTAACGTCTCGTTTGCCCCGATGCTTACTGACTGCGCACTTGCCACCGGACAGGACCGCCTCGCGACGCTGCCGACTTTTCGCCGCCGCATTGACTATCTGTTTGCATCCAGCCATTGGCGAATCATACACTACGACGTTGCGCCCGTAAAATGGTCCGATCACCTCCCAATCATCGCCGATCTCGAACTGCAACCCCAAGTTCCTGCAAAATGAAGTCCTTTACGTCGACCAACCGGGCGGGGACCGGAAACGGCCGGGACGCTCCCGCCACCAAAAGCGGGATCAGGGAGTCCTGCTTGTGCAGGGAACCGTGACTGCCGCCGCCCAGGTGCGTCGGCGACGCTTCTGACAAGAATTCAAAACCCTCGGCCGCCGTCAGCACAAGTACTGGCCCCCGCTGCGAAAACAAGGAACCGTACAGGCGGGAAAACGCATCCGGATACGTCCCGAAACAGATGTCCCGCCCCTCCTGTTCCACTTCCAGCACACCGCTATCTCCTTCCATCCCCCATTCGTTGCCGTACGGATCGCGAAGCGGCCCGCCCTTCCAAAACTGCAGAAATCGGTCGGACCCGCCGCGCCGCACCACCACGCGCTCCCCTTCCCGCCAGGCGATCAAATCAATCCGCGGGTCTTGCGAAACGGCAGCGCTCAAGGGAAGCAGATTCTCTTCCTTCAGCGGATAGAGGTACGTCATCCGCTCGTTGTTGCAGATGACGACGTCATACTCATCGGTCACGTCCGTCCCCAACCGGTGAATGGAAAAGCCGGCAAGCATCGCTTCCAGGTCGATGTTGTGCTCGTCGCTTTCACCGATCAGCGTCTGGCCGTGATCGCTGATAAAGATGCAGACGTTACGCTCCAGCACCTGTTCCCAGGAACTGTAGCTGTCCAAAAAACGCACCAACTGCTCATCCACTTCGGCCAGGTGCTCAACCGCCTCATGCGGCGAGACGTGCAGCTTGTGGTCGTTCTCCGGGAGATAGATCAGGGTAAAATCCGGCTGTTGGCCGCTGTTGATCACTTCGATCAGGACGTCAATGGCGTACGTATCGTTGATGCCGTACCCCTTGGCGGCAGACTGGGCCCAATTCCACACAATCGGGCGAAACAGGGCAGGGCGGACCAGCGTGCCCAGGCTCATGATCGTGGGGCCGCTAGCTTTTTCGCGCAGGTTGAAGCGGGTAACGGCATCCAGCACGGGCGGCATGTGCACCTTGTGGCGTTTGTGCCCGCGGTGGGCAATCACGTTGATCGAGCCAGAGACAAGCCCGTTTTCCTCCAGCACCTCGTGTATCGTCTTTACGTCCCGACTGAGGTGGCGTTCGTTCAAGTCGAACAGCACGTTTTTTGCGCAGTGTTCAAAGCCGAGTTTTCCAACCGAAGCGGTTCCGTTTATGTAGTTGATCATCTCGTTCGTCTCGGGATCGTACCAGACCAGTCCCGGCACCTTGTGCTGATCGGGGTATACACCCGTGATAAGCGAACAGTCGACGGAAGCGGTCATGGTCGGAAACACGGTCACGCAGTCCGAAATGTACTGCCCCCGCTCCATGAAAAACTGCAAACCGGGCGCTTTCCCCATCGCCACGCATCGCTCCAGCACATCCGACATCATGGAGTCGATGAGGAAGAGGAGAACTTTTTTCATCCGTCTGTCTTCCTTGTCCGTTAGTAGTTGTCGCACATGTTAGTGTTTGTCTTTTCATGTGCTCTATACAAAAAGGAAAAGCCCTGCCGAAGAAGGCAGGGGCTTCAAATTCATCGGGACGCGGCCGGTATTGGCGCCGTGTAGACGAGCACCGGCTCGTCGTTGATTTGTTGCAGTTTAAGCGTTTGGTGCCGCTGCAGGTACGGAGCGATCGGCACGTACTCCTGCTCCCCGACAGCGGCCTCGCCGAGCAGCGTGGAGAGAACGGCCGTCCTCACCAGCCACTGGCCGTTTTCCCGTTTGAACAAGGGATCGACCGCAGGAAACGCGATGCCGTTTATCACCGTGTCGCCGTTTTCTTCCGTCAGGCGATACGTCTGTACATGAAGCGATCGCAGGGCTTCCACAACCTGTGCCGCGTAGTCCTCCACCGCAAGGTCCGGCTCCAGACCGACGTGATTGACCACGGTGTGCTTGGGAGTAAAGTACTCGTGCAGCGTCAGCTTCAGCGCATCCCCGTTGGACAGCGGAATGATCTGTTGTGCGCTGCCTTTCCCGTAGGTTTTGCTGCCCACCAGCACGGCAATGCCGTGTTCGCGCAGGGCCCCCGCCACCAGTTCGGATGCAGAGGCAGTCCCTTCATTGACGAGTATGCGGACAGGATACCCGACGTTTCGGCCGTTGCGAACCCAGGTCTCTACTTCCACGCCGTTGCGGTTGGTCGTGTACATCAACAGACCTTCTTCCATGAACAAGCTGGCCACGTCACGAGCAGTGGACAGGTAACCGCCGCTGTTGTCGCGCAAATCCAGGATCAGCCCTTTCAAGGGGCGAACGCGGGAAAGCTGCTCCAGCTTGTCACGAAGCTGTACGGCCGCTGCCGATCCGAAGGTGGACAGGCTGACGTAGCCAATCGCGCTGCCTTCAAACAGGTCTCCTTCCACCTCGGGCATCGTCACGGCAGCCCGTTTCAGGCGGACCTGTTTTTCCCGTTTTTCTGAAGGGCGGTAGATGGTCAAAACGGCTTCGCTGTCTTCTTCTCCTTGCAGCAAGGCGAATGCTTCCTCAAAACTTTTGCCCTTGAGGGACTTGCCGTCTACTGCCAGCAATTGATCTCCTTTCCGCAGTTCGGAAGCGGCAGCCGGCGATCCCGGCACGATGTCACGGATCACCAGCAGTCCATCCAGCATCCGCAGACGGAAACCAAAGCCGACAAACTGGTTTTCGACGTCCGCCGCAAACACCCGTAACTCGTCCCGGGTGAAATACATCGTGTGCGGGTCGTCCAGCGTGGCAAGCATCCCGTCAATCGCCCAGCGGTTCAGCAGCGATTGATCCAGTCGTGCGGTACGCTGCCATTCCGCCAACCGCTGCACCATCTCCGGCAGCGTGTCGTCATCCTCCGAAGGTTTCAGCGTCAGGTGGGCTTGTTTGCCTGCCTCCTCGCTGACGTGACTGAGCGCTCCCTGTACCAACTGCTTGGCAGTGGGCTTGGTCAAATGATTGTCCAGTACATATTGAAATACTTCTGCTGTCACCGCAAACGGCTGTTCCTCCGCCTGCACGGGGACGGAAACGGCCGTCAGAACTGCGGCGAGCAGGCCCATGATCAAGCGCTTCATCGTGTCGCCCCCTTCACCGCTTCGTCCGGAATGCGCACATGCACCTCATAGGGGAAGGAATACGTTTCCTTGCCCGCAAAAGCCACGTACTCCTCGGTATCGTAAATCTCTTCATAGCGCCAGACCCGCTGCACCAGCAAATCCGTGTCGCGGTCGATGTAGTACTTGTTCATAAACACCGGGATCTGCTTCACCTTGCCGGCCTTAAACGAGCGGTTCTTCACCTGCTCCACCAAAGCGGGCCCGGGAATCCACTCGGTGATGACGTCGTAACGGCCGAGTGACTGCTTGAAATAGCGGGCGTGCAGGAGTTTCGCCCGTTCCGCGACGCTGAGTTCGGGTACCCATTCGTAGAGGAAATCAGCCTCGCCAATGCTGCTTTTTTCCCAGACTCCGCGTTCAACGTCTCGTTCGTAATGCAGTTTCTTACGGAGGTCCGTATAGCTCTCCCACTTGTCCAGCACGAGCTGCTGCGGGGACTGGAAGATACCGGACGTGTGGCCGATCCGTTCGCGTTGGTCCACTTCCTGTGTGTACTTCAACAAAAAGCCGCGCAGAACGGCCTCCCCGCGAGCGATGTAGCCGTCCTTGTTGTCCATCCGTTTGAATGTATGCGCAAGGTCCGTAATCAGCGAAGGCTGCTGCCGCAGCACAGCCAACTCCTGGGACAGCAGCTGCGCCAACTGCTGGACTGCGTCTGCCGCATCGGAGATGTCCGGACTGGCCAGCAACTTCTCCGCTTCATCCAGTCGGTTGGTTTCCACCAGATAGTACACCGCGTTGAGCAGTGCCTCCGTCTTTTTGTCGGCAAACGAGCGGTAGCGGGCCAGGGCTGCTTCCGTTTTGCCGCTTTTCACTTCCAACGCGGCCAGGTAAACGGCCAGCGATTGCCATTCTTCGGAACCTTGCCGCACTTTCGGTTCGTAGCTGCCCAGACGCTCCAGGATCTGCCCGTACACCGCAGGGTCTTCTGCCCCCATTTGCACCGCGATGTCGTAGACGTTGGCACAGAGCAGGCGAAGCGTGTCGGGCAGAATGATCTTGTCGGCGAAATACGCGTCGATGGCCAAAAATGCCTGGTCCAGATTGTCCGCAAGCGTGGTCCCCGAATTCCAGCTCAGGTAGTAGTGCACACCGACCTGGTTGTCAAACGTGGACCCGGCCAGACGCTCCAGGTCTGCAAACGTCTCCTCGCTGTCTTCGTGGTTGCGGATCGCTTCCACCGCTTGGACAAATGTCTCTTCGTCCTTGGTCAGCTGATTGGTGTAAGCCGCGAACATCGGAAACAGTTCCTGAATCTCCGGAATCGCAGGAAACTTTTGGCCGTTGTAATCAAGCAACGGCAGCAGCAAGTCCCCCTGCATGGAGGCGAGCAGCCGGTCGGCCACGACGGCAGCCTCACCCCGCTTCAGCTTCTGCTCCGGCCGACCGTCCATCCAACCAGTTTTGGAAATATTCTGCCAGGCCTGCTCCCCGTCTGTGCCCATCGTGTACATCTGCAGCAGTTTGGCCGCTTCCTCGCGGGTGATAGGCTGGTTGGGATGCAGTTCCTTGCCGGGAAACACCTGTTGAATCGCCCCGGGGCCGTACAGGCGCTCCAGCAAAACAGAGACGCGCAGGATCGGATCGTACATCCAGGTCAGCCGGTCCACATCCGCGTATGGCAGATACGGCTCGTCAAACCCTTCTCCAAAGCCGTACGCCTCGTGTTCGGACAAAAAGGTGAGCGGGTACAGATGAAGCTGTCCCAGTTCGTACAACCGATCCATCAAAGCGAGAAACTCGGCCCGGCTCATCTCCCGTTCCGGATAGAAGCGGTCAATGCCGGCGCCTGCCGCAAACAGGCCGGCCTTCACCCCGCGAACAATCGCTGCTTTGGCCCAGTGCTTCCCGATGTCCTCGTACGGGACTTCGCTGGCGCGGGCGGTCACTGGGGCAAACAGCACCGAGGCGAGCAACCCGCACGCCATGATTTGGATAGTTTTTCGCACAAAAATCCCCCTATCGTTTTACTCACACGCACCTTCCGCAAGCCGTATCGGCGCTCCGCCTGCGGTCAAACAGCCGGCTTTCCGCCTGTCGGCGGGCGCGCGCGGCCTGCCTATACAAATTGGAACGGATCCGTGTGTACGGAGGAAGGAAATACTTCCGTCTGGTAGCCGTTTGCTTTTAATTTTTCCGCCAGATAGGAAGCCAGCTTCTCTTTCATGATTTTTTCAATGTTGTGGCCGGCGTCTATGATAAACAGCCCCTCCGCCTGCGCGTCGTGAGCAGTATGATAGCCGATATCGCCCGTCACGAACACGTCGGCTCCGCGAAAAATGGCTTTGGACACAAACGAGCTGCCATCCCCGCCAACCACGGCCACTTTGCGCACAGGGGCGTCCAGATCGCCGACGACACGAACGCCGGTAAGCGAGAAACGCTCCTTGATCTGCTCCGCCAGCTCACGCAGTGTCACGGGCTGCGTCAGCTTGCCGATTCGGCCAATACCCAACCGGGTGCCGGACGCCTCCAGCGGAATTACGTCGTAGGCAACCTCTTCGTACGGATGGGCGGCCAGCATCGCCTTGATCACGGCTGCCTGACGGGAAGCCGGCATTACTGTCTCCAGCCGGACTTCTTCCACCCGCTCCAGCGTACCCTGCTGGCCGATGTGGGGATTGGTTCCCTCCCGCGGCAAAAACGTTCCCGTTCCTTCCACCTGAAACGAACAGTGACTGTAGTTGCCGACCCAACCGGCTCCTGCCTCGGATACGGCCTGAAACACCGCGTCCCGATGGGAAAGCGGGACGTAGACGACCAGCTTTTTCAACGGCTCCTGATAGCTGACGTCCAGCACCTCCACATCGCTCAGACCGATCGCTTCGGCCAGCCAGTCGTTCAATCCGCCGGCGGCAGCGTCCAGGTTGGTGTGTGCCGTATAGACGGCGATGTCGTGTTTCAAGAGTTTTTCAAAGACCCGCCCGGCGGCCAGATCCGTGCGCAAGTGCTTGAGCGGCCGGTAAATCACCGCGTGGTGGGCAACGATCAGATCCACTTTTTCGGAGATGGCTTCGTCGACGACCTCCTCCAGCACGTCAAGGGCCACCATCACTTTTTTTACCTGCTTGTTCAACGTCCCGACGTGCAGGCCAATCTTGTCCCCTTCCACCGCCAGCGCTTTGGGGGCCAACTGCTCCACGTATTGGATTACGGTTTGTCCGTGTGCAAACATGCGATCACCTCGTCTAACCATTCCAGTTCTGCTTCGATCTGCCGGGTCCGTTCCGCCGCCTCCGGCTTGCGCGACCGCTGCAGTTGGGACAGCACCCGCTGCCACTTGTCCCGCTCCTGCTGCCACTTTTTCAGGAGGATCGGCGACTTTTCCTCCCACAGGAACGGACCGATGCGCAGCAGTTCGTCCCGGCTGCGCTCCTTCCCTTCGTACGGCTTGACCGGCTCGCCCCGCTCCGCCACAAGGATTTCGTAGATGATGCCGTCTTCTTCCAAAATGGATTCCGCCACCAGCTGCCAACCGTTTTCCAGCAGCCAGCGGCGGACGAGTTCTTCTCCCACATTGGGCTGCAGGATCAGGCGCTGGACTCCCTCCAGCTTGTCAGTCCCGGCTGTGAGTATCGAGACAATCAATTGACCGCCCATGCCGGCGATGCAGACTGCGTCCACTTCGCCCGGGCGAAGGACCGACAGCCCGTCACCCTTGCGCACCGACGCACGGTCCCGCAACGCCAGCGTCTGGATTTGCCGGAGAGCCGCTTGATACGGACCTTCGTTCAGCTCTCCGGCGATCACGAACGAAGCGATGCCCCGCACAAGCAAATAAGAAGCCAGTAACGCGTGGTCCGAACCGATGTCGGCAACGCGGGCTCCCTGCGGACAATAGCGGGCAATCGTCTCAAGCCGCTTGGAAATGATTAATGATGATGTCATACCTGTTCTTCACCTTCCATGTCCTTTATTCTACCCTATTTCTCCAAGATTGCCCAATGCAAAAAAGCACGAAAAAACCCCGCCTTTTGACAAGGCAGGGAACACGTTCGCCACTTCATTAACAGCCGATTTCTCGGGCGATCACATTTCGCAGGATTTCCGAAGTGCCTTCGCCGATTTCCAGCAGACGGGCGTCGCGGAAGAAACGCTCCACCTGGTATTCCCGCATATACCCGTAGCCGCCGTGGATCTGGATTGCCTGATGGGTGACGGCCATCGCCACTTCCGACGCGTACAGCTTTGCCATTGCCGCTTCCTTGGTGAACTTTCGGCCGCTGTCTTTCAGCCAGGCAGCCTTGTACACCATATTGCGGGCCAATTCGATCTGCATCGCCATGTCCGCCAGCTTGTGCTGGATGGCTTGGAACTTGGAAATGGACTGACCGAATGCCGTCCGCTGCCGGGCGTACTCCAACGCCTTGTCGTACGCCGCCTGGGCGATACCGACAGCCATCGCGCCGATCCCGATGCGCCCGCCGTCCAGCGTGATCAGGAACTGCTTGAAGCCCTCGCCCTGCTTGCCGAGGATGTTTTCGTCCGGCACGCGAACGTTTTCCAAAATCAGCTCCGTCGTGTTGGAGCTATGCAGACCGAGTTTTTCGTAGTTGGCCAGCACCGTGAAGCCGGGCGAATCCGTCGGTACAATAAACGCGGTGATACCCCGCGAGCCTTTTTCTTTGTCTGTGACGGCCGTCAGCGCGACAAATTGGGCGTACGAGGCATTGGTAATGAAGCACTTCGACCCGTTGATCAGCCACCCGTCGCCGTCCCGCACGGCAGTCGTTTTCGTGCCGCCCGCGTCCGAACCGGCGTTCGGCTCCGTCAGGCCAAAGGCGCCCAAGCTCTCGCCGGAGCAGATTTTCGTCAGGTACTTCTGCTTTTGCGCTTCCGTGCCAAACAGGGCGAGCGGCGCCCCGCCCAGCGAGATGTGGGCCGAATAGGTGATCCCGGTCGAACCGCACGCACGGCTCAGTTCTTCGACGACAATGGCAAAGCTGACCGTATCCGCCCCCGCACCGCCGTACTCCTCTGGAAACGGCAGCCCGAGCAGATTCAGCTCGGCCAGCTGCTTGAAAATCTCAACGGGAAACGTCTTGGTGCGATCCCGCTCATCCGCTCCCGGTGCCACTACTTCATCGGCGAACGAACGGATCATGCTTTTTAGCATCCGCTGTTCTTCCGTCAGGTCAAAGTGCATGGTTGTCCGCCTCCTTGCAAGCGATTTTTACTCGATCATCAACCCATTCTGACTGAGCGTTTGTTCAGATGGTATCTCCATTATACATCAGCAAACTGTCGGATGTGTATGTTTTTTCTGAAAAGTATTGATCGAGAAAACAAAAAAAGCGCGCTCACCGCCTGCGCGCCCCGATAACAATTCCCGCCATGAACGAGAGAATGCCCAGAATGTATCCAATATTATAGGTCGGAACGTTGACCACTTTGGCAAACGTCTCGACGCCGAAGAACACGGCGGCCAACACGATGAATAGCAATACCCGCCATTTGGTATCCACACACTTCACCTCGCACGTTGCATGTAGCCCAATCGTACACCTTTTTTGTCCACCGGCCAAGCAGGCTCTACAGTCTGAGCCACTGAAACCAGTAGGACCGCGTCAGAAAAAACAGCACGGAACTTGCGAATACTTTGACAAACAGCAGGAGCTGGATGACGTCCTGCCGAGCCTGTGGGATGTAGAGGGACTGAATCTCCGCGCCAAACCAGATGATCATGCCGCAGACGGCGAGAACGCCTGCCCACTTCGGATGACGGCCGTGCAGCAAAAATCCGAACCCGGTCATCAGGCAGGCAATCGGCACCCAGTACAGTTCCGCCCGCCACCAGGCATACCCTGTCCCCACCCGCTCAAGCGTGGCCACTCCATACACCAGGCTAAGTCCGATCAGCCCGCAGTACAGCAGATACTCATAACCGAACAGAAACGCGCTGGCGCACCACAGCAGACAGACGACGGCCAGGTACGCGAGCAGGAGCGAAAGTGACCCTTCCCACTGATTCAGGATGTAGACCCCGCCGAAAATCAGCAACAGGGACGACAGCCCCAGCAACAGATGAGGCAAAGGTGTGGCAGACCGGCGGAAAATGAATGCCAGTATATAGAAGAGAACCACAAAAAAGGTAAAGATGGCAATTTGCATTAAGGGGGTGAAACGGTTAAAATGGAAAGCAAGTAAGATCATTCCTGCAAGCAGGCAGGCGCCCAACAGCCAGGCCAGGATCATCTTCCCCGATACGGGATGGTTGCTCCCGGACACGTACGGCCGCGTTGTTTTCGTCCCTCCCGCAGACGCCGAAGCAGATCCTGTTCCCTTCTCTCCTTCTTTGCCAACGGCAGCAGGAGTTGGCGGACAATCTCCTTCGGTGTACAGATTCAACAAGAAGATGCAGTAATGTTCAGGCAGCAGGTTGTTGCGCCGCCAGTTTTCGATCTCGGCGATGATGATGCGTTTGCGCCGATCGTCCAACGCGAGCCCCTCCTCACGACAGGTACTATGGTGGAGGGCAAACTGCAGCAGCCGTGGGCGCGTATCGTTTGCCCGTTGGAAAAAGAAAAGCCTACGCCGGCTTCACGTAGGCCACTTACTACCTATATCGGTTATTCGAGGAAATCTTTTAAGCGTTTGCTGCGGCTCGGATGGCGAAGTTTGCGCAGGGCTTTCGCTTCGATCTGGCGAATCCGCTCACGGGTCACGCCAAACACCTTTCCTACTTCTTCCAGCGTGCGGGTGCGACCGTCATCCAAGCCAAAACGCAGACGAAGCACGTTTTCTTCGCGATCGGTCAGCGTATCCAGCACGTCTTCCAATTGCTCTTTCAAGAGTTCGTAAGCGGCTGCGTCAGACGGTTCCAGCGCATCCTGGTCTTCGATAAAGTCGCCCAGATGGGAGTCGTCTTCCTCGCCGATCGGCGTTTCCAGCGACACCGGTTCTTGTGCGATCTTCATGATCTCCCGCACTTTTTCCGGCGTCAGATCCATTTTTTCCGCGATCTCTTCCGGCAGCGGCTCTCGTCCCAGTTCCTGCAGCAGTTGGCGGGATACGCGAATCAGCTTGTTGATGGTCTCCACCATGTGAACCGGAATGCGGATCGTGCGCGCCTGGTCGGCAATGGCGCGGGTGATGGCTTGGCGAATCCACCAGGTCGCGTAGGTGCTGAACTTGTATCCCTTGCGGTAGTCGAATTTCTCAACGGCTTTGATCAAGCCCATGTTACCTTCCTGGATCAGGTCGAGGAACAACATGCCGCGACCGACGTAACGCTTGGCGATGGATACCACCAGGCGCAGGTTGGCTTCCGCCAGACGCCGCTTGGCCTCCTCATCCCCCTGCTCGATTCGCTGTGCCAGTTTGATCTCCTCTTCGGCGGAAAGCAGAGGAACACGACCGATTTCCTTCAGATACATGCGTACAGGGTCGTTGATCTTAATTCCGGGTGGTACGGAGAGATCGTCGAAGTCGAACTCTTCGGTGTCCTCGTCTTTCATGATCAAATCGTCCACATCGTCGTCGTCATCGCTGTCGTTGTTCAGCTCGATTCCCTGATCGCTCAGATATTCAAAGAACTCATCCATTTGGTCCGAGTCCTGCTCAAATCCGGAGAGGCGTTCCATGATTTCCTTGTATGACAGCGCACCGCGTTTTTTACCCAACTCGACCAACTGTTCCTTCACTTGTTCAATGGACGCTGCTTCCAAGTCTGACGTGATGTTTTGTTTGTTCATCTACTATCCCTCCTTCCCCGGGAATGATCGGATGCTACCCTTCCTTTAAAGCATTTTCCAATTCAAGAATCTTCATCCCTATGACGGCTGCTTGAATTTCCAGTTCTCTGCGCGCTTCCTCGCTGTCTGCGGAGGAGGCTTGGAGGTGCAGGCTGCGTTGTTCTTCCCGCAGTCGCTCCAGCTCGGCGCGCTTCGGGTAGTGATTCACTTGCTTGATGTAGTCCCCGATCTCTTGATCAGATACCTCTTCTTTACACTCCATCATCGCCAATCCCGAGGCTAATTGCTTTAACGATTCATCTTGCAGGTAATGGATAAACTGTCCAGGGTCTTCCGGATGTCCTTCTGCGAAGTAAGCGTACAGATAGGCAGCCAGCGCGTCGTGTTCATCCACCTGAAAAGAGGCATTGCACTCTGTCTGGACGCGTTCTGCAATGTGCCGGTTTCGCATCATGTAGTACAGCAGCATGCGCTCGGCCGTATGGTAAGCGGGCGGCAGTGTTTTTGCGCGCGTAACTTTTCCATTATTTATACTATTATTCCATGCTGGCGATACTTTATCCCTGTGGCTGTTATTTTTTTGCTGTTTGTACAGCCGACGGGCCTCCCACTTGAGCGTGTCAAGCGAGATTGAGTATTCTTCCGCCAACTGCCGCAAATACAAGTCCCGCTCTACCGGGCTGTTCAGTTCGATGACGATGGCAAGCGCCTTTTCGATGAACCGCGCCTGGTCTGTCTCATCCTGTATTACGTGGCTGGCGCGCAAATGTTTCAAGCGAAACGCGGTCACCGGCATCGCCTGCAGCAGCACCTGCTGCGAAAACGCCTCCGGGCCGTGCTGGCGGATGTAATCGTCGGGGTCTGTTCCCTGCGGCAGCGGTGCCACCCGCACGATCAGTCCGGCCTCCTGCAGGATGTGAATCGCCTTGGCCGTCGCCTCCTGGCCGGCAGCGTCTCCATCGTAGCAGAGGACGACCTGTTCCACGTTGCGGCGGATGATCCGCGCCTGCTGCTCGGTCAGTGCGGTCCCCAGTGTGGCAATGCCCTGGTGAAAACCGGCCTGCCATGCCGAGACGACATCGACGTAGCCCTCAAACAGCAGCGCCTGCTTTCGCTTTCGCATGAAAGGACGGGCCCGGTGCAGATTGAACAAGTTGGCGCTCTTGTTGAACAGCGGACTTTCCGGGCTGTTTAGGTACTTGGGCTGTTTGGCCTGCTGCCTGGATGCAGAAGCGGTTTCCAGCAGCCGGCCGCCAAAACCGATGATGTTTCCCTGCGAATCGTGGATGGGGAACATGATCCGTCCGCGAAAGCGGTCAAAGATGTTGCCTGTTTCACTCTTGACCAAGAGCCCCGCTTCCACCATCTGGTCCAGGGAAAAGCCGCGCTTTTGCAGAAACTGCGTGACGAAATCCCACGAATCGGGCGCGAATCCGATCTGAAAATCCGCAATGGTCTGCGGCGAAAGGCCGCGCTTCGACAGATAGGTCATCGCTTCCTTTCCGTAGGGCGTTTCCGTCAGGACGTAATGGTACAGTTTGCCGACCAATTGGTGGGCCGAAAGCATCGCCTGCTTGGCCCGATTCTCCGGCGGATCGTCATCCTCCTTGGCGTGCGTCATGGGCAGTTCAATCCCTGCGCGTTCCGCCAGCTTGTGCAGCGCTTCGGGGAAGGTCAACTGCTCCATCTTCATTAAAAAGGAAAAGACATCTCCGCCTGCCCCACAGCCAAAGCAATGAAAAAACTGTCGCTCCGCGTTGACGTTGAAGGAGGGTGTCTTTTCCGAGTGGAACGGACACAGACCGACGAACGACCGCCCACTTTTCCGGAGCTGAACGTATTCTCCCACCACGTCCACGATATCCACAGCGGCACGGACTCGGTTCACAAAATCAGCTGAATAGGGACCAGCCATGTCTTTCCACCTTTTTAGAGAATCGCACAATGAGGATATTTAGTTCGTCAAAATTCGTCATTTTCCTGCTGGGAAATGCACTCTTTTCTACTTTTCCACATTTCCGCAGACAATAAACGCCGCGCAGCCGCATTCAAAAAGGAAGGACGGCTATCTATTCTTCTACAAGAAACGCCAAAACCCTTTTTTTCTTCTACTTCTTTTCGCCACGCAGCTTGTTTTTGCGAATGATTTCCAGGATGATGTTGGCCGTCTCCTCCACAGCCTTGTTGGAGACGTCAATCACCGGGCAGCCAATCCGCTTCATGATCCGCTGCGAATACGCCAGTTCTTCGTTGATCCGTTCCAGATTGGCGTAGTTGGCCTGTGCGGTCAGGCCCAAGGCCTTCAGGCGCTCGGTGCGGATGCTGTTCAGCTGCTCGGGGTTGATCGTCAGCCCGACACAGCGCTCCGGCGGGAGTTGGAACAGTTCCTCCGGCGGTTCCACTTCCGGCACGAGCGGTACGTTGGCCACCTTCAGCCGTTTGTTGGCCAGGTACATCGAGAGCGGCGTCTTCGACGTGCGGGAAACGCCGATCAGCACCACGTCAGCGCGCAAAAGTCCGCGCGGGTCACGGCCGTCGTCGTACTTGACGGCAAACTCAATGGCGTCCACCTTGCGAAAATACTCCTCGTCCAGGCGGCGAACCAGACCCGGTTTGCCAATCGGCGGCTCGTTGAGCATCACCTGCAGGGAGTTCATCAGCGGCCCCATTACATCGACGATAGGAATGGCGTGCAAGGCGGCCTGTTCCAAAATGTACGCCTTCAGTTCGGGCACCACCAACGTAAAAACGATCATCGCTTTCGATTCCTTGGCCGAAGCGATGATTTCGTCGATGGATTCCTTGTCTTCTATATAGGGGTACTTGTACACGTCGATCGCGAAACGGTCGAACTGGCTGGCCGCTGCACGGACGACCAGCTCGGCGGTTTCGCCTATGGAATCAGAGACGACATAGATGAGCTGTGCTTGTTGAACCATGTGTATCGCTTCTCCTCCTAGACTTTCGATTCGCTGCCCAATTCCACAAACGCCTTGGCGATCGTCGTCTTCGTCACCCTGCCCACCAGCTCGTAATTTCGGCTGTCCTCTCCCTCGGCGGGACGGACAACGGGCAGCGAGTCGATCTGAAAGTCGATCAACTTTTTGGCGGCCGAATACAGGGTGTCCTCCGGCTGACAGGTAACAATGTTCGGCATGCGGGTCATGATGATCCCGACCGGCACGTCTTCCAGCGATTTGTTGCCGAGCGAAGCGCGCAGCAGGTCCTTGCGGGAGAGAACACCAGCCAGATAGCCTTTCTGGTTGACGACGAACAGCGTGCCTACGTCTTCCAGAAACAGTGTGACGATCGCGTCGTAGGCGGAAGCCGATTCGGAAACAACGATGGGCATCGCCTTGTAGTCATTGACGAGAAGCTTGTGAAGCCGTTCACTTATGACCGAGCCGGCAGGTCTGCCTGCATAAAAATAACCGACACGAGGTCTGGCTTCTAAATAACCGGACATCGTAAGGATTGACAGGTCGGGACGCAGCGTGGCCCTGGTCAGGTTGAGCCGCTCTGCGATCTGTTCGCCGGTAATCGGTCCTTCATCCTTAACGATCTGTAAGATCTGCTCTTGGCGTTTGGTAAGCTCGATGACCAATCCCCCCGGTTCATGTCTGGTACCTACCCCTAGTATTACTCTATTCGCACAGATTTTCCTTCTTTCCGCGGGAAAAAAGCTCGCCCCCGCCGGGCAGGCGGAGGCGTGTGCAGCCAGTCATCAGGCAAAAACCAGTTTGGAAAAATCGGCATATGCGCCAATCAGGCGGGAGATGTTGAGCAGGAGCGCCAGTCGGTTGCGGCGGACGGCTTGATCGTCAGCCATGACCATGACGGCGTCGAAGAACGATTGGATGGGCTCGCGCAGCTGGGACAGTGTCGCCAGCACCTGAGCCTGATCGTCGAGGTCCGTCACCTGCTCACGCACGGACAGATACGCCTTGTACAGGGTGCGTTCTGCGTCCTCGGTGAAGACGGCTTCGTCGATCGCGTCCCCCTCCGCTTTTTGTGCCAGATTGCCGGCCCGGTTGAACTGTTCCACGGTCAGCTTGAAGTCGTCCGATTGTACCGCTGCCATCAGCGCTTTCGCTTTGGCCAGCACGTCCGGCACCAGCGCGATGTCCGCCGACAGCACGGCGTCGATTACATCGTAACGAATCTGGTCTTCCTGCAGCGCATTTTTCAGTCGCAGCGCGAAGAAATCAGCCAGGTCTTTCTTCACCTCATCCCGATCGCGCTTGGTTACGCCCTGAGCGGCATAGATGTCCAATGCGGCATCCCACAAGCGGTCCAGCGGCATATTCCAGCCGCGATCGAGCAGGATTGCCACGATTCCCGCCGCCATCCGGCGCAGTCCGTACGGGTCCTGCGAGCCGGTGGGGACGATGCCGATGGAGAAGCAGCCGACGATCGTGTCCAGCTTGTCCGCGATGCTGACAGCTGCACCTTCGGCAGACTGCGGCAGTTGGTCGCCGGCAAAACGGGGCAGGTAGTGTTCGAAGACACCCCGCGCCACCTCGTCGCTTTCACCTGCCTTGCGGGCGTAATCCTCGCCCATGATGCCCTGCAGTTCGGGAAATTCGCCCACCATGTTGGTCACCAGGTCAAACTTGGCAATCTCCGCGATGCGGTCCACGCGGGCGGCCTCCGCATTGCCCAGCTCCAGCTGACCGGCGATACGGCCTGCCAGATCGCGAATCCGGCGCACCTTGTCGCCGATCGTCCCCAGTTCTTCGTGGAAGACGATCGTCTCCAGCCGCTTCAGGCAGCTGTCGATCGACAGCTTTTGATCCTCCTCATAGAAGAAGCGGGCGTCGGACAGGCGAGCGCGCAGCACTTTTTCGTTTCCTTTGGCCACGTTGTCCAGCGCGCGGCTGTCGCCGTTGCGGACTGTGATAAAGTGGTTGAGCAGGTTGCCAGCCCCATCCTCTACCGGGAAGTAGCGCTGGTGCTCGCGCATCGAGGTGACCAGCACCTCGCGCGGAATGGAGAGAAATGCTTCGTCAAACGTGCCGTACAGCGCAGTCGGATACTCGACCAGATGAACCACTTCGTCCAGCAGGCCTTCATCCATCGGCACGCGCCAGCCGTTTTCCCGCTCCAATCGGTGAATCTGCTCAAGGATGGAACGGCGCCGTTCGTCCGGGTCGACGATGACGTGCTGTTCCGACAGCTTGGCTACGTACTCGCCCGGATGGGTCAGCGCCACGTCCTGACTGCCGAGGAAGCGGTGGCCGCGCGTCACGCGTCCCGATTTAACACCGGCGATCTCCATCTCGATCACGTTTTCACCGAAGAGGGCCACCAGCCAGCGGATCGGGCGCACGTACTTCAGCTCATACGCGCCCCAGCGCATGTTTTTCGGGAACGTCATGCCGGCGATCACATCAGCCAGTGCGGGCAGCAGTTCCTTGGTTGCTTTCCCGGCTTCCGACTTGCGGGCAAACACGTACTCGACGCCGTTCACGTCCTTGAAGTAGAGCTGATCGACGTCTACGCCGTTGCTGCGGGCAAAACCCTGCGCCGCCTTGGTCCAGTTGCCGGACTCGTCCATGGCGATTTTGCGGGCCGGTCCTTTCGCTTCGTCGTTGCGGTCCGGCTGTTTCTCCGCCACTCCGCTCACCAGAACGGCAAAGCGGCGCGGTGTCTCGTAGGAAAAGACCGCGTCGTAGGGAAGGCGTTCCGCCGCCAGCCATTTTTCCACCTTTTCCTTCAACTGCGCGGCCGCTCCGGCGACGAAGCGGGCCGGCATTTCTTCCGTACCGATCTCCAGCAACAAGTCGCGCTTACTCATCTGCGTTCACTCCTTCCTCACGGCTGGACGCGCTGTTGTGCGCAGCCGCCTCCTCGCTCGATTGTCCTTTTTTCAGCAAGGGGAAGCCGAGCCGTTCGCGCTCTGCCAGATAGGTGTGAGCCACTTCGCGGGACAGGTTGCGGACGCGGGCGATGTAACCGGTCCTCTCCGTCACGCTGATCGCCCCCCGCGCATCCAGCAGGTTGAACGTGTGGGAGCACTTTAGCACGTAGTCATAGGCCGGAAACACCAGCCGCTCTTTCATCAGGCGCTTTGCTTCCGCCTCGTAGGTGTTGTACAGATTGAACAGCATGTCCACGTCGGACAGCTCAAACGTGTATTTGGAATGCTCGTACTCCGGCTGCAGGAAGACGTCGCCATAGGTGTAGCCGTTGACCCACTCCAGCTCGAAGACATTTTCCTTTTCCTGGATGTAGGACGCGAGGCGCTCCAAGCCGTAGGTGATCTCCACCGCCACCGGCTTGCATTCCAGTCCGCCCACCTGTTGGAAATAGGTGAACTGGGTGATTTCCATGCCGTCCAGCCACACTTCCCAGCCCAGGCCCCAGGCGCCAAGCCCCGGGTGCTCCCAGTTGTCCTCGACAAAGCGGATGTCGTGTTCCAGCGGTTCAATGCCCAGTTCGCGCAGACTGTCCAGGTAGATGTCCTGAATGTTGTCCGGCGACGGTTTCATGATCACTTGGAACTGATGGTGCTGGTACAAGCGGTTGGGGTTTTCCCCGTAACGGCCGTCGGCAGGCCGGCGGGACGGCTCCACGTAAGCCACATTCCACGGCTCCGGCCCGATCGCGCGGAGAAACGTCATCGGGTTGAGCGTGCCGGCCCCTTTTTCCACGTCGTACGGCTGCACAATCAAGCAATTTTGTTTTGCCCAAAAGTTTTGCAGCGTCAAGATGATGTCTTGAAAGGTCTTTTTCATGGTTCGTTCCACCTCCTGAAGGTAACAAAAACTCCAAGCGAAGCCTGCACAGCACGATCAGGCGTGAAAGCGCCCGTGTGCCATGGCCCCTGTTGGAAAGGACGCTGGTCTGCCGAATCAGGCCGCAGCTTAAAAAAAGCCGCTCCCCCCTGATTCAGCAAAAAACCTCCCGCCGCCTACACCGTGTCTTCCACAGTGTAGGGACGAGAGGTTATCCCGCGGTTCCACCCTACTTGACGAATCGGCATACCGGCCTCATCGTCCGCTTTTGCTGTTCACCTTGCTCCGGAACGCCGTTCATCGACATGACTACCAGGCTTCCACCCTCCCCGGTTCGCTACGTGAGAAGACGCGACGCCTTCTCGATCAGCCAGCGGTCGACTACTCCTTTCCTTCACAGCAACGGTCGATATCACATTTGGTACTTATCATAGCGAAAAGCAAAACGGATGTCAATGCAGATCCACATGACATTCCGGCCGGCTACAAGCCGATGTTTTCGATCTGATCCAGAAACGCCCGACTTTTCAGCCGCAAATCGAGATGTTGGTCCAAAAAGCTGCGCAGCACGTGTTTGAGCTGGCTGCGCGTCGCAGGTTTCACTTCAATCTCGCCCAGCCGCTCCAGATCAAACACCTGAAACAGGCGAAGCAGCTTCCAGACCGACGGGGTGACGGCGATTGCATACGGGTCCTGCGGAAGGCAGACGGGACAGATGAGTCCTCCCTGCGACACGCTGATCGCATATGGCTCCCGCTCCGCCCCGCAGCTGGCGCATCCCGACAGGTGCGGGGCAATGCCCGCCACCCGCAGCATTTTTGTCTCGAAGATCCGGCAGAGAATTTCCGCATCCCTGCCTTCATCCAGATAGCGAAACAGCAGCAATACCATGTGAAACAAAAAAGGATTGGCTTCCCGTTCATCCGTCAACCGGTCCAACAGCTCCGCTATGTACGCGGCATAAGCCGTGGCAGCCAGGTTTTGCCGCAAGTCCCGGAACGACTCCACGATCTCTCCCTGGGACAGGTCAGGCATGCCGCTTCCAGGCCCTGCCTTGCACAGATAGTATCCATGGGTAAACAGTTGGGAGACGGCCCCCAGGCGGCTTTTCGGCTTTTTCGCGCCGCGTGCCATGATGCCCACTTTGCCGTGCTCCCGCGTAAACAACGTCACCACTTTGCTGGACTCGCCATAGTCCACGCTGCGGATGACAATGCCTTCCCACTTTACAAGCATGCGTGTGTTTCACCCGGCTCCTTTTGGGCGAATTCAAACGTGTCCTCCTCGTCGGCAGTCGTTTGAAGGTGTTCTCTGTAGAGAAGGTAAGCATGGATGTCACCGGTCGAAGCGAAATATTTCCAAGAAAAGTCACGAAGCATGAAGCATCATCCTTTCTTGTTTCGGCTGAATCCACTTCCTTCTTAGATTCACCTGCGCCCGTTTTTCTATGCCATGGAAAAATTGACACCGCTATTCTTCATCGTAAAAACCAAAATTGCGCAGCATTCGCTCCTGATTGCGCCAGTCTTTTTTCACCTTGACCCACAGTTCCAGAAACACCTTGTCCCCCATCAGCCGCTCGATGTCCAGACGGGCGCGGCGGCCGATTTCCTTGAGCATCTGCCCTCTCTCGCCGATCAGGATGCCTTTCTGCGAATCCCGCTCGACGTAAATGGCCGCGTAGATGTACAGGGTCTTTCCGTTTTCGCCCCGCTTCATTTCTTCAACCGTCACGGCGATCGAATGGGGCACCTCTTCGCGGGTCAGATGCAGCACCTTTTCCCTGATCAATTCGGCCACGATGAAGCGCTCGGGGTGGTCGGTCACCTGGTCGGGCGGGTAGTACATCGGCCCTTCTTCCATCTCGTCAAAGATGGCCTGGATCAGCGGCCCGGTGTTGTTCCCCTCCAGAGCGGAAATCGGGATGATCTGTTTGAACTCGTACAGCTTCCGGTATTCGTCGATGATCGGCAGCAGTTCCTCCGGGTGAACCTTGTCAATTTTGTTGATCACCAGAAAGACGGGAGTTTTTACCTGCTTGAGCCGCTCAATGATGTAATCGTCACCCGGCCCCCGTTTTTCCGTTGCGTCGATGACAAACAGCACCAGGTCCACTTCGTTGAGCGTGTTTTCCGCGACGGCGACCATGTAGTCGCCCAGCTTGGACTTGGGCTTGTGAATCCCCGGCGTGTCCAGGAAGATGACTTGTCCCTGCTCTGTCGTGTAGACGGCGGTAATCTTGTTGCGCGTCGTCTGCGGTTTGTTGGACATGATCGCAATCTTCTGGCCGACGATGTGGTTTAACAGCGTGGATTTCCCCACGTTGGGCCTGCCCACAATGGAGACAAACCCGGATTTGAAACCTTTTTTCGTGCGATTATCCACGTAAATCCTCCTTGGCAAACGCCCCGGGAAGCAGGGCGGATACTGTTGTTTCTGTCACGTCACCGTTCATGTTGGCAAGGATGACCGGCATGTCGGGCGGGCACAGCTCCGCCATCACCTGCCGGCACGCGCCGCAGGGAGAGACCGGATTCGGCGTGTCAGCCACCACGGCGATCGCCTTGTAACGGGTATCCCCTTCGGAATACGCCTTAAACAGCGCGGTCCGCTCCGCGCAGTTGCACAGCGGGAAGGAGGCGTTCTCGATATTGCAGCCGAGATACACCTTGCCGCTGTCGGTCAAGAGTGCCGCTCCCACAGGAAAGTTGGAATACGGCACATACGCCAGCTTTCTCGCTTCTTTCGCCTGCTCCAGCAGGGCTTGTTTATCCATGTTCATCATCACCGTTCCCTCGCCAATCAATACATTTCAATACATATGTAGTGGGTAAAGCAAACGCGAGGCACCCGCCGGCCTGCAGGCGGTGCCGCAGAGCCGCACCAGGCCAGTCCTCCTGTTACACGGCCAGCCACACCGTGAGTTTCTCCCAGAGCGGTGGGCCGAAAACAGCGACGCCGATTACGACGGACAGGACAGCCGCCACCAGGACGGCACCGGCACAAGCGTCCTTGGCCGTTTTGGCCTTCGCGTGCCACTCGGGGGAGGACAAATCGACTGCTGCCTCCAGGGCGGTATTGACCAACTCGAGCGCCCACACCAGCGCGATAGAAAAAAAGACCAGCAAAACATCGCCGCGAGGAATGCGCAGCCACCACGCCGCCGCCAGCGCCAGCACGGCAAATGCGACGTGGATTTGCATGTTTCGCTGTGTCTTCACGGTTTGGACTATGCCTTGCAGGGCATAGGAAAAGCTGCTGACCAAACGGCGCCACTCTTTCAAACGCTATCGCCTACCTCGTCAAACCAATCTGCTGCAGCACTGCCTCCTGACGGGAAAACATCTCTTTCTCCTCTTCCTCCGTGCCGTGGTCGTACCCGAGCAGATGGAGAAAACCGTGAACAGCGAGAAAACCCAGTTCCCGTTCGAGCGAGTGTCCATACTCTGCCGCCTGCTCCTCCGCCTTGGGAACGGAAATGACAATGTCCCCCAGCATGTTGGGGAGCGCGTCCAACGCTTCCTCGTCCAAATAAATGTCCATTTCTCCCTCTCCCGACTCGTTCATCGCAAACGACAGCACGTCGGTGGGACGGTCAACGCCACGGTATTGGCGGTTCAGCTCATGGATGCGCTCGTTGTTCACCAGCGTCACCACCACTTCGCCGTCCACGCCTTCCCGCTCAGCAGCCGCTTCCAGGCAGCGGACGATCAGGTCCTGCAGGGATTCGTCAATCGGTTGGATTTCGTCGTGAAGAATTTCTACGGATAGCACGGGTACCCAATCTCCTTTACCGGTAGCTGTGTTCGTGTTCGTCTTTGGCGTACGCTTCGATGATCTTCTGCACCAGGCTGTGGCGCACCACGTCCGCTTCCTGGAAGCGGATAAATGCCACTTCGGGGATCGGGGCCAGAATGCGCTCTGCTTCCCGCAAACCCGATTTTTTCCCTTTGGGCAGGTCGATCTGGGTCACGTCGCCGGTAATCACCATTTTGGAACCGAAGCCCAGACGGGTGAGAAACATTTTCATTTGTTCAGGCGTGGTGTTCTGCGCTTCGTCCAGGATGACAAAGCAGTCTTCCAGCGTTCGCCCGCGCATGTATGCCAGCGGAGCCACTTCAATCAGCCCGCGCTCCATCATCTTGGCCACCTGTTCCGTGCCCAGCATGTCGTACAAGGCGTCGTAGAGCGGACGCAGATAGGGGTCCACTTTTTCCTGCAAGTCGCCGGGCAAAAAGCCGAGGCTCTCTCCTGCCTCCACGGCCGGGCGCGTCAGCACGATGCGCTTGACTCGTCCGTTTTTCAACGCGTTGACCGCCATTACCACAGCCAGGTACGTTTTGCCGGTACCGGCCGGCCCGATGCCAAACACGATGTCGTGCCGCTTGATGGCGGACAGGTAGTGGCGCTGTCCCAGCGTCTTGGCGCGAATCAGCTTGCCCTTTTGGGTGCGAGCCACTTCCTCGTCGTAGACGTCCAGCAATTGTTCCGCTTCTCCCCGTTCCACCAATTGCAGCGCGTACGAGACGTCGCGCTCGGACAGGGCGATGTCCCGCCGAATCAGCTGGAGCAGGACGGCAAACAAGCGGGAGAGCTTATCCACTTCGGCCTTTTCGCCGCTGATGACCAGCTCGCCGCTGCGTGTCATGATTTTTGCTGTGGTCGTTTCCTCGATCAATTTGAGATATGCATCGTGGGGACCGAACAGCAACAACGCTTCCGATGCGTCAACAAACGGAATTTTTACCTCTTCTTGTACGTGCAACAGGCTTCCATCTCCTTGCAGCGGTTGTCAGCAATCCATTACGAATTGCCGTTTGCCTGGGGAGCCGGCGGCAGGCCCAGAATCGGCTGCTCGACGGCAATGTCCTCAATAACGGAAAAATGAATACTCAAATAAACTTTACCATTCTCTCTCTTCACGTGCAAAACTTTTTCGTCCTGAATTACCGCATCTTTGCCCGCCTGCCGCAGCACGTCCTCGCGGGCCGCCTGCTTGGCAGCCTGCAGCGCTTCTTCCATGCTCAATTCCCGCCGTACTGGCTGCACCTCCGCCTGCGTGACCGTCTTCCAGCCGATCGGACTTGTAAAGCCCGCATACGAGGGTTGGAAGCGCTGCTCGACCGACTCGGCCTGCGCAAACGGCTGCTGTTTGAACGGCCATATCTGCACGGCGAAGGGGCCGACGAGCAGATACTGCGTCTGCTGCCGTTCACCGGTCAACTGATAGTGCACCTGGGCGAGCGGCATCGTGACGTTGCTGACGTACCACACCTCCCCTTTTACCGTGCCGCGGGCGGCGACTGCCTTTTGCCTGGTCTCATTGCCGATAATGCCGGATATCAGCGTCTGCCCTTTTTCCACAAACTGGTTGACAGACACCATGCTTTTGCCCGCTTCCGGCAGAATCGTGTGCACGACCGCCCGCTTCTTGGCAACCAGGTGGCGCGGACTGGGCGGGGCCGGCTTCTCCGGCTCTTCTTTCTCTACCACCTGGATAATCGCCTTGGTGCCTTGTATGTCAACGATGACCCTGGACGCTTCCGGCAGCAGGCTCATCAGTTCCCGCTGCAGCACGTGTGATTCTTTTAGTTTGGCCTTCCAGACCCCTTCTTTAATCCCGACCTGTGCCGCCGCATTAGTCACCGCCTCGGGGCGCATTTGCCTGACTCCCTGCACCTCCACCTGCCAGACGAACGAGGAGAGCATGTACATTCCGACCAAAAATAAAGAGGCGCCGATGACAAGACCGGCCCGCCGGCGCAGCCGGACCAGCCAGAAAGGCAGCCCGCCTCGTCGTTCCACGTGAGGGCGACAGCCTGTCTCCCGCAAAAACGGCCGCAAGCGAAAGTAATCGCGGATCAGGATGTCGCAGCGGCCCACCTCCTGCCCCACTCTGCGGATGTTCCAGATTCGGATACCTTCCCGTACCGCCATGTTCAACATTCGTTCAAACCGCTTTCCCCGGACGGTGATCGTGATATAGCCGTCCAACCATTCCTGCAATCCATTGCGCATGTGCCCGTCCCCACTTTCCCAGGTATTGTCGCGGAACGTTTCCTAAGGTTTCTCCAGAAACTTGACGCCGCCGATGCGCCCCTCCAACAGGATTTCCTCCGGCAGGATCGCCCGGATCACCAATTGTTCTCCAGTAACGAGCAGCTGTCCATTGGTCAACAGCAAGCGGAGCTCCTTTTCACTAAAGTGGAGAACTCCGCGGTGGTTTTCGATATACATTTGCAGATGGCCGATCATCGTGATGCGCGGGACTTCCAGCACCACATCTTGCGGCAAATCCAGCACTCCAACGGCCAGATGGCGCAGACGGCGGCCCCATCGTTTCATGAGCAAGCCCCCCTTTACTGGTGCTGCTGCGCCGGAATGCATCCCTCCAAGCCAGTCCGGGTGCCCGGTGCGTCCTTCTTCTATAACCGTATGCGGTGAGGGGAGAAAATCATGCAGAGAAAATCGCCCCGACACTCGCTTCCGCAAGCGTCGGGGCTCGTCCCGTCACGTCTTCTGTTCGTCGGTGGGAAAAGGCGTTCCGTACCGTTTGAGGGCCTTCCACTTCTTGATCACGCGCTTTACCTTTTCCGCTGTACATCCGCAGGCGATCGCCGTTTCATAGATCGATTTCCTTTCATAGATGACAAGCCGGATCACCTTTTGGCGAAACTTGCTCATCCTCTCCAGTTCCTGTCGATCCATTCGCCGCTCTACCCCTCACCCTTATTGTTAATAGTTCGTGCCTAGATCAAGAATAGTCAACCAAGACTTGAGGCACAAGACCAGATGTTCGATTTCTTTCGACAAAATGTTCAGTCAAAAAACAACAGGCGAACGGGAATGTTCGCCTGTCTGTTACACCCATGCGTCAAACGCTGCGGCGGTAGGGAAGGGGCCTGCTTTTGGCCCGGGGCGGACCGAAAATGATCGCCCACTTCATCCCTTCCCGAGGATCGAGCGCGGTCGGCTTTTCTGTTGCTTGCTCTGCCGGGGACGGTTGGAGCGCAGCATCAGACCCAACAACTTGGGCGGCCGGTGCCGCTTCCACATTCGCCAGCGGCATATGCAACTCCTCTTCCAGCCATTCCGGTTCGGCAGCGCGTTCTTCCATGTCAGACCTGGATTCCTGCCGCACCACCATGCGCCGCTCCGGCTGCAACTCTACATTTGCAGGGAGCGGGAAATCGCCGCTGTCCACCGGGGTTAGCGGAGGACGCTGCGGTTTTCCCTGGGACATGCTGCGCCCTTGTTTGCCTTTTTTGCCAAACAGCAAGTAGCCGAAGAACCCCGCGATCAGAACCCAGAACTTGCCAAGGAGCGGTAAAACCCATTCCAACTGATCAATCAGCAGATCAATCAACAGATCAATAAGATCGTCCATTGGCTATCGCCTCTTACTCTTGGTCTTGGTCAGGCAGGTCGGACTCTTGCTTGCTGCCGGTGGCGCCGAATGCCTGGCGCATTTGCGTATCAGCGGAGATGTTTTGCAGGTTGTAGTAATCCATTACGCCCAATTTGCCGCTTCTCAGGGCTTCGGAGAGCGCGAGCGGCACCTGCGCCTCGGCTTCCACAACCTTGGCCTTCATCTCTACGACGCGCGCCTTCATTTCCTGTTCCTGGGCGACCGCCATCGCGCGGCGCTCCTCTGCTTTTGCCTGAGCGATGCGTTTGTCTGCTTCCGCCTGATCGGTTTGGAGCTGTGCCCCGATGTTTTTGCCCACATCTACATCAGCGATGTCGATGGAGAGGATTTCAAACGCTGTACCGGCGTCCAACCCTTTGTTCAACACGGTTTGCGAAATGCTGTCCGGATTTTCCAGCACGTCTTTGTGGGAGTTGGACGAACCGATCGTCGTCACGATCCCTTCGCCAACACGGGCGATAATCGTTTCTTCGCCTGCGCCCCCCACCAGTCGGTCGATGTTGGCGCGAACAGTCACCTTCGCCTTTGCCTTTACCTCGATCCCGTCCTTGGCCATGGCGGCGACGACGGGGGTTTCAATCACTTTCGGGTTTACGCTCATCTGCACCGCTTCCAGCACGTCACGGCCCGCCAGGTCAATCGCGGCGGCCCGCTCGAAGCCGAGCGGAATGTCAGCCCGCTGTGCAGCTACCAGGGCATCGACGACACGGTCTACGTTTCCGCCTGCCAGGTAGTGGCTTTCCAACTGGTTCGTGTCAAGCTCCAGCCCCGCTTTTCTCGCCTTGATCAGCGGGTTGACGATGCGCGAAGGAATCACGCGGCGCAGCCGCATGGCCACCAGCGTGATGATGCCGACGCGCACACCGGAGGCGAGCGCGGAAATCCAGAGCATTACCGGGACGAATGAGAAAAAGATCGACAGGACAACGATCGCCACTGCCACCATAAAAATGATAGGAATCAATCCGCTATCCAACATGAATCATCTACTCCTTTTGTTCTTGTTCCTGCACGACAACGCGGCTGCCTTCCACCTGTATTACGGTGATGGGGGTGCCGGCGGCAATAAATCCGCCTCCGCTGACGGCATCAATGCGCCGCCCCTCAATCTTGACCACGCCCGCCGGTCGAAGCGGCGTCAGGGCAATCCCCTCCTTGCCCAGCAGGTGCCGCTGGTCCTTCGGCGCCACGTAGCCCGCTTCATTGCGCTGCACGTCACCCAGCACAAACCGGCTGATCAGTCCTTTGATGCCGTATTTTTTAATCAGCGCGAAGGCGACGATCACCGTGACCAGGACAGCGATCCCCAGCGATGCAAGCCCCTGTTTTGTGTCGTAGGCAGCCATGACCAAGCCGGCGACAATGCTGATGAAGCCAAGCCCACCGACGATCCCGCCGGGAACGAAGATTTCCAATATCATCAGCAGGATGCCCAGAACAAACAGGCAGATATGCAGCCAATTGGCGAATCCCGCCACGTAATGGCCGAAGAAGTACAGACCAAAGGCGCACAACGCAACCGTGCCGCCCACGCCAAATCCGGGGGCAAACAGCTCGACGACGATGCCCACCAGACCAATGATCAACAGAAGGCTCATGACAACCGGACTGGTGACAAAACGGGCCACCCGCTCGCCGATTGTCGGTTCAATCGTTTCCAGCTCATCCGCATTGACGCCCAGATACGCGAGAAGCTGTGCCTTGTTGGCCACCACCTGTTCGGCGTAGCCCAACTGCTTGGCCCGCTCGGCATCCAGGGAAAGAACGGTGCCTTTCGGTTTCAACCCCGGAAACTCCCGGTCGATTTCCACCATGGCCCGGGCCACGTCCGGATTGCGGTTGTTCAGCTTGGCTGCCGCCTCCATTTTGTTAGCCCACCCGGAGATGATCTTCACGTCGGCGGCGTTGCCCGCCAGGTCAATCGGCGTCGCCGCCCCGATGCTGCTGCCTGGGGTCATGACAATTTCGTTTGCGTTCAGAGCGATATAGGTGCCGGCCGAAAACGCCTGATTGTCGATGTAGGCCACCACGTGGATTGGCGATTGTCTGACCAGTTGGCCGATGGAGTCGGCCGCATTGATTTCTCCGCCGGGGGTGTTGATGTGCAGCACGATCAGATCCGCGCCCTTACTCGTTGCTTCGGCAAACGCCCGCTTCAGAAAGCTTTCCAGCCCCTGCTCGATCTGGTGCTCCACGGGAATCCAGACCGCTTTCTGATACGGTTTGGCAGCAGCCGGACTTCCGGCCAGCAGACCGGCGAGCCCTATCGCCACGCAAAGCAGCGCCAGCAACAAGCGAACGGGACGGGAAACGATGCGTGACACATTCATTACCTCCACCTCCTTTCCTTATACAGCCTCCTCGAATGGCTACTTAGGTATACGGGTCAGATTCACGCCCGTTTCATAATTTTTTATTGATTGCCTTATTCGTGCCATAAAGAAAGACCCAGCCGCATGGGACTGAGTCTTTTGTGCGTATCTAGATGAGGTTGATCCTCATTACGATGGCAATTCCTCAGATACAATCTTTTGCACGAGAGCACCGTCGGCTCTTCCTTTTACTTTCGGCATGATCGCCCCCATCACCTTGCCCATCTCCTTTTTGGAGGTGGCTCCGGTGGCGGCAATCGCGTCCCGTACAATGCCGCGCAGTTCGTCCTCGCTCAATTGAGCGGGCAGATACGCGGAGAGCACGTCGATTTCCTCTCGTGTTTTGGCGGCGAGGTCGTCACGACCCGCCTTTTCGAATTCTTGGAGGGATTCACGGCGCTGTTTTAACTCGCGAGTCAAGATGGTCAGCTCTTCGTCTTCAGACAACAGTCTACCTTTACTAATCTCTTCGTTCTTTAACGCAGCTTTCACCATGCGAATAACAGAGAGTTTCAGCGCAGCTTTGTCCTTCATCGCTTGCTTCATATCTTGATCGAGTCGCTCCATTACACTCATGATGAGCCCTCCGTCAATTAGTACTTGCGCTTGCGAGCTGCTTCGGATTTTTTCTTGCGGCGCACGCTGGGTTTTTCGAAGTGGCGGCGTTTTCTCAGTTCCGCCATAACCCCTGCTTTGGCGCTCTCACGCTTGAAGCGACGAAGTGCCTGTTCCAAAGACTCGTTTTTCTTGACTCGAACTTCTGCCATCTGTCTTCCCTCCCTCCGCTAAAACCGTGGGACGCCTGTTACCAACAGACTGTCACACTACATTATAGGACAGAAAACCAAGACAGGTCAACCTTTCTTTCCAACTTATTCTTGGAAGCCAGCTCGGAAGAGGCAGCAGTGCGTTCACTCATGGCCTCCTTTCCTGCTGGGGTAAAGATCAGCTGACCGAGGCGCAATTCTGTCAGGAGAGGAAAAGCACGCTTACGCAAAACCGCTTTGCCGTAAAGAGAAATTGTTGCGACGTTTGTGACTGAACTGTTCAAACGCGCGGCATGATTGTGAATCGGAAGGGAATATATTACAATAAGAGGCAACTGGGTAATTGTACTGGTTAAAAAAAGTTATAAAAGCCGATCCAATATCTGAATAGGTCCCGCTGCCATACATGATGTAACAGACGCCCGAATCTTCGTTTTCGGGCGTTTTTCGCCGTCTGTGGCCATTATGCTTTTTTATCGCCACCTGAACTACCAGCAACCTGTACGCATGACTGTTTCATGATCATTGACCTGTTCGGCTGTCTGCGATGGGGACCGTCATTTTTTCCTTGCCGCGGCCGAACAGGAGTGTTAGCATGACTTCGTGGTTTCCACGATCGAAAACGATTCGATGAAAAGGGGATTGGACCTATGAGAGAAATTGCACTGGGACGAGCGGCCGTTATGGCGGAAGGGCTGCTGCTGGCGGGCGATCCCGGGCTGACGGTGACATCCGTTCACTTTGACACGCGTCAGCTTTTGCCGGGTGCCTTGTTCGTGGCGATTGCCGGAACGCGGGACGGACACGACTTTCTCCTGCAGGCGGCGGAAAAAGGCGCACGGGCAGCGATCATCTCCAACGAACAAAAGGTGCCAGACAGCCTGCCGGCGGGATTCGGCCTGATTCTGGTGAACGACACGCTGCGCGCGTTTCAAAAGCTGGCAGCTGCTTACCGCACGTCCTTTTCCATACCCTTTGTGGCCATTACCGGCAGCAACGGCAAAACGACAACGAAGGACATCGTCGCCCACCTGCTGGAAAGCCGGTTTTCCATCCACAAGACCTACAAAAATCTCAACAACCACCTGGGCGTTCCCTACTCCCTGCTGCAGGTGGAAGAGCAGCATCAGGCAGCCGTGCTGGAGCTGGGCATGAACCACGCTGGCGAAATCGACCTGCTGGCCTCGCTGGTCAAGCCGCAGATCAGCGTGATTACCTATATCGGCGAAGCCCACATCGAGTTTTTTGGCTCGCGGGAGAAAATCGCGCTCGCCAAGGCAGAACTGCTTCCCCACACTGATCCGGACGGACTGGTCCTTTTGAACGGAGACAGCGAATACCTGCGCAAGGTGGCGCCACTTTATCCGGGCCGCATCATGTACTACTCCGTCAACGCCCCCGCTGACATCTGGGCGGAGAATATCCAATCCGCTGACGACGGGACGCGATTTGACGTCTGCTTCCGGGACGGGGAGCGCTTCGCGGCCTTCCTGCCGCTGTTCGGCACGCACAACGTCCTGAACGCGCTGCCGGCTGTTGCGATCGGCCGCCACTTCGGCATGACGACAGCGGAGATCATCCGCGCGCTGGCGACGGTGCGCCTGTCGGCCATGCGTTTCGAGCGGATCGAGTCCGCCCATGGCCCGCTCTACATCAACGACGCGTACAACGCCAGCCCTTCGTCGATGGAAGCGGCGATCTCCACGTTTGCGGATCTGTTCCCCGAGCGTAAAAAGGTGCTGGTGCTGGGCGACATGTTTGAGCTTGGCGAGAACAGCCCGGCCATGCACGCCCAGGTGGGGGCTTTCGCCAACCGCTACCGCGACCGAATCGAACTGCTCGTGGCCGTCGGTGAGCAAGCGCAGCACCTGTATGACGCGTACGAGGGGAATAAGCGCTACTTCCCGACCAAGGCTGAAGCAGTCGAAACGCTCCTTGCGGTGCGCGACGCCCATCACGCCTTTCTGTTCAAAGCGTCGCAAGGCATGGGACTGTGGACGCTGCTTCAGGCGCTGGAAGATCACGCGTGACCACAATTGAAAACGAAAAACAGCAAGGAGCCTCGCTACAGAGGCTCCTTGTCCAAAAATGAACACGGGAGCGCCCCAGGGCACTCCCTCTACATTCCCCATTATTCCAACTCTTCTGCATCCACCACGTTTCGCTGTTTGTCGGCGTGGCGTTCCAGAGCAAGCTGGACCAGCCGGTCAATCAGCTCGCTGTAGCTGATGCCCGCTTCCTGGAACAGCAGCGGGTACATGCTGAACGGCGTAAAGCCGGGCATCGTGTTCACTTCATTGATATACAGTTGGTCGTTTTCCTCGTCCCAGAAAAAGTCTGCCCGCGACAGGCCCGACGCATCCAGGGCGCAGTATGCGATTTTGGCCATTTCAGCGATCCGCTCTGCCACGTGGGACGGAATCCGGGCTGGAATCTGCAGTTCTGTGCCGGCGCCTTTGTACTTGGCTTCGTAATCGTAAAACTCCTTGGCCGGCACGATCTCGCCCACGACCGAGGTGATTGGTTCCTCGTTGCCGAGCAGGCCGATTTCCAGCTCGCGCGCCTTGACGAACTGCTCCACGATCAACCGGCGGTCAAATTTGGCGGCCAGCATCATCGCGTCGATCAACTGCTGCCGGTCTTTTGCCTTACTGATCCCGACACTGGACCCCATGTTGGCCGGTTTTACGAAGCATGGGTAGCCCAGTTCCTGCTCGATGCGCGCGATGATTCCCTCCTGGTCACGTTCCCACTGCGACCGGAGCACGCCCACGTATTTCACCTGCGGCAGTCCCGCCTGGGCGAACACGTTTTTCATCATCCATTTGTCCATGCCCACTGCCGATGCCATGACACCAGCTCCGACATATGGCAGGTTGGCCAGTTCCAGCAGGCCTTGAATCGTGCCGTCTTCACCGTTTGGGCCGTGCACGACGGGAAAAATCACGTCCACTTCCTGGGCGACGCCAAAGATCGGCGAGGTGCGGCTGACAGCCACCTGTTCCATCTTCACCTCGCTGCTGACAGACACCGCCCCGTTTGTCAGGCGGAGTTCGTTGGTACCCTCCGGCAAAATGCCCCTGAGGTTCTCCCCTTTCACCCAGTTTCCATCCAGCGTCACGTAGATGGGCAAAATGTCGTATTTATCAAAATCGACCGCCTTCATAATCGACAGGGCGGTGCGCAGCGAAACCTCATGTTCCGAGGACTTCCCTCCGTAAATAATCCCCAGCCGAATTTTGTTCCCCATGAACTCCAAGCTCCTTTCGCCTTGCCTGCGCAAAAGCGCGTTCACGCGTCTCCTGCTCTCCCATGGTATGCAAACGCCCGCCTATGGTGTGCGCCGGGCGCAAATACCCCATTCAGCATACACAATCCCTTCCGCAAATACAAGGGGACAGGAGAAGCACAAGCAGCCGCCGTCCAACATATCCTGTGAAAAAACGTCACAGAAGACTTTTCTCAACGCAGGGGGAATGTCCATGAGAGACTATCTGCTCTTCTGTACGTACTGTTCGTCCTATACGCTCCTGCACCGCTACGACAAGGAGACCGGGACGTTTTTGGGCGAGTACTCCCTGTTGCACAACGCCTACACGCGCAACAGCGTCGTGCTCCACAAGTTTCTGCTCGCCCACCTCGGACACGCACTGCGCGTCATCCCCTCCCAAACGGACGAGTACCGCGAGATCATCTGCACAGCTTCCCGTTTTTTGGAAGACGATATCGACAAGTACGTGGAAGAAAGTCTGGCGCTGGTCAAGTACCAGGAACGGGATCGGCAGAGCGAACGGGAGATCGGCCAGGTGCGCCTCTACATCCTGGAACACCTGCTGACGCACGAACTGGAGGAATTGAGTAAAGTCAGGGCGGCCAGCTCAGCCGAGGGGCAGGTGCTGCTCGGCAAGGAACTGGGCATCAAACGAGCCCTGGAACTGGTTCGCGACATCCTGTCCGACAAACAGTTTGCCTGACCGCAGCGTTTTTCGACCCGCCGGACAGCGGGCCGTTTTTTTGTCGATACAAAAAAAGAAGCGGACGCATATGTCCGCTCAGCGTGTCAGTACGGGTCGATCTCTTCCCCCGTCCGGATGTCCTTCACCCGCAGGGGATCGCGCGGTGCAGAAATCGTCCCGCTTTCAGGCGGCTGCCTGCCCTCTTCCACCCAGCCGACAAGCAGGTCAAAGCATTGATGGACGTACGGTAACAGCGGCTGAAGTTCCTTGTCCGGGTCCGATGCGCTCCAGACCAGGCCGTCGACATGATTGCCCTTTTCCACCAGGTAGAGCCGGTGCAGGTTTTCCCGTCCCGCCGCTTTGACCAACCGCCGGTAGGCGTTCCCATGTACCTCGGGGAAGATCAGGGCGTCCCAGGTGCCGAACACGGAGATCAGCGGCACGTCAATCCTGCCCGTATTCTCGATCGCCTCCACCGCTTCTTTCACTTTTTTCGGCCGCTTGGTGAAATCGTAGGTGCGATAGATGCCGTCCAGCGAACGGTCGCGGGTGCCGTCGGCGTTGAACCGCAGGTAGTCCGGCCACTGCAAGCGCTTCGGCGCGTGCGGGTCAAACTCGTCCCGGTAGATGTTGAGGGTAAGGAACCAGTAGATCTGGTCGTAATAGGCCCACAGCTTCTCCGAGCCTTTGGGCACACCGGCTCGGTACAGGGCTGCGCGGGCGCGCTCCCGCTCGTTGCCCTGGCCGTAGATGGCCGCTTCCGCGTGGTTGACGACGTCGGTCAGTGTGGTGATCAGGTTGGGCCTGTCAGCGCGCCACAGCACCCCTTCCCAATCGACGCCGCCGTCGTACAGCCGCGGCTCTTTGGTCAGTTTCGGATCATCGTGTTCCAAAGCGTACCGGACCACGTACCCGCCGTTGGAAATACCGATGGCGTACGTGGGGATTGGATGCTGTTTCGAGACCAGTCGGGCAGCGGGTGTACTGTCGGAGGGATCGATCAGCCGGTCTCGATGATGCGCCGCCAGGTAGGCTTGCGCCGCCTTGGTCAACTGCCGGAAGCGGACATGCCACTCGGCTACCGAGTCTTCCTCGGACGCGAGGGCGTTTTTTACTTTGGCCAGCGGATCGGCGGGATCGCTTTCTCCCTGCGTCCCTTTGTCAATGGCCGCAAAGGCGTAGCCTTTTTCCAGCACGTAATCGCTAAACAACAGATCGGTGGCCGTCTCGTTGCGAGTGGCCGGGATGCCGGACACGACCAGCTTGCCGTTCCACTCATCCGGCACGCGAATGACGAATTGCGCATCGTCAAACGCGCCGTTTACTTGTGTGCCCGTCACTTCGGCCGGATCGTACATCGTTTCCCAACCGCCCCACGCGGCCGGGACCAGCCCCAGATTGCCGAATTGGACAGCCGCCGCGTACTGCTGCGGGTTGCGCGTGGTCAGCCAGTTTCCCGCCTGGCCGTCAAAGCGGGTGACCGTCACGCCATGCGCGCCCGGTACGACAGGTTCCGAGATCGCTCCGGCGGATGACAGGCCGGCCGGGACCAGCGGAACCATCAGCGCCGCCGCAAGCACAAGACGCGACCATGACATGCTCATCTCTCAATCCCTCCTCTTCTTCCTTCCCCTTTCTTTCTGAGAAGCGCTTTCATTTTACCAGTGCCGATTCGTTCCAGCAACTGCCATTTCTGTATGCGGATGACCCGTTCCGCAGCAGCCAGAGAAGCATGTTTCCCCTGCTGCCCGACGGAAGAACGGCGCAAAAAGGCGGCATGCCGCGCTGCTGCGACATGCCGCTCGTTTTTTGTCCGCCGCTCCTGGCAGCGGATGGTTACCGCCGATCCCTTACTTCAAAGATGGCAAACTTGAGGTAGTGGGATTCGTCCGCTCCGCTGATCTGTGGGTGGTCCTTGCCTGCTCCCCGCCACTCAATCAGCCGCAGGATTTTACGGGCATCCATCGCCGCGTCCTGGATCGTCTCCAGGAAAAGCTGGGGAGACATGTGGTACGAGCAGGAGGCCGTCACCAGATACCCTCCGGAGCGCACCAGCTTCATCCCGTTCAGATTGATGTCCTTGTAGCCGCGGCAGGCGCTCTTCACCGCCGCGCGCGATTTGGCAAACGCCGGCGGATCGAGAATGACCACGTCCCACATGCGGCCGGCATCGACGCACTCGCGCAGGTAGTCAAACGCGTTGGCAACGACGAATTCGACGCGGTGCAAAAAGCCGTTTTGCATGATGTTTCGCCTAGCCGTCTCGATGGCGTGCTCGGAGATATCGAGCGCCGTCACCTTTTTCGCGCCGTGCTTGCATGCGTTCAGCGTAAACGACCCGGTATGGGTAAAGCACTCCAGCACCTCTGCCCCGTCCCAGTAGGGGTTTTTTACCACTTTGCCGCGCCGGTCTACGGGGACGATCTTCTGTTCGCCGTCCACGTCCATCTCCTTCAGGGTGATGCCGTGCTTTTCTCCCCAGCCTTTCATCAGCGGGGCGATGGCGGCTCGGTTTTCCCGCTGGTCGTAAAAGAAGCCCGTTTTTTGCCCTTCGATGATATCCACAATGTATGTCAGGCCGTTTTCCGTAATTGTCACTTCCCGCGGACATTCCCCGTACAGCACTTCCTTGCTCTGGTTCAGCCCCTCCAGTTCACGCACGGGGACGTCGTTGCGCAGGTAGATGCCCTGCGGTTGAAACACTTCCACCAATGCGTCCCGAATCCAGTCGCGCCGCACGTCCATCCCAAGCGAGAGAATTTGCGCCACCAGCACGTCTTCGTACCGGTCCACAATCAGACCGGGCAGGAAGTCCGCCTCGCCGTAGACGACGCGGCATGCTCGCGGATTGTCGACGAACCGGGAGCGAAACGCGGCCGCTTCGCGGATGCGGCGGAGAAAAAAGTCATAGTCGATCGCTTCGTCCTGATTGTACGTCAGAACGCGAACGATGATTTGCGATGCGGGATTGATGTAGCCTTTGGCGAGGAAGTGGCCTTGGTGGTTGATTACCTCGACAATGTCGCCCGGCTTATACTCTCCTTGAATCTCCTTCACTTCCGATTGAAAAATCCACGGATGGCCCGCTTCCAGCCGCTTTTTTCGGTGCTTGTGCAGAATCACTCTTGCCAATGTTGTCGGTTCCTCCTTGTCATGCTCGTCTTGGTACAGGCATAGCGTATAGTAATTCAATCCCTCCCGACAGCCTGCACGGTGCCCGTTCAGATGGCACACGCTGGCTGCGCGAAGGGTGTTCTCATTGCTGGTAAGGAGGATCGCTCCGTGACTGCCATCCTCGCTCCCTTTACATTCGGTCTCAGTTTTTTTCTGTTGGGTATGTATGTCATGCGCACCGGTTTTCAAAACCTCGCCGGGAAGAAAATGGCGGACTGGCTGGGACGCTTCACGCGCACGCCGGTCCACAGCTTTTGGGTGGGTTTGTTGAGCACCATGGTGCTGCAGAGTTCCAGCGCCGTCACCGTCCTTACCATCGGGCTTACACATGCAGGCATGATCAGTTTTTCCCAGACCGTGGGAATCATTCTCGGCACCAATGTAGGGACGACGATCACAACCGAATTGATCGCGCTTCGGCTGGAGACGTTCGCCGTGCCCATGCTCCTGGTCGGCGTCGCCTTGTGGCTGATGCCGCGCCGTCTGACCCGCTGCATCGGACTGGTGGTGGCCGGCTTCGGCCTGATCTTTCTTGGGATCGACACCATGCAGGTGATGGCCAAACCGCTGGAACAGTCGGACGCGTTTCGCTCGCTGTTTCTGGAAAGCCGCCATTCCGTCTGGATCGGCCTGATCACCGGAATGGTGTTTACAGCGCTCATCCACAGCAGTTCGGCGACGACCGCCATCACCATGGGGTTGATGAGTCACCAGGTGCTCTCGATGGAGACGGCGCTGGCAATCGTGCTGGGTGCCAACATCGGCACCTGCTTTACCGCCATCATCGCCAGCATCGGCACCAATGCGGCTTCCCGCCAGGTCGCCTGGTGCCACACGCTGTTCAACCTGGTAGGCGCTCTCGCCTTTCTGCCGTTTCTTTCACAGCTTGCCATGGTCAGCAGCTTGTTGACAGACAGCCCGTCGATGCGAATTGCTCATGCCCAGACCCTGTTCAACGTGGTGTGCTCCCTGGCCGCCCTGCCGTTTACCAGGCAGATCGCCGCTGCCGTCCAGTGGCTGGTGCCGGACAGGAAACGACGACGCTGGTAACTCCGTCTACGTGGAAAACGGAATCAGGTACAGCGCTGTCACCACACCGGCCAAGATCATCGCCACACTGGACGCCGCCGTCTGCACCGGTGAGACGCGGTTCAGGTTGGCTGTGCCGATTGCATGAGAGCTGGTGCCGACGGCAATCCCAATTGCCCAATCATCCCTGATCCCCGCCCAGGAGAGGACCGGACGGGCAATGGTGACGCCGATGATCCCCGTCAATACGGTAAACAAGGCCCCCAGCGCCGGAATGCCGCCGATGCTGCGGGTCAGTTCCACGGCGATTGGCGTGGTCACCGATTTGGCCATCATGCTGTGCACCATCGTCTGATCCGTGCCCAGCAGCCATCCCACCAGCCGGACCGTCAGGATCGCAACGGCACAGCCCGCCGCCACACCCAGCAGGACGCCGCGCCAAATATGGACGAACTCCTTCAGCTGCTTGGCGAGCGGAACAGCCAGTGCAACCGTGGCCGGTCCCAGCCAAAACGAGATCCATTCCCCGCCGGCGCGGTACGCTTCCCAATCCTCGCCGATCAGCCACCAGGCAAACCAGACGCAGATTGTCGCCACGACCAGCGGTTGCAGACGGGGAAAGCGCTCCGCCAGCACACTCGCTGCCTTGTATCCCGCCAGTGTGACAGCAACGGCAAGCAATTGGTCAAACATCGAGCATCCTCCCTTCCAGTTGGTGATGCTCCATTTTTTGCTTGTGCCGGTTCAGATACCACTGAACGACCCGCCCCGACACCAGCATCACCGCGAGCGGACCCAGCACGAGCGACGAAACGATCGGCCACGGGTCGCCTGCAATCCACTTGAGATACGCAGTCACTCCCACCAGAATCGGTACAAAAAACAGCATCATGTGCCGAATCAACAGATTGCTGGCCGTCTCGACCCACTCCAGCTTGACCAGTCCCGTGCATAGCGCCAGCGTCAGCAGCAGCATGCCCAGCAAGTTGCCCGGCAGCGGGACGTGAAGCCATTTGTTGGCCAGCGTACCCATTCCAAAAAAGGCAAGCAGAATCAACACGCCCTTGATGGTTTTCATGTGATGCGCTCCTTCCACCCGGTTTTTGTCCATATGGTTACACCGGGATTTGTCAGGCGGTTCACTTCGCCAATATCCGCACTTCAGACACTTTGTCACATCCTGCAGAGCAGAGGTGTGACCCACCTGCAGAAAAAAGCCCGACCACTCATACGGTCAGGCTTTCCTTACGTGTCAGTAACCGCTGCCACCCGCGTTTGCGCCCGTCACGATCGCGACGCCGGAACTGGTGCCAATGCGGCTCGCTCCCGCTTCGATCATCGCAAGCGCCGTCGCGCGGTCGCGCACACCGCCGGAGGCTTTCACGCCAATATTCGGCCCCACTGTTTTGCGCATCAGGGCGATATCTTCCACGGTGGCACCGCCGTGTCCGAATCCGGTGGAGGTTTTGACGTAATCGGCGCCTGCTTCAACGCACAGCTTGCAGGCGGTCACTTTTTCTTCGTCCGTTAACAGGCCCGTTTCCAGAATCACTTTGACCAAAACGCTGCCAGCCGCTTCCTTGACGGCTTTCACATCCGCTTTTACCAGCTCCAGATCGCCGGATTTCAGCGCACCGATATTGAGGACCATGTCCACTTCCGCAGCGCCGTTTGCAATCGCGTCACGGGTTTCCGCCGCTTTCACCGCCGGAGTGCTGGCTCCCAGCGGGAACCCGATGACCGTGCACACCTTTACATCAGTGCCTTTCAGCAGCTCGGCGCAGCGCTTTACCCAAGTGGGGTTGACGCAGACGGAAGCAAAGTCGTGTTCTTTTGCTTCGGCGCACAGCTTGTCGATCATCGCTGCCGTCGTTTCCGGCTTCAGCAGGGTATGGTCAATGTACTTGTTCAGGTTCATCCTTCTCACACCTCGATCCCGAAATGTTGCAAAGCCTTGCGCAGGACGTCGTCGTTGTTGCGGTACCCTCGCTCCTGCTGGAGCGCCCACGCTTCCAGCGGCGTGTACCAGTGAACGTCGTTAATCTCCTCCACCTGCACGGTAATTTCCGTCGTGTACGCCTCCACCAGAAAATAGTGGACTTCCTTGTTGACCACTTCTCCCGTTACTGCGTGCTGGTAGTCGTAATAAATCGTGTCCAGCTTTTCTCCGAGCACCCCGCGGATTCCCGTCTCCTCCAGCACTTCCCGGAGTGCCGCTTCCTCAATAGTCTCGCCCAGTTCCTGTTTTCCCTTGGCCAGCGTCACCTTGCCGTAGCGGTCTTCAATCAGCAACAGCAGCAGTTCTTCGTCGTGAAAGCGGTAGACGACGCCGCCCGCTGATACCTCTTTCATATCGCCCGTTCCTTCAGTTGCACAGGACGCTCGTTGTCCAGTACGCGGACAAGCGTGCCGTTGCAGTATTCGGAGCCGGGTTCATCCAGCCGGACCTTGCAGATGTTGCCGATCATCGACGCATCGCCTGGGAAAACCACATTCAAATAGTTGTCGGAATACCCCATCAGCAAGCCGCTGTCCGGGTCTTCCTTGTACGGGCGTTCGGGAATCACTTCCAGCACTTCGCCGACAAACTGCTTGGCGTATGCCAGCGTCAGCTGCTGGTTCAGCTCCAGCAGTCGGGCGACCCGCTCATGCTTCACCTCTTCCGGAATCTGATCCGGCATGCGGGCAGCCGGCGTACCGGTGCGCATGGAGTACGGGAAGACGTGCAGTTCGGCAAACCCCACGGTTTTGATGAAATCGTAGGTGTTTTGGAACTGCTGTTCCGTTTCGCCCGGGAAGCCGACGATCACGTCGGTTGTCAGGGCGACGCCTGGAAGTGCTTCGCGCACTTTCACCATCTTTTCGTAGAATTCCGCCGTGGTGTACTTGCGGCGCATCCGCTTCAGCACCTCATCGTCGCCCGCTTGCAGGGGCACGTGCAGATGACGGCAGACGCGATCCGAATTGTTGATCACATCAATCACTTCGTCAGTAATCTGGCTGGCTTCGATGGAGCTGATGCGAATCCGCTTCAGTCCCTCCACCTGATGCAGATCCACGAGCAGTTTGGCCAGGTTGTAGTTCTCCAGATCCTCGCCGTAACCGCCGGTGTGGATACCGGTCAGCACGATCTCCAGATACCCGGCATCGACCAGCTTCCGGGCCTGTTCGAGAACGCTCTCCGGTTTGCGGGAGCGCATCAGGCCGCGTGCCCAGGGGATGATGCAGAAGGTGCAGAAATTGTTGCAGCCTTCCTGAATCTTCAGGGACGCGCGCGTGCGATCCGTAAACGACGGGACGTCCAGTTCTTCAAACTCGCGCGCCTTCATGATGTTGCTGACCGCGTTGATCGGTTGGCGCTCCCGGCGGATTTGCTCCACGTATTCGATCAGTTTCTCGCGGCCCTGTGTGCCGACGATGATATCTACACCCGGGATTTGCGCAATTTCCCCGGGGGAAGTTTGCGCGTAGCAACCTGTCACCGCGACAATCGCGTCAGGATTGCGGCGAATGGCACGGCGGATGACCTGACGGCTCTTCTTGTCTCCGGTATTGGTCACCGTGCACGTATTGATCACGTAGACGTCGGCGCCGTCCTGTTCAAAGTCCACCCGCTCGTAGCCGTTGGCCTTAAACAGCTGCCAGATCGCTTCCGTCTCATAACTGTTCACTTTGCAGCCCAATGTATGGAAAGCAACCGTAGACATGGCGCTTCCTCCTTTCTGTAAGTAGCCTTGACCCATCTTACGCGCTCTACGGGGCCAGGCGTTCAAACTGGTACGATGCGGCTGCCAGCACGTACTGGCTGGCCGTCTCCGTGCGCAGGATGCGCGGACCGAGTGATACGGACTGAAAGCCCATCAACTCTGCCTGCTTCACCTCGTCCAAAGAAAAGCCTCCTTCCGGCCCGATCAGCACAAAGAGCGACTCTCCCGGACTCATGCCGGCAAAGACCTGATGAAGCGTAGAGCCGCCTTCCTTTTCATAGGCGATCACACGCTGCGTGTAACCGGCGGCCGACGCGATTGCTTGTCGAAACGACGCAGGCGGCAGAATCTCCGGCAGCACCGCCCGGTGGGATTGTTCCGCCGCCTCCTTGACAATCTTGCGCCAGCGCTCCAGCTTCTTCGCCTCTTTTTTGGCGTCCAGCTTGACGATGGTGCGTTCGGAGGTAAACGGAAAAAAGGCATGCGCCCCCATTTCCGTCCCCTTTTGCAATATCCACTCCATCTTCTCGCCCTTCGGCAGTCCCTGTCCGATGGTAATGCGGATCGGCAGTTCCGTCTGCTCGTCCAGGAACTGGACGATCGATGCTGTCACTTCTTTTGCGGACAGGGAGACGAGCTGAGCGACAGCCGAACGGCCCGCCCCGTCGCACACGACGATTTTCTCGCCGGGTTTGGCCCGCATCACGTTTACGATATGATGAACGTCGTCGCCGACAATCGTTACCTCTTGTTCGGAAAAGAGGTGTGGCTCGACAAAATATCTTTGCATCTCGCCAACCTCACTATTCTACCGTTTTTTTGCCACAATTGCTACCCAGTCATCGATGAAAATGGTTTCCACGAGTTCAAGGCCGGACGCCTCCATTGCCGCTTTCACATCCGCTTCCCGCGCGGCGATGATCCCGGACGCGATGAACACCCCACCCGGTTTCAGCACGCGATATACGTCGTCGGTAAAGCGGACGATCACTTCTGCGAGAATATTGGCCACCACCAGGTCGACCTGCTCGTCCACTCCGTCCAGCAGGTTGTTCTGCCGGACGGTGATCCGCTCGTGGACGCCGTTCAGTTCGATGTTGGCCTCCGCGGAGCGGACCGCCACCTCGTCCAGATCCATCGCCAGCACGTGGTCGGCGCCCAGTTTGACGGCGGCGATGCTGAGGATGGCCGTTCCCGTCCCTACGTCGTAGACGCGGTCGCCGGGCTGCAGGTATTTTTCCAACGCGCGCAGGCAGAGAATCGTCGTCGGATGGGTGCCGGTGCCGAAGGCCATGCCCGGGTCCATCTCGATGATGATCTCGTCTGGCCGCTTCGGCTCGTATGCCTCCCAGACCGGTTTGATCGTCATCCGCTCGGAGACGTTGACCGGTTTGTAATACTTTTTCCAGGCGTGGGCCCACTCGTCTTCGTGCACGTCATTGACGGCAATCGTGCCTTTGCCGATGTCGAGACCGTAGTCGGTCAGGTGGCTGAGCTGCTCCTTCAGCTCATCCAACACGTCGACCAGCTGACTCGAATCCATCGGCAGATACGCCTTGACGAATACGCCCTCGTCCGGAAAATCATCCGGGGAGAGCTGGTAGATTTCACCAAACGGCGTATCCCAATCGCGATGCAGCACCTCGGGGTCTTCAATGACGACACCGTTGGCCCCCATCTCGTATAGCAGGTTGGACACTGCTTCCACTGCCTCCGCTGTCGTGTGGATACTGATTTCCGACCATTTCATGAACTACCAACTCCCCAATTTTGCTCATGTTCTGCCAACGTCTCGCTGACAGACGCGATTCCCGGCTACTCGCCGCGGAACGCCCGCTTCATTTTTTCAAAAAAACCCTCATCTTCCACGCCGTACCCGCTTATCGACTCACCAGACAGGGAGGCGAATTCGCGAAGAAGTTCCTTTTGCCGCTCGTTCAGCTTGGTCGGGGTGACGACGCGCACCTTCACATGCTGGTCGCCGCGGCCGCTTCCGCGCAGGTACGGCACCCCTTTGCCCCGCAGCCGGAAAAAAGTCTCCGTCTGCGTACCGGCGGGAATCTTCAATTTAACCCGGCCGTCGACCGTCGGCACTTCAATTTCGTCCCCGAGCGCTGCCTGGGCAAAGGTGAGCGGCACTTCGCAGTAGATGTCGTTGCCTTCCCTTTCAAAAAACTCGTGCGGCTTCACCCGCAGCACGACGTACAAGTCGCCGGGAGGGCCGCCGTTTATGCCCGGTTCGCCTTCGCCCGCGACGCGAAGCTGTGCTCCGTCGTCGACGCCTGCCGGAATGTTGAGGTGAATTTTGCGGCGCACCTTCACCCGGCCCGTACCGCGGCAGGATGTACACTTCTCCTTGACCACCTTGCCCTTGCCTTCGCAGGTCGGGCACACGCGACGGTTCACGATGCGGCCAAACGGGGTATTTGCCACCACTTCCTGCTGACCGGTGCCGCCGCACGTCTTGCATGTCTCTATGCCGGAACCCGGCTTCGCTCCCGTGCCACGGCAGGTGTCGCACTCCGCCTCTTTGGGAATCTCCACGTCCGTTTCCTTGCCGAAGACGGCATCCGTGAAGTCAATCGACAACCCAAACTGCAGATCCGCCCCTTTTCTCGGCGCATTCGGGTTGGACCGTCTGCCGCCGCCAAAAAACATGTCAAAAATGTCCCCAAAGCCGCCCATGCCGGACGTGTCAAATCCGCCGAACCCGCCGCCAAAGCCCTGGCTGGGGTCTTGATGGCCGAACCGGTCGTACTGGGCACGCTTTTGCGGGTCAGAGAGGACATCGTACGCTTCTTTTACTTCCTTGAACTTCTCTTCCGCATCCGGCGCCTTGTTGACGTCGGGGTGGTACTGGCGCGCCAACTTGCGGTACGCCTTCTTGATCTCGTCGGCATCCGCTCCCTTGGAGACACCCAGCACCTCATAGTAATCCCGTTTCATCTGCTCGATCACTCCCATGACAGTCAACTGTTATCATAGCATGTGACTGACTTGAAAAAAAGTCAAAGTCAGCATTCCGTGACTTTGACTTTTTTTCGTTCACACTCGGTTACTTCTTGTCGTCGACGACCTCGTAGTCAGCATCGACGACGTTGTCTTTTTTCGGTTCGCCGGATGCGCCTTGGCCAGCCGCGTTTTGTGCTGCCTGAGCGGCTTGAGCGGCCTGTTCGTACAGTTTCACGGAGATTTGTTGAATGACCTGGGACAGTTCGTCCTTGGCGGTCTTGATCTCGTCGATCTTGCCGCCTTCCAACGCCTTTTTCAGTTTGTCCTTGGCTTCGTTGGCCTTGTCGATCTCCGCCTGATCCACCTTGCCTTCCACTTCTTTCAGGGTCTTTTCGGTCGTGAAGACCAGCTGATCCGCTTCGTTGCGGAGCTCTACTTCCTCCTTGCGCTTTCTGTCCGCCTCTGCGTTCAGCTCAGCCTCTTTCACCATGCGCTCGATCTCTTCGTCCGTCAGGCCGGAGTTGGACGTGATGGTGATGCGCTGCTCCTTGCCGGTGCCGAGGTCTTTGGCGCGCACGTTCACAATCCCGTTGGCGTCGATGTCAAACGTTACCTCGATTTGCGGAACGCCGCGCGGAGCCGGCGGAATGTCGGACAGGGTGAAGCGGCCCAGCGTCTTGTTGTCGGCTGCCATCGGACGTTCGCCCTGCAGCACGTGGATTTCCACGGAGGTTTGGTTGTCGGCAGCCGTAGAGAAAATCTGCGATTTGCTGGTCGGGATCGTCGTGTTGCGCTCAATCAGCTTGGTAAACACGCCGCCCAGCGTTTCGATACCCAGAGACAGCGGTGTTACGTCAAGCAGCACAACATCCTTCACATCACCGGTCAGCACGCCTGCCTGAACGGCTGCGCCCAGCGCCACCACTTCGTCCGGGTTAACCCCTTTGTGCGGCTCTTTGCCGATAAATTTCTTAATGGCCTCCTGTACGGCTGGAATCCGCGTGGAACCGCCGACGAGGATGACGCGGTCGATGTCGCTCGGGCTCAGTCCCGCATCTTGCAGCGCCTGGCGAGTCGGTCCCATGGTGCGCTCTACCAGGTGCGCGGACAGTTCTTCAAACTTGGCGCGGGTCAGGTTTACCTCCAGGTGCTTCGGACCGGTCGCGTCCGCGGTGATGAACGGCAGCGAGATGGTCGTGGTCAGCACGCCGGAAAGGTCTTTTTTCGCTTTTTCCGCGGCGTCTTTCAAACGCTGCATCGCCATGCGATCCTGGGACAGATCGATGCCGTGTTCCTTTTTAAACTCGCTTACCAGGTAGTCGATGATCACCTGGTCAAAGTCGTCACCGCCCAGGAGGTTGTCGCCGGAGGTGGCTTTTACTTCAAAGAAGCCGTCAGACAGCTCCAGAATGGAAACGTCGAACGTACCGCCGCCCAGGTCGTAGACAAGCACGGTTTGGTCTTCCGTTTTTTCGATGCCGTACGCCAGTGCAGCCGCTGTCGGTTCGTTGACGATGCGGAGCACTTCCAAACCGGCGATCCTGCCGGCGTCCTTGGTCGCTTGACGCTGGCTGTCGTTAAAGTAAGCCGGAACGGTAATTACCGCTTTGGTGACCGGTTCGCCCAGGTATGCTTCCGCGTCGGCTTTCAGTTTTTGCAGAATCATCGCCGAAATTTCCTGCGGCGTGTACTCCTTGCCCTCCAGGGTTACCTTGTGGTTGGTTCCCATGTGGCGTTTAATGGAGATCACCGTGTTGTCCGGGTTGGTGATGGCTTGACGTTTGGCCGCTTCTCCCACGATCCGCTCGCCGTTTTTAAACGCGACGACGGACGGCGTAGTGCGGCTGCCCTCCGCATTGGCGATGACGACCGGTTCGCCGCCTTCCATCACGGCTACGCAAGAGTTTGTGGTTCCAAGGTCAATACCGATAACGCGACTCATACTGGATATCCTCCTTACACTTCTGTCCAACTGGAATTATATAAGTACAATCAGGCGTTTACCTTGACCATCGCAGGACGGATGACGCGATCCTTGAAGAGGTAGCCTTTTTGGAATTCCTCCACGACCACGCCCGATTCGTATGCCGGGTCTTGGGCCTGCATTACCGCCTGATGGACGTTGGGATCAAAGGGCTGGCCTGTCGCCTGGATCGCCGTCAAGCCTTCCCGTTCAAAGATCTGCAACATCTGGCGGTACACCATGTTGACCCCTTCGAGCAGGGATTCGACCGTCATCGAATCCTTGTCAGCACTCAGCGCGCGTTCAAAGTTGTCAATCACGGGCAGAAGCTCCGAGATAACCTTGAGCGAGGCGTATTTGGCCAGATCCTCCTGCTCCTTGCGCGTCCGCCGCCTGAGGTTTTCCATGTCGGCCAAGGCGCGCAGCATGCGGTTATGATTTTCTTCCGCCTGTGCCTTCCAGCGTTCCGCTTCCTGCTGCCAGTCGATCTCTGCCGCCGGCTCCTGCTCTTGTGCGGCGGCTTCCTGCTGCTCCTGGTCAGCGGTTTCCTGCTGCTCGGCTGCTGCCGCTTCCGCTTCCTGTTCGTGGTCTCGCGTCAGTTTGTCCTCGTTCAACGTTCCGATACCTCCCCAGGCTGTCCGCTGCCGCTGCACCGGGTCAGCCTTTCACTCCATTACGATTTCTACTATTTCTCAAACTGCGATGTCAGCATACGCGACAGACCTTCCGCCAGATAGTTGAGCACGGTGATCACCCGGCTGTACTCCATCCGCGTCGGCCCCAGGATTCCCACCGTCCCGACCGGCTTGCCGCCGATGTAATAGGCGGTGGTGATGATGCTGCATTCCTTCATCGCGTCAAGCTGGTTTTCCTGTCCGATGCGAACGGTGATGCCCTCACTCGGAGGTCCGAACAAGTGGACCAGTTGATCGTTTTGTTCCAGCAGTTCCAAGATGTCCTTCACTTTGTCCACGTCGCGGAACTCCGGCTGATCCATGATCTTGGTCGCACCACGGAGATAGACGCGTTCGCCTTCCTTCCGCTGGAGAGACTCTTCCAGAATCCGCAGCATCTCTTCGTACTGCTCCACATGACGCCGCATCTCGCCCGCCACTTCCAGATACATGCGCTGGCGAAGCTGCCACAGCGGCACGTCGCTCAGCTTGCTGTTCAGCAGGTTGACCAGCTTCTCGATCTCCTGCGGTCGAACGCCCTGCGGCATGTCAATCAGCTTGTTTTCCACGCGGCCGGTGTTTGTGACCACGATGGCCACTGCCTGTGTTTCATTCAGGGGAACGATCTGAATGTGTTTCAGCCGATGCTCGAAAATCTCCGGACCCAACACGATGGCCGTGTAGTTGGTCACGTGCGAGAGAATTTGAGCAGTGTAGTCGATCACCTTCTCAAAGTGATGAATCCGTTCGGCAAACAGCTGTTTCAGTTTGCTCAACTCCAACTCACTCAACATGTGCGGTTTGATCAAGTTGTCGACGTAAAAGCGGTACCCTTTCGTGGAGGGAACGCGGCCAGCTGATGTATGCGGCTGTTCCAGGTACCCGAGTTCTTCCAGATCAGCCATCTCGTTGCGGATGGTCGCGGAGCTGAAACCGATGTCCTCCCGTTTGGAGATGGTGCGTGAGCCTACGGGTTCGGCGGAATGAATGTAATTATCGACAATCGCATTGAGAATCAGTCGTTGGCGTTCCGATAACATGCTGTCTTCGCCCCCTGTTGTTAGCACTCAACAGCATCGAGTGCTAAATCTATTTACTAAGGTATCAATACGCGAAGGTTTTGTCAATGTTTTCCCAGCACGCTGTCCACCCGATCCTGCCGCTAATCGCGCAGGAAGCGGGCGAACACTTCGTTTCCCAACGGCAAGGCCTGTTTGGTCAACCGCAGGTGGCCGTCCACACGTTCCAACATCCCTTTTGCCACCTCTTCGTCAATCACCGGTCCGAACACCTGCTCCGCCGTGACGCCGAAGCGCTCCGCGAACCGGGCGAGGTTCACCCCGTCGCGCAGCCGCAGCCCCAGGATCATCTGTTCCTCCATGGCATCTTCGCGGGAGACGGCAAACTGCTCCACTCGGGGCAGCCCTTCCTGGCCCATGCGCATGTAGACGGCCAGCGGTCCTGCGTTGACGTGCCGTTCGCCGTTTACATAGCCGTGGGCTCCCGCGCCCAACCCATAGTATTCATCATTGAGCCAGTAGGTGCAGTTGTGACGGCTTTCATAGCCAGGCTTGGCAAAGTTGCTGATCTCGTACTGGCGATAACCGTGCGCTTCCATCTCCTCGATCAACATCAGATACATTGCCAGCTCAGCCTCTTCCGAAGGGAGCGGAAGCTGGTCTTTTTGGTACAGCGTGTGGAACAGCGTGTTTTCTTCCACCTTCAGACTGTACGCGGAAAAATGCGTGGTCGGCAGCTCAAACGCCAGTTCCAGCGTGCGGCGGAAAATCTCTTCCGTCTGGTCCGGCAGCCCGAACATCAGGTCGATGGTCAGGTTGGAAAAGCCGACGGTCACGGCGTTGTCGATGCTGCGGTAGACGTCGTCCACGTCGTGAATCCGGCCCAGCCGCTTCAAGAGCGCATTGTCGAACGACTGCACGCCAAAACTGAGCCGGTTGACGCCCAGCTCGCGCATCAGCCGGAGCTTTTCCACGTCGGTGGTGCCGGGGTTGGCTTCCATCGTGAATTCCAGATCGTCGGCCCAGAACCGTTCTGTATGCTTCCGCACCGCCTCCAGAAAGACCTGCATCTGGCGGCGGTCGAGAAACGTCGGCGTCCCCCCGCCGACGAAAATGGTTTTGATCTTCTCCGGCGGCCACAGGGCAAACGTCCGCTCCATCTCCTTGTCCAGTGTGTCCAGATAGTCTTCGATCACCTGCGGGTTGCTGGTGACAAACGAATTGAAGTCACAGTAGTAGCACTTGTTGGTGCAAAAGGGAATGTGGATGTACACCGACTGCGGCATATCCGCTCCCCTCCTTTTTGCGATAGTGGAATGGAAAAGACCTGACGCGCGGTCAGGCCTACTTTTTGTCGTCCATGCGCAGCACAGCCATAAACGCTTCTTGCGGCACCTCGACGGAGCCGACGGCTTTCATGCGCTTTTTCCCTTCTTTTTGTTTTTCCAACAGCTTGCGCTTCCTGGTGATGTCGCCGCCGTAACACTTGGCCAACACGTTTTTCCTGAGCGCGCTGATCGTCTCGCGCGCGATCACCTTGTTGCCGATGGCGGCCTGGATCGGCACTTCAAACTGCTGGCGCGGAATCAGTTCTTTCAGCTTTTCGCAAATGACGCGTCCGCGCTGGTAGGCGCTGTCGCGGTGGACGATGAACGACAATGCGTCAACCACTTCGCCGTTGAGGAGGATGTCCATTTTCACCAGCTTGGAGGGCTTGTAGCCGGCCAGTTCATAGTCAAAGGACGCGTATCCCTTGGTGCCCGACTTCAACAGGTCAAAGAAGTCGTAGACGATCTCGGAGAGGGGCATGTCGTACTTGAGCTGAACGCGGTTTTCCCCCATGTACTGCATGTCGAGGAATTCCCCGCGCTTGCCCTGGCAGAGCTGCATGACGTCGCCAACGTAATCGTTGGGCACCATGATTGTCGCCGTGACGTACGGCTCCTCGATCTGTTCGATTTTTTGCGCCTCCGGCATTTTCGAGGGGTTGTCGATCTCAACCACTTCGCCGCTCGTCTTGGTGATGCGGTAGATAACGCTCGGCGCGGTGGTAATCAGGTTGATGTTAAACTCCCGCTCGATCCGCTCCTGGATGATCTCCATGTGCAAAAGTCCGAGGAAGCCACAGCGGAAGCCAAATCCGAGCGCCTGTGAGGTCTCCGGTTCGAACTGCAGCGACGCGTCGTTCAACTGCAGCTTTTCCAGCGCCTCGCGCAGATCGTTGTACTCGCTGGTGTCGATCGGGTAGAGACCGCAAAACACCATCGGATTGATTTTGCGGTAACCTGGCAGCGGTTCGGCGGCCGGACGATTGGCATCCGTGATCGTATCCCCGACACGGGTGTCGCCCACCGTCTTGATCGAGGCAGCCACGTAGCCCACGTCACCGACGGTCAGCTCGTCTACCGGCGTCTGACGGGGGGTGGAGGTGCCCACTTCCGTCACTTCGAATGTTTTGCCGGTGGCCATCATCTTGATTTTCATACCTTTTTTCAGCGTACCGTTGACGATCCGCACGGATGCGATCACGCCCCGGTACGGATCAAAGTAGGAGTCGAAGATCAGCGCCTGCAGCGGCGCATCCGGGTCTCCCTCGGGTGCCGGCACCTTTTTCACCACTGCCTCCAGCACGTCCTTGATGCCGATCCCTGCTTTGGCCGAGGTGAGGCAGGCGTCGCTGGCGTCCAGCCCGATGACGTCCTCCACTTCCTGCTTGATGCGCTCCGGCTCCGCGCTGGGCAGGTCGATCTTGTTGATGACCGGGATAATCTCGAGATTGTTGTCCAGCGCCAAATAGACGTTGGCCAATGTCTGCGCCTCAATCCCCTGGGCGGCGTCCACCACCAGGAGCGCCCCTTCACAGGCGGCAAGGCTGCGGGATACTTCGTACGTAAAGTCGACGTGTCCGGGGGTGTCGATCAGGTGCAGGATGTACTCCTCTCCGTCATCGGCTTTATAGTTCAACCGCACGGCGTTCAGCTTGATCGTAATGCCGCGCTCCTTTTCCAGCTCCATCGTGTCCAGAAACTGGTCTTCCATCTCGCGGGCCGACAGTGCTCCGGTCAGCTCCAAAATGCGGTCCGCCAGGGTTGACTTTCCGTGGTCAATATGGGCGATAATGGAAAAATTGCGAATTCGTTTCTGTCTTTCACGGCGATCCATCTGTGTCTGTTCCCTCCCACGCCATCCGAAAGTCGCTTTCAGATAGCGTTCCGAAAAAATACACTAAGGTCAATTATAACAAAGGCCGGATAGCGGAGCAATAAGCAGGAACGAGGCGGAAGGAGAGGGAAGATGGGAGATGGAAGGGGCATGACGGGGCGCACCCCTTCTGGAGGAGAGGGCGACGGGGGAATTAGGGGAGCAGCACCCGGGTACGGCCCTGTCAGTGTGCAGAGCCGTACCTTTTCAGTTTCTGCACGATCTGCGGCGGAAACATCGACTCGAGGCTGCTCTGGTAACGGCTGCCGTCCTCCGGCATGCGGTGGCTTGTGACCTGGTACCCGGCGCTGCCGCCGCGAGAGACCCTGTACGCGATGTCAAAGACCATCGGGGCGCTGAGCGCGAGCTGCTGTTGGTCCCCGCCCCTGCCGGTAATCTGCACCCATGCGTACACGCGCCGGTTCTCCGCATTGGGGGCTTCCACGCCGATTACATCCAGTTTGACGTCCCGCTCACCGCCGAGCCAGTCAAGATCACCCCGGATGCTCTGCAGGTAGCGGGTAATCAGCGGCGTGACCAGTTCCCGGTTGGCCGGCGACACGCCCTCCTTCACCTCGACGAACACCTGTCCGAAATGCTTGCCGCCGGAGACGACCTGCAGCTTCCAGATACCCGCATGCGGCAAAACGATGCCGGAAGGAAAATGGCCGTCCGCGTCATACTGCGGTCCCGCCACCCGGTAGCTGCCCAGATCCACGCGCTCCCCCTCGGTGCTCCACCCGACCAGATTCACTTCCGGGGCAAACGGACCATTCAGCAGCCAGAACACGTTTTGCATCTGTCCTTCGTACAGCTCATCCGTGATGATGCGCACCGGCTTCTCGCCGACATAGCGGAACGGTTTGCCGTCATGGACCGTCTCCATCTGCGGCGACGTTTTCCACAGCACGGGAGGAGAGGAGACGAGGCCGAACAGCGGCGGTGCGGTTGTCTTCGGCGCGGGGCCAGGGGCGGCCGGTTGCTTGGGCTGCAGCGCATCGGGCCACCACATCCACAGGGCCAGCAGCGTCACCGCAGCGGACGCCGACGCCAGAAGCGGTCCGCGCCTCTGCCGCTGCGACCGCTGTCTGATGCGCTTTCGCACGGCTTCTTCCATTCCGGGGGTAAACGTCACGTCCTTGCACACCGTTTCGTCGGCCCGCTCCTTCAGCTCTCGCAGCCATTTGTCCCGTTCCATTCCCATTCCTCCCTTGACTCCATCCGCTGTCTCAACTGCTGCCGGGCGCGGTGCAGCCGTGTCCGGACCGTTCCCTCCGTCACGCCAAGCACTTCGGCCGTTTCCGCGATGGACAGATCGGCGTAGTAGTGCAGCGCGATCACCTGGCGGTACAGCGGCGGCAGCTCCAGCACCAGGCGAACCAGCTCGTCCCGTTGCGCCCGCTCCATGACCTGCCGCTCCGCGGACACGTCGCTCTCCCTGCTGATCCAGGAACGAGGCAGCAGGTTGCGAAACGCCCAGGAGCGCAGGCACCCTTTGCACTCGTTCACGGCGATCCGGTAGAGCCAGGTGCGGATGCTGCTCTCGCCGCGAAAACGGGGCAGGTGACGGTACGCTTTCAAAAAGACGTCCTGCGTGATGTCTTCCGCCAGACTGCGGTCTTTCACCATCAAGGTGACCAGGCGAAGCACGCGCGTCCCGTATTCCCGCATGATCTGTTCCAGCACCGCTTCCACCGTCGGCTGCAGTTTTTCCACGCGGCGCGCCTCCCTTCGTGTGCATTCACCTGTTTAGATGCGGCCGGCCGACGAAATGTTACAACGTTTATGGCGAAAAACGGGTCCAGGGGAGCGGGAGTGCGCCAAACAGCATGACCGATGTCGCCCCGACCGACGCCCCCGAAGAGACGCCCAGGATGTCGGGATCAGCGAGGGAATTGCGGACAAGTGCCTGGATGGCCGCCCCGACTACGGAGAGGCCATCCCCGACGAAAGCACCAATACATACTCGCCTGCCTGTTGTAAACCTGGCTCACATGTTTACGCACAAACAAAAAAGCATCTCCCGTATTGGACGGAAGATGCCTGTCTGCATGCGGACACGACAAAAGAACAGACGCGGAGCGCCGTTTCTTTCTGTCCCCTGCTTTCCACACATCCCCATCCTCGTGGGTAAAAGCGTGATCGCTTCACGGCAGGTCTCCTGGCTTGGGTTCATCGCTCCCTGCACCTTCCCATCTCGCCAGACCGGCGAGACAGTGGCTGTCGCAGGGCGCTCCCGTTACAGTGGCGGGACCGCGTCGGACTTTCACCGAACTTCCCTTTTAAGCCCCCCGGGCGGACCTGCACCCGGACGGCACCGTGAAACACCATATTCGTTTTTCGTCTGAGCCTTACCTGATGACGGTCAGCTGTTTCGGGAACTGCGTCAATACATCGCAGCCGCTGTCGGTCACCAGCACGTCGTCCTCGATTCGCACGCCCCCCACGCCCGGGAGGTAGATCCCCGGTTCGATCGTGAAGACCATGCCGGGACGAAGCACGTCCTGGTTTTGTCCGTGAACCGACGGATATTCGTGGACGTCCATGCCCAATCCGTGCCCCAGACGGTGCATGAAATACGGACCATACCCTTTTTCCTCGATTACGCGGCGAGCCGTTTGGTCGAGGTGAGCCAGCGTGACACCCGGACGCACCTCAGCGATGGCCGCTTCGTTGGCCGCAAGCACCGTCTCGTAGATTTCCCGAAGCTGTGCACTGATCTCGCCGATCGCAAAGGTGCGGGTGATGTCGGACACGTAGCCGTCAGCCGCCACGCCCAGGTCAAACAACAGCAGGTCTCCCTCGCGCACCTGCCGGCTGCCCGGGGTTCCGTGCGGCAGCGCCGATTTTTCGCCGGCCAGCACCATCGTGTCAAACGAAGGCCCGTCAGCCCCCAACCGCTTCATCTGGTATTCCAGTTCGGCGACGATCTCCATCTCGGTGACACCCGGTTTCACTTTTTTCAGACTCTCGCTCAGTGCCTGTTCCACCAGCCGCACGGCGTGCCTGATGCGGGCCACTTCCTCCGCCGACTTGATCAACCGCATTTCGCGGAGCGGTTCCTCCACGTCGGCGTACCGCTTGGCCGACACGACCGCGCTCATCGCTTCAAAGCGCTCCACAGTCATGTGGCTCTTCTCGATGCCCAACCGCGTCACTCCGGCGGGCAGCGCCTGCTTCAACACGTCATACGGATTATCCGTATCGGTATGCGTCAGGATTTGCTTGACCCCGGAAGCCGCCGCTGCCGCCGCTTCACGATCCAGCGCCGGGACGATCAACGACGGTTCGCCCTGCGCCGGGATGATGAGGCCCATGAAGCGTTCGTGGGGTTCCGTAAAAAAGCCAGTCAGATAGTAAACGTGTTTGGGCGAGGTGATCAACACCGCGTCCAACTCTTCCTTTTCCATATACGTGTGCAACTGCTGCATGCGCTCCTGGTACAACTTGCTCACCCTGCTTTCTCTTGGTATCTACTAGCGAGGATACCATGTCCTCGGAAAAAAAAGAAGCGAGCGGGCCCTATCACCCATGCTCCACGGACTTTGTCTATATACGGGAAGGCTGCCGAGCAGCCTCGACAGCCGGACGGAATGGCGTTTTCAATGTTTCATCCGCGGGTCAAGCGCGTCGCGCAGACCGTCGCCGATCAGGTTGAAGCCGAGCACCGTCAGCATGATGGACAAGCCGGGGAAGATGACGGTCCACGGCGCTTTTTGAATGTACTGGCGTGAGTCGGACAGCATCAGCCCCCACTCCGGCTGCGGCGGCTGCGCCCCCAGTCCGAGGAACCCCAGGGCAGCCGCTTCAAGAATTGCCGTCGCAATGCCCAGCGTGCCGGTGACGATGATCGGCGCCAGGCTGTTCGGCAGGATGTGATGCAGGATAATCCGAGAGTTTTTCGATCCGATCGCCTTCGCTGCCATGACAAACTCTTCCTCTTTCAGGCTTAACACGCGCGAACGGACCAGCCGTCCGTAGGTAGGAATGTTGACGATGGCGATCGCCAGCAGGGCGTTCTCCAGCGATGGTCCGAGCATCGCCACAATCGCGATGGCGAGCAGAATACTGGGGAAGGCCAGCATGATGTCAAACAGCCGGGAGATGATCATGTCCACCCAGCGGCCGTAATAGCCGGCAAGCAGGCCGAGAAACGTGCCGACGATTACCGATCCGATGACGGAGAACAGCCCGACGCGCAGGGAGATTTGCGCCCCGTAAATCACCCGGGTGAACACGTCGCGCCCGTTGTAGTCAGTTCCAAACCAGTGCTCGGCCGACGGCGGCTTGTTCTTGTTGATCAACTCTCCCTTGTCGTATTCGTAGGGGGTAATGTATGGAGCCAACAGGGCCAGCAGGACAAACACGAAAATGATGATGAAGCCGACGATGGCCAGCTTGTTTTTGCGGAGCGTCCGCCAGGCGTCGCGCCAAGGGGACGAGACCGGCTCGTCGGTTTGCTGCACGCGTACCGTTTCCACATGGGTTTCTGCCATAAGACGTCCTCCTTAGCGGTATTTAATGCGCGGATCGACATAGGCGTAGAGGAGGTCGACCAACAGGTTGATCAGGACAAAAATCGTAGCGATGACGAGAATGCTTGATTGAATGACGGGATAATCGCGGTTTCCAATCGCCGTAAAAATGTATCGGCCAACGCCGGGCCAGCCAAAAATCGTCTCGGTCAGGACGGCTCCGCCGATCAACAGCCCTGTCTGCAGCCCGACGATGGTCAGGACGGGAATCAGCGCATTTTTCAAGGCGTGCTTGTACACCACGAAAAACTGTCCCAGCCCCTTGGCACGTGCCGTCCGAATATAGTCGGAGCGCATCACTTCCAGCATGCTGGAACGGGTGATGCGGGCGATGATCGCCATCGGGATGGTCCCCAGCGCGATGCTCGGCAAAATCAGGTGCTCGATCACGTCGCGGAGATGGTCCCAACGACCGGCCAGCATCGCATCAATGATATAGAAATGCGTAATCGCCGTTACGGGATCACGCGGATTGTCGCGTCCAATGGAAGGCAGCCACTTCAACTCCTGGGCAAACAGCCACTGCTCCATCAACCCCAGCCAGAATACGGGCATGGATACGCCGATCAACGCAACCAGCATGCAGATGTAGTCAAACCACGAGTTTTGCTTCCAGGCCGAAATGATTCCGGCATTTACGCCGATGAAAACGGCAAATATCATGCTGACCAGCGTCAATTCAATGGTGGCAGCCAGGTACGGCCCCAATTCCTTCGCGATGGGAGCCTTGGTGTGCAAGGATACGCCCAGGTCTCCCCTGAGAACGTCCCACAGGTAGTGGAAGTACTGCACGTACCAGGGATTGTTCAGCCCGAGCTGCTGCCGCAGATCCTCCAGAGCTTTGGCACTTGCCTTTTCTCCCAAAATGGTCAGCGCCGGATCGCCGGGGATGGCGCGAATGATGGCAAATACAATCAGCGACATGCCAAGGAGCACGGGAATCAGCATCAACAATCTACGAATCGTGTATGACAGCAAGGCCATCTCCTCGCTTTCCTCGCGTTTTGCACATGAGAGAAGGGTAAGAAGAAGGGTTCCTCTTACCCTTTGTTGCCGTCTTCCTTATTGGATGTCTACCTTTTCTACGCTTTCGCTGCCTTTGGGATGAGGCTGATAGCCCGTGACGCTCTTCTTCGCGGCGAGCGGCGGAGTGGAGTGCACCAGCGGGATCAGCGGCGCGTCGTTGAAAATGATCTCCTGGGCTTTCTTGTACAGGGCTTCCCGCTCCGCTTGATCGGGCAAGGACTGCGCTTTCAGCAGCAGTTGGTGGACTTCCTCATTGCTGTAGCGGGAAATGTTGTTGCCGTTGATCGTGTTTTTGTCAAGCAGTGTATACAGGAAGTTGTCCGGGTCGCCGTTGTCGCCAGTCCACCCGAGCAGGCACATGTCGTGCTCGCCTTTCCGCGTTTTTTCCAGATAGGTGGCCCACTCCATCGTGACAATTTCCGTCTCGATGCCGATCTTTTTCAGATCCTGCTGAATGGCCTCGGCAATCTTCTTGCCGTCGGGGATGTACGGACGCGGCACCGGCATCGCCCAGAACTTGACCTTGAAGCCATTGGGATAGCCTGCCTCCGCCAGCAGCTGCTTGGCCTTTTCCAGGTTGTACTCGCGGTCCTTGATCTGGTCGTTGTAACCCCAGAGGCTGGGCGGCATCGGGTTGGTTGCCGGTTCACCCAGGCCGCTGTAGAACGCTTGGACCAGTTCCGGCTTGTTGATGGCGTAGCCGATGGCTTGACGCACTTTCGGATTGTCAAACGGCTTCTTCTCCGTGTTGAACGCCAAATAGCCGACGTTCATCGACGGGCGCAGGATCAACTGCAGGTCCTCGTTCTCCTTCACGCTCTCTGCATCGTCCGGATTGAGACCGTCCATCAGGTCGATTTCGCCGGAGGCAAGCGCGGTCAGGCGCGCCGTGTTTTCCGGAATGACTTTAAAGACGACCTTGTCCAGCTTGGGCAGCCCCTTGTTCCAGTAGTCGGGGTTTTTCTCCAGCGTGATGGTGTCGTTGCGAACCCATTCCACGAACTTGAACGGTCCCGTACCGACCGGCTTCTCCCCGAGCGTTCCGCTTTCGATCGCTTTCGGAGACGCAATCGCAAACGGCGACATGCCCAGGTTGGCCAGGAACGGCGCCATTGTCCGGTTCAGCACGAACTGCACGGTGTACGGATCGACCACCTTGACTTCCTTGATTACGTGATCCTTGTCGCCTTTGTAGCCGCCGAACATGTCGTTGTAGTACGGGTAGCCCTCGGGGTTGTGGTACTTGTTGCTCTTGTCCATCCAGCGGTCAAAGTTGAACTTGACCGCTTCGGCGTTGAAATCGGTGCCGTCGTGGAATTTCACGCCCTGGCGGAGCTTGAAGGTGTAGGTCAAGCCGTCCGGTGAAATCTCCCAGCTCTCCGCCAATCCGGGAATGACCTTGGTGCTGGTGTCTTCATAGCTGACCAGCGTTTCGTATATGTTTTCCGTCACCTTAAAGGTTTCACCGTCGGTCTCCCGGATGGGATCAAGGCTTTTCGTATCAGCGCCGCGGCCGATGATCAACTGCTTGGGACCGTTGTTGGCCGGTTCCGTCGCCGTCTGCGCCGGTTGTTGCCCCGATTGGTCAGCCGGCTGCTGAGCCGTTTGCGAGCCGCTGCATCCTGCCAGCGCCATGGAGAGCGCCAACAGGCTGGCCATTGCAGCAGTAAGCACGTTCTTCTTCATGGATGAGTGCCCCCTTTTCCTCCGTTTTTCTTCACGCCATTATTCGAAAGATTTGGATCGTCACCGTTTTTCCGCATCCCCCCCTTTGCCTGGGAACAGGCAGCGTTGCTCCCGACCGTGCGGGTGCTTTTCGCTCCTCCCCGGTCCCCTCGTGACTCACGTCTTGTACAAATGACAGGCGATGAAATGGCCGCCGCCAACGTCCTGAAATGCGGGACGCACGCTGCGGCATTCTTCGGTCACATGGGGACAGCGGGTGTGAAATGTGCATCCGCCGGGCGGATTGGCCGGGCTGGGCACATCTCCCTGCAGGATGATCCGTTCCCGCACGGCATCCGGATCAGGCGACGGCACGGCTGACAGCAGCGCGCGCGTGTACGGGTGCAGCGGCTGGTCGTACAGCGTTTCGCTGTCGGCCAGTTCCACCAGTCGCCCCAGGTACATCACGCCGACGCGGTCGCTGATGTGGCGTACGACGCTCAGATCGTGGGCGATGAACAGGTAGGTGAGCCCCAATTCCTGCTGCAGATCCTGCATCAGGTTGAGCACCTGCGACTGGATGGATACGTCCAGCGCCGACACCGGTTCGTCTGCCACGATCAGTTTGGGGTTGAGCATCAGGGCCCGGGCGATGCCGATCCGCTGCCGCTGGCCGCCGCTGAACTGGTGCGGATAGCGCTGTGCGTGGGCGCTGCTCAAACCGACCACTTCCAGCATCTCCCGCACCCGCTTTTTCCGTTCGTCTGGCGTGCCGATGCCGTGCACCACGAGCGGTTCTTCCAAAATCTTTTCAATATTGTGACGAGGGTTGAGAGAGGCGAACGGATCCTGAAAGACAATCTGCATGTGGCGGCGCATCCTGCGCATCTCGTCCGCTGTGAGCGCGGTGACATTGACGCCGTCAAATATCACTTCTCCGGCGGTCGGTTCGATCAGCCGCAGCAGAGAGCGTCCGGTCGTCGACTTGCCGCAGCCGCTCTCGCCCACCAGGCCGAGCGTCTCCCCCCGCTTGACCGTGAACGATACGTCGTCCACCGCCTTGACTACGCCAACCTCTTTCCCGAAAACGCCGCCTGTGATGGAGTAGTATTTTTTCAGATTCTTGACAATCAGCAGATCTTCAGCCACCTGCATGCTCCTTTCGGGTTAATCGTACAGCCAACAGCGAGTGCGTCGATTCGGTCCTGCCGCTTTCAGTTCCGGCATCTCTGCCCTGCACCTGTCGGTCGCGTGCTCGCAGCGCGGGGCAAATCGGCAGCCTACGGTGAGCGATCCGGGGATGGGCACGTTGCCGGGGATGGAGTACAGCCGCTTCCGCTCCCCCGCCAGTTTGGGCAGGGAATTAAGCAGCCCGACCGTGTACGGGTGTTTTGGCTCTTTCAGGATGGAGCGGACGTCGCCTTCCTCCACCACGTTGCCCGCGTACATCACGACAACGCGGTCACACATCTCCGCAACCACCCCGAGGTCGTGGGTGATCATCATAATCGCCGTTTCCGACTCGCGATTGAGCTGCCGCATCAGATCGAGAATCTGCGCCTGAATCGTCACGTCCAGCGCCGTCGTCGGTTCGTCCGCAATCAACAGCTGGGGATTGCAGGCCATCGCCATGGCAATCATGACCCGCTGCCTCATGCCGCCGGACAATTGGTGCGGGTATTCGTCCACGATCGCTTCCGCGCGCGGGATGCCCACTTTTTTCAACATGTCAATCGAGCGCTGCCTGGCCTCTTTTTTCGTCACGTTGGTATGTATTCGAATCACTTCCCCAATCTGGTTGCCGATCGTGAAAACGGGATTGAGCGAGGTCATCGGCTCCTGAAAGATCATCGCAATCTCATTGCCGCGCAGCTCCCTCATGCGCTTTTCGCTGGCTGTGACCAGCTCTTCCCCCTTAAACCGGATGGAGCCGCCGACAATCTTGCCAGGAGGATTGGGGACCAGTCTCATCACGGAAAGCGAGGTCACACTTTTCCCGCACCCGGATTCGCCGACAATGCCGACCACTTCTCCTTTGTTTACCTTGATGGAAACGCCGTCGACGGCCGGGATTTGTCCGCGGTCCGTGAAAAAGTGCGTCTGCAGGTTTTCGATCTCAAGCAAAGGCTGTGACACGCCGTGCACCTCTCTTACCGATATATTCCATAGGACAAGACGCCTAACTGTGATCAATTATGCCATTAATCCAATTTTTTGGCAACGTATTAAATTCACATAATTATAACTTGACTAAACAAACAAAATATTCTCCTGTGCGAACCAATACGAACGAACGAGAAAGACCCGCATGTGCAGCGGGCCTGATTAATACCTGACTGTTTGCCTGCATTGATTTGTCTATAAACGACCGCTCATGGGGCAAAAATCCTGGCCACCCACTCAACGGCCGACTTCGTCCCTTCTTTCACCAGCCGCCCCAGCGTTTGGCCCGCGCTGCTCACGTAGTTGACCATCTCGCGCGGCGCCGCCGCCTGCACCTGTGTACCCATCACCGCGATCTCCATCTGCCCCTTGTCCAACTTTTTGATGTAAAACGTCTGCGGCTGCTGCTCCGGCGTTCCGCTCACCTTGTGGATGCCGCGCTCTGCTGTCTGCAGCCCCAACGCCACGCCGATCAACAGGATCACTACCATCCCCGCCAGCTTCACCGTCACGTTCATGCCTCTTCACCTCTTGGCAGGCTCGCTGGTCAGCGGTTTGCCCACCTTTTCCGCCTGCCAGTAGTATTCGGCGAACACGTCTGCCAGCGCTTCCGCCGTGTTCAACGACTCCTGCAGCGTATTGCTGGTTCCGCCGATTTCCATTAAAAGGCTTCCCGGTGAGATGGACTGGTTATACTCGCCATGGTCGGTTTTCGCCCCTTTTTCCATGACGCCGCGGGACAGGCCGGGATACATCTTTTCCATCAGGTGGTGCAGTTCGGTGGCAAACTGCTCGTTTTTCTCGTAGTTTTTGTTTCGCTTCCCGATGATCATCAAGACGCGGGCATAGGTCTTGCCGTTGATGGTGACGGTGGTTTTGCTGCGCGGCGCAGTGTCGCGGTGCAGGTCAAAGAAGTAATACAGCTCCCGGTTCCGCTGCGTCGCCGCCTTGACCGCCCGCAGCGATTCGGCGTAGGAGAGGGCGTAGTCCAATTTTTTGTCCAACAGCTTTTGGTAGATGTCTTCCTCATTGTACTCCGTGCCGATGCCTCGTTCGTTCAGCGCTTCCGCCAGCCGCTTGCTGACCAGCGAGATGTTGCGCTTAGGGTGGTCCACCGATGTCCCGACGGGCTTTGTTTCACTGTACCAGGACTCGCGGTTGTGGGTGCTGTAGACGTAGACAATTTTCCTGCCGCCGGTGGTCGGGTTGGGCTGCGGTGCCGCCTTGTTCTCCTCCGGCTTCGGCTGTGCATCGTTTGCTGCCGTTTCACCGGTATTGCCAGACGGCGCCGCATCGTTCACCTGATGCGGATAGGCGGGGTATTCCACGTACAGGTCGGCCAGCGTGGAGTCCCTGCCGGCGACGACAAAGCGGGCGTCATCCGCTGTCAGCATGCCGGGCAGCTCCCTTCCCAGCAGGCTGCGCAGGTCACCAGGCTGGATGCCGGTGGCCACCTGAAACAAAAAACCGGATATGCTGTTGACGCCTCGCTCTGTAGAGGCCTGTACCGTCTGTGTCAGCGTGGGAATCTCCTGTCCCATCCATGTGAGCAAAGCCAGGCTGGACACGCGGGTCGCCGCCTGCTGCACAGCCGACGAGGCGATCATGACGCGGTTGCCGTGCATCGCCATCACACTGGTGACGATGAACAGGAAGGCCGTGATAATGGAAAGCGCGACAAATTGGCGCTGAATCAGGGTTGCCATCTGTCTCCCTCCTCATGCTGTTTGCATTGACAGCGGACTTAGCAATCGCCGAACGCTTGTCTATGCTTTAGCCTATGAGCGTCATAGAGACGATAGAACCCTTTTCTACCTTTTCTCTCACCGCTAGTTTTTCCGTCTGCGGTGTCAGTGAGGAGCGCTCACCGGCAGACGGCCAGGACGGCAGCCATCAGTGGGTGTAGGCCGCGCTGTTCTTACTGTTGACGGCACGGTGCAGCGCCTGGTTCAACCCGGTAGCGAGCACGTTGGCCACCCCTTCGATAAAGTCGTCCACTTCCTTGGGTGTCACCACCAGGTCTTGTCCCAGCGGCCGCAGCACCTCGTGAATGAGCTGCCGTTTTTCCTCCTCGGGCAGCGACCCCACCAGGCCCAGAAACGTCTTGCGCGCCTCCATGTCGGGCAGATCATCTTCCGTATACGGCTCTTTCCGCTCCGGCAGACTGCTCATCGCCAGCTTGTTGGCGGGCCGGTTGCTCTCCTTCATTGACTGGCCGAAGTGGCCGAGCAGATAGGTGATGGCGTCGTTGACAATCGTGGAGGCAAACACGACCGTCGGCACGCCGATCGCGATCACCGGAATGCCCAACGTCTTTTCGTCAATTGCCTTCCGCTTGTTGCCGACGCCGGAGCCGGGATGAATTCCCGTATCAGAAATCTGGATCGTGGTGTTGACACGGTGCAGCGCACGGGAGGCCAGCGCGTCGACGCAGATGACGAAGTCGGGTTTGCTCTTTTCCACCACCCCAAAGATAATCTCGCTCGTCTCGATGCCGGTGATCCCCAGCACCCCCGGCGAGAGGGCGCTCACTTCGCGGTACCCGTCTTCCACAGTCTCGGGAGCGAGCGTAAACAAATGACGGGTGACGAGCAGGTTTTCCACCACCATCGGTCCCAGCGCGTCCGGCGTCACATTCCAGTTGCCGAGGCCGACGACGAGCGCCTTCTTTTCTTCCGTAATTCCCAGTTCGCTGAGAAACCGGGCAAATTCACGGGCGAACCGCTGGGCTACCCGTTCTTCGACGGCCGTGTCGTTGTTGCGCAGCTTCGGCACTTCGATGGTGATGTAGTGGCCAGGCAGCTTGCCAATCTGCCTGCCCGCTTCCTCGTTTTCCACAGCCAGGCGCGTTACCTTGATCCCCTCTTCCGAATCGTCCGTCTCGATCCTGACACCGGGGATCTGGCCGCCTTGCTGCTGCTGGGCCAGTTCATGTGCTTCGAGGGCCAGGTCGGTCCGGATGGAATAACCGGACAAATCGAGATTGTGCTCCATCTGTACTTGCTCCCTTCTCCATTTTGTTCCTGCTGTTAGGTTGCTTGAAACCCCGTTTTTTATTCCGAATCCTTTCTTGCAAATGGCAAGTCTGCGTGCTAGAATAAGTTTTGTTGTATTTCCTGCATGCCTATGGTCGTCTAAGGAGGTGACACACATGCCAAACATTAAATCCGCGATCAAGCGCACCAAACAAATCGAAAAGCGCCGCGCACAACGCGCTTCTCAAAAGTCCGACCTGCGTACTGCAATGAAGAACTTTGAGAAAGCGGTCGCTGCTTCCGATGTCGAACTGGCGAAATCCACTCTTCTGGTGGCTGTGAAAAAGCTGGACAAGGCCGCTACGAAAGGTCTCATTCATAAAAACGCAGCAAACCGTCAAAAGTCCCGCTTGATGAAAAAGTTCAACGCTCTGACCGCTCCGGTAGCGTAAGAGTAATCGGTACATCAGAAAAACCCGCGAACACCTGGTTCACGGGTTTTTTGCTTTGGTCCGTTCCTCGTAGACGCGCGTCATGAACAGTTCCAGGGCCAGCCGCTTGTCCACCTGTCCGGACTTCATCCGGTAGTCTTCCTCGGCCAATACGGCCAACAGCCTTCGCAGCGCCGCTTCGGAAAAGTGACGCGCTTGTTCCATCGCTTTTTTTACCGCGTACGGATGCACTTTCAGCATGCCGGCCAACTGCTGCTGCGAATACCCCCGCGGCGCCCACTGCCGCACGTGCAGCAGCAAGCGGAACTGCCTGGCCAGCAGCGCCACGAGGCGAATTGGTTCTTCGCCCGTTTTCAGACAGTCGTACAGCATCCGCAGGCCTTTGTCCAGCCTGCCTGCGGCGGTATGCTCAATCAGGGCAAACACGTCTTGTTCCAGCGTGCGCGAGGCCAGCGTTTCGATCACCTCATCCGTGATGACCGCTCCGCTTCCCCCCACAAACAGCGCCATCTTTTCCAGCTCTTTGTCCAGCAGGCGCAGGTCGCCTCCTGCGCGCTCCACCAGCTTCACTGCCTGCGGCCGCTCAATGACAGCGTGGTACTTCTCCGCCTGACGCTCCACCCACGCGTACAGATCGGCGTCTCGCAGCGGCTGAAACGGTATCACTTTGGCCTTTTGGTGAAGGATCTTGACCAGTTTTTTTCGCTCGTCCAGCTTGTCCGCCTCCGTATGCAGCACGAGCGAAGTGTAGGTCGGCGGCTGCTCCAGATAGGCAAGCAGCGCGTCGGGATCGCTCTCTACCTTCGTCGCCGGCTTGCTGCCGGTCAAAAAGTACGCCTGCCGGGCAATCACCAGGCGATGTTCCCCCAGAAACGGCAGCGTCTCCGCATCCTGGACGATCTCGGCGAGCGGTGTTTCCGTGCAGTCGTACACGCTCAGGTTCAAATCGGCGAAGGCCGGGTCAATCATCTCCCGGCGGGCCGCCGCGAGAAACTCTTCGGCGAGAAAGGACTCCGGGCCGTACAGAACATACACCGGCGCAAACTGCTTTTGTCTGATCTCCCGGATGGCCGAAAGCAGCGGCATGGCTTCTCCTCCTCCTTCGTATTCCTGGGTTATTATAGCACAGATGCGCGCAACGGGCACCGCGGATGTCTCGATCACCGGCATGGGCGGACAAAGGCCCGTTTTTTCTCAAGGCGACGCGCTCCTGCAGAGCGAAACGAAAAACCGCAGCCTGGATCGCTGCGGTTTTTCATATGGGCACCTCTATGTAAACGTTCTGGGAGAAGTCCCGGGATGCCTTCTCCTGAAACGGTAAGCAGGGGGTGCTGGATACTGCAATATACGCAGTTCCTTCCCTGCCGGTGCCGGTCCAATTGCAAAAAGCGCGTTTGTCACGAACGCACGAACACTGCACACGCAAAGGGGGGCGTCAGTCTCTGTCGCGCGATTTCCCTCTGTTGCCGCCGGACTTGTCGTCATCATCTTCGTCGCGGTCGTCGTCATCACGCACTTTTTTTTCGTTTCTGTCCGACTTGCTGTCGTCCTTTTCTTCCAGGCCAATCGGAAACACCGGCTTTTCTTCCTGCGGATCGATGACTGGCCTTACGGGCGGTTTGGGTTCCACCTGCTTTTTCGGTTGGACGGTTTGCTTTGCAGGTGGCGTTTTAGTTTCTGTCTTGGTCTTTTGCTCTTTTTTCTCTGTCGTCTGCGATTTTACCTTCTTCGCCGGTTTCGTCTGCTGCTCCCCCGTTGTTGTTACTGATGATGAATGAGTGCTCTTTGGGGGCACAGGCGGACCAAACACGGCAGGCGCCACCTCAGGCGTTTCTTCGCCAGCCGTCGAACCTTGCTGGTAATCGTCCGAGTTCTGCTGCTGATCGCTGCTGCCCATAAAGAGCAGAAATACGAGCAGACAGGCGGCAACTGCACCGCTTCCGATCCGGGCCATCCAGACGTACGCCCGCCGCCACTTCGACGATTTCTCGGTGGCAGACGCCGCCTGCTTCACCTCCAGCTTGGGCAGAGATTCCCGCTTAGGGGATGATGCTTCTGCCGGCCGGACCGATTCTGACTCCAACTGCGGTAGGATCGCGTCCACCAGGCTGTATGGTGGTGTGACAGGGGGAAGTTGTTCCAACTGCTCAGAGACTCGTTTCAAACGGTCGTACGCAAGCTGCAGATCGGGATTGTTCCGGAGCATGGCAAACAGCTTTTCCCGCTCTTCCGGTGAGAGGTCCCCATCCATATCCCGCTGCATCCACTCCCAGACTTCTTCATCTATCATCTACCGATCCCCCCTTTCTGATAGTCGTGCAACAACTCCTGCAGTTGTTGTCTGGCCCGAAACAAATACGACTTGACCGTATTCAGCGGCAGATCCAATGTCTCGGCAATCTCTTGGTAGGACAAATCCTCAAGATAGCGGAGCACCACCACCATGCGGTACTGATTGGGCAGTTTTTTGATCGCCTGCTGAATATCGCTCGACAAACTGGTGAGAAGGATTTCATCTTCTACGTTGTTTCGATCAGGGATGATGAGCTCATGCTCGTCAATCGAGACCGTTTCCTTCATGGCGCGAAATTTATCCATGCAAACGTTGTTGACGATCCGTTGCACCCATGTGGAAAACCTTGCCTTTTCCTGGTACGTGTCCAGCTTTCGATAAATCCGGATCAACGCTTCCTGGGAGGCATCGAGAGCGTCCTGTTCATTTCCTAGGATATAATAAGCGCTGCGGTAAACAGAGGCCTCAATCGATCGGAGCAGCTCGACAAGCGCGTCGTGATCCCCGGCTTGCGCCATCCTGATCAGCTCTGCCTCTCGCATAATCTCCTCTCCCTCCTACAGACGGGGCGCTGCTGAAAAAGGTTGCAAGCATTTATGTATCGGTAATTTGCGTTTGCCAGTGCACCGCTCCCCTGCGTATGACCAGGGTGACTGCCCCATGCAGATCCGTTCGGTAAACATTTGCCCCTGTATCCATCAAACGCTTGACCACGACGGGCGAGGGATGCCCGTAGCGGTTGTTTCGGCCGGCCGAAATGACGGCGGCTCGCGGTTTTGCTGCGGCCAGAAAAGCGGGAGAGCTGGATGTGCTGCTGCCGTGATGCGCCACTTTCAATACATCGACGGGCGACAGCAGGCTGCGGGCAAGCAGCCGCTCTTCCCCTGACCGTTCAATATCGCCAGTAAACAAAACAGTCGTGCCATAAGCGGTAAGACGAAGCACGACAGAAGCATCGTTGCCCGTATGTGTCAAATCTCCGTCCGGGTGAAGCCAGGCCCACTCCACACCGGGTACATCCGTCCATGTCTGCCCAGGCCTTCCGGTCAGGACAGGTACGCGTTTTGCGCGGAAACGTTCGAGAATCGCGGCTTCCTCGTCACGGGGAGGTGAACCGTTGACAAGCACCGAGCCAAATGTAAAGTGCGGCACCAGCGCTGCCATCCCTCCGATGTGGTCGTGATCCCCGTGCGTCATTACCACATGGTCGATCCGTTCGATCCCCCGCGCTCGCAAAAAAGGCAACACGACGTCTTTCCCCACATCAAACGGATCACGTCGCTCCCGCCAGGATTCCCTGGCTGGGTACCGGGGTGTTCCACCCGCATCTATTAAGTATACCTTCTTTTTACCAACTTCGACAACGATAGAATCTCCTTGATCGACGTCAAGAAACGTGATCCGCACTTCGTCCCCGCCGGCGAACGGCTGTCTCGCGGCCACGAGCAGCAACAGAAACAGGCCCGCATACAGCCAGCGGTCCCTCGGACGATGGTAGCCTCGCCACCACAATACAGGCAGTGCCGCGAGAAAAAGCCCGTACAGCACGATCCACCACCACTGGGGATGCGGCCAATGGGAAAACGGCACGGTCTGCGCCTCCAGCCAAAACAGCGGCCCGTGCAGCCAGTCCAGCAGCGCGGAAGCCAGCTGGGCGGGCAGCACGGCCAGCGCCGGGTGAATCAGTCCGAGCAATAGCGCGAGGTAGCCTGCAGGCAGCACCACCATTGAAAGCAGCGGCACGGCCAGCAGGTTGACCAGCCAGGAGAGCGGTGAAAACTGATGAAAATGGTAAATGAGAAACGGGAACGAGACAGCCTGCGCGGCAAAGGTGACGGCCAACGACGTGCGCAGCCACTCGGGCCCCCGCGTGAAAAACTGGCGGCCGACGGGCACGAGCACAATCAGCCCCAGTGTCACGCCAAACGAGAGCTGGAACCCCAGGTGCCACAAGTAGTACGGATTGAACGCCAGCATCAACAGCAGCGCCCACCCCCACACCTGCCTTCCCTCCGTCTGCCGGGCTCCAGCCTGACAGAGCAGGCCGATCGCTCCCATGATGCCGGCGCGCACCGCGGAGGCACTGGCCCCCACGATTAGGACATAGCCGACAAGCAGCACTGTCGTCAGCACCAGGGCCGTCCGGCGCGGCATCCCCGCCCGCTCTGCGATCCACACGAACATCCCGCTCACCAGCGTCACGTGCAGCCCGGAAATGGCCAGCACGTGACTCAAGCCAAGGTTGTCGTACATCTCTTCCGTTGCCGGCGACACCCCGTCCGTGATGCCCAACAGCAGCGATTGCATGTAACCGGCTGCTTCCTGGTCTGGAAACAGCAGGGCAATGCGGTCGGCAGCTGTCGTCTGCCACCGCCGAAACAGCATCATTACACCCGACTCGGCCGGCTCCATCCGGACGTCGCCGTACTCCGCTTCCGCCACGATACGCACGCCCTGCCACCGCAGATAGCGGGCGTAGTCAAACGCATGGGGGTTGCGGGCCGACGACGGCAGCGACAGCCGGACCGTAGCCGACAGGCGGCTGCCCTGCATCCACCGTTCCACCTCATGCGCTTCCGGCTCTCGGGACAAGCGGACCCGCAGGGCGATCCTCTCCGCTGTCGCCATGTCGGTCATCTGCCGCCCGGTTTTCCCCCATGTTTCGACCGACAGAAAAAACCGGGCCGTATCGCCGTCGCGCTTCACTGGCGAATCAATGACACCGGCGACCGCGATCGACTCGCCGTCCTCCGCCAACGGCAGCAGCGTCGAACGCTGGAGATAGTCGTACCCTTGAAAGTAAAGACCTGCTAGAATACAAATGAGAGAATGATAAAGCATCCGCGTGCGATGCGGGCGGGGCAGAAAGAGGCACACTGCCGACGCAGCGGCGGCTAATAGTGCCAGCCAGGCGGTTTGCAGGCAGGCCCCCGCCAGCAGCCCGCAGACTGCCGCAAGGCTCACGGTAAAAACACTCACCAACGACACCCCCGTGTCACGTGTCTGAGACATCGAGTGTACACAAGGGGGATGGGACAAAAAAACAGTGCAAAAAAAGCGTGCCAGCAATAACAGACCCGCATGGTTCGCTCAGAGGGAGGACAGTCATGACGAGGAAAAGTTGGGATGAATACTTCCTGGACATTGCCGAGCAGGTGTCAGCCCGTTCCACGTGCAACAGACTTCACGTCGGCTGCGTTATCGTGAAGGACAAGCACATCATCGCCACCGGCTACAACGGTTCCATCCACGGACACGATCACTGCGAAGACGCAGGCTGTCTTCTGGGAGACGACAACCGCTGCCATCGGACGATCCATGCTGAGACAAACGCCTGCCTGCACGCAGACCGGGACAGCCTCAAGGGTGCCACCGCCTACGTGACGCATGAACCGTGCGAAAACTGCTCCAAAATCCTGGCCCAGGTTGGCATCAAGCGAATTGTCTACCGCCATGCCTACCCAAACAAATGGAACCGGTACTTTCTCAAGGATCTGGAAGTCGTCCACATGCCGCCGCAACCGGTGCAGAGTAATTGACGCTCGTGGATGAAGCGAGGCATTTCCCGCCCCAAGCTCCCGTCCGAAAAACCGGGCGGCGTACACGACCTGCCCGTTTTCAGTCACGCGTGGTGTCTGAGTCACGGTACCCTCGGGGACTGCACTTGCTGCGGAGTCAGCTTGGGCATTCGGAGCGATTGCGTTGACCGTCAATCCATGATAGAGTTAGCTAGAGCAATCAGTGAGAGGAAGAGTCATTTCATATGTGTGGAATCGTATCAATCTACAACAAGCGCCAAGCGCCCGTCGCCCAAGAGACGATCGGCGCGATGACGCGTGTCATCCTGCACCGCGGTCCAGACGATGATGGCTTTCACCTGGAAGACAACATCGCCCTGGGCTTTCGTCGTTTGAGCATCATTGACGTGGAAGGCGGCCATCAACCGCTGTTCAACGAGACGCGTGACATCTGGATTATCGGCAACGGCGAAATCTACAACTACAAGGAACTGCAGCACTGGTTGAAGGGGTGCGGACACGTTTTCCATACCGATTCCGATATCGAAACCATTCTGCACCTGTACGAAGAGGTGGGAATGGATGCACCGAAACACCTGCGCGGGATGTTTGGTTTCACCATCTGGGACTCCCGTAACAAGCGGCTTTTCGGCGCACGCGACCACTTCGGCATTAAGCCGCTCTACTACGTGGAGACGAATGACGCGATCGCCGTGGGCAGCGAGATCAAGAGCCTCCTGGAACTGCCCGGAGTCAGCAGGGAAGTAAACCACACCGCGTTTTATCATTACTTGACGTTTCAATACGTGCCCGATCCGGAAACGATGTACCAGGGCATCTACCGCATCCCGCCCGCCCACTCGTTCGTGATTGAGAACGACCAGATTCGACTGCAGCGCTACTGGGATGTCGAGTTCAAGCCGGACGAAAGCAAGCCGTTCTCCTACTTTGTGGAAGGCACGCGCAGCATTCTGCTCGAATCCGTCGACAAACACCGCGTCAGCGAGGTACCGCGCGGCGCATTTCTGTCCAGCGGCGTCGACTCCAGCAGCATTGTCGGCATGCTGCGTACGTTTGAACCGGTGAAGACGTTCTCCGTCGGCTCTGACATCCCCGGTTACAGCGAGCTGGATTACGCCCGCCGTACCGCCCAATATCTCGGCACCGAACACCACGAACTGGTCGTCAACGCGCAGCGCTACATGGACGAACTTCCCCGTCTCGTCTGGCACCAGGACGAACCGGTGGCCGACCCGTCCGCCATCCTTCTCTATTTCGTCGCGCAAATGGCCAGCGAACACGTCACTGTGGTGCTCTCCGGAGAAGGCGCCGACGAATTTTTCGGCGGCTACAACATCTACCGCGAACCGCACTCGCTGCGCATGTTCTCCCGGATGCCCGGCTGGATGCGCCATTCCATCCGCTATCTTGCAGAAAAGCTGCCGGAACAGGTCAAGGGCAAAAACTTCCTGATCCGCGGTTCGAAGACGGTGGAAGAACGCTTCTTTGGCAACGCCCTGATCTTTACCGAAGAGATGAAGGAACGAGTCGTCATGGCCGACATTCGCCGCTCCGAGGAGTACCGTTCCCCGTGGACGGTCACGGAAGAGATCTACAAACGGGCGAGTGCGTACGACGACGTCACCAAAATGCAGTACCTGGACATTCACACCTGGCTGCGCGGCAACATCCTGATGAAAGCGGACAAGATGACGATGGCCAACTCGCTGGAGCTGCGCGTTCCGTTCATCGACGTCAAGGTGTTCGAATTTGCCGCAACCATCCCGACCAAGTACAAGATCGCCAACGGCACCACCAAGCACGTGCTTCGTGAAGCGATGAAAGATTTTCTCCCGCCGGAAATCAAGACGCGCAAAAAGCTGGGCTTTCCTGTGCCGACGCGCCACTGGCTGAAAAACCACTTTTACAAGTGGGCCAAGGAGATCATCTTCGAATCCAAGGTGGACGATTTGATCAACAAGGCGTACGTCCTGTACATGCTGGATGAGCATCGCGAAGGCAACGCCGACTACAGCCGCAAAATCTGGACGATTTTGATCTTCATGCTGTGGCATCAGATCTTTATCGAGCAGAAATACAACTTTGGACCGTATGTCAGCCCCAGCGTGGAAATTCGCCGCAAAAAAGAATCGCTGCAAAACTTGGGATAACACCAACACCTGACCAAACGGCTTCGCCCAAAGATGATCCGGGCGGGGCCGTTTTTCAATGGTTTGCATATCATTTGCACACCCCTGCTGTCTTTTTGTAGCATCCGGATAGAGAGCCTTATGACGCCTTCACGGCATGCCGGACGAGACGCAAGGGGGTTTTTTTATGCTGTACGAATGGTGGGAACGATACCGGCGCATCGCGATCGCCGCAGCCGTCATCCTGTTTGTGGGCATCAGCATCTGGCTGTACCGTGCGCAGCAGGCTGGGACGACAGCGGACCTGCCGCTGCAGGAAGCGTTTGCCTCTGTCGGGGACGGCCAATCTGCATCGGGCGAAACGTCCGCTTCGGTCGAGCCGCCTTCTACTGCCGGTACACAACAACACTTGTCCGATCCACCAGGCGCGGTCGGGGCCGTTCCTGCTCCTCGGCAGGACGTGGCACATCAGGGGCAGCCGCGCGATACAGGCGCTCCTCCCCTGTTCGTGGACGTCAAAGGTAAGGTAAAGCAGCCCGGGCTGTACCAGTTTGAGGCCGGGGCTCGGGTCGCCGACGCCATTGCCCGGGCAGGAGGACCCGCGCCGGATGCCGACGTGGAGCAGATCAATCTGGCCGAACCGCTGACGGACGGCAGCGCTGTCCTGGTGCCGGCCAAAGGCAGTCCGGCCTCTCCCTGCGGCCAGGCGGCGGCCCACTCCGCAATCGTGGAAACAGTGGGAACGGGCAGTTCGCTCGGCAGCGCAGCCGCGGGGAGTTCGACCGGCGCTTCCGGGGGCGGAAAGGCTGGCGGCGCACAGCCCGTCAATCTCAATACTGCCAGTCTGGAAGAATTAATGACGCTGCCCGGAATTGGCGAAGCGCGGGCCAAGGCAATCCTGGCCTACCGGACAGAACACGGAGCGTTCCGTTCGCCGGAGGAATTGAAACGAATCAGCGGCATCGGCGACAAGATGTACCAGCGCCTGAAGGATCACATCCGCGTCCGCTAGTGATGGTCATGTTCCGTCTCCTGTACACATACAATGGGGAGAGAACCAGCGAGGGAGGAATGGACATGGACAGGATCGGGTTTATCGGCACGGGCAACATGGGCAGCATGCTGATCGAAGCCCTGCTCGCGGCCAAAGCCCTGTCTCCCGGCCAGATCATTGCGAGCAATCGCACCCCCGCCAAAGCGGAATGGTTGGCCGAACGTCACCCCGGACTGACCGTAGCTGCCAGCAACGCCGACGTTGCCCGCGGTGCCCGTGTGCTGCTGCTGTGCGTCAAACCGTTCGAATACAGGCAAGCATTGGAACAGACTCTTCCGGCACTTACGCCGGAACACACCCTGCTGACGATCACCAGCCCCGTCAGTTTGAAACAGCTGGAATCGCTCGTCCCCTGCGCCGTTGCCCGTATGGTGCCCAGTATTACGAATGCAGCCGGCAGCGGCGTCAGCCTGTTTGAATTTGGGTCAAGAATCGACAGTGACACGCGGGAAGGCATACTGGACCTCTTCTCCCAGATCAGCAATCCGGTGGAAGTAGCGGAGCCGTTTTTGCGCATCGCGTCCGACATCGCCAGCTGCGGCCCAGCCTTTGTCAGCTATATCCTGCGCGAGATGATCAATGCCGCCGTCGAAAAAACCGGCATCTCCGAAGAAGCCGCCGCTTATCTGACGTCTCAGATGCTCATTGGCATGGCCGACCTGCTGAAACAGGAGATGTTTACCCTGTCCGCGCTGCAGGAGCGGGTCTGCGTACCAGGCGGCATCACCGGCGAAGGGCTGATCCCCCTGCGCGAAGCCGTGCCTGGCATGTTTCGGCAGGTGTTTGAACGCACGCACGCCAAATTTGCCGAAGATCGCGAGCACATGGCCCGCCATCTTGAGACGCCGCCCGACTGACACCAAATAAAAGGCGCGTTCCCTGCCGGAACGCGCCTCATTTGGTTGATGCAATTGTCTCCTGTATCTTTTACTGCCGATTAAAACGTGCTGAATCGATGCGGATCTGTTACTTGACCACGATGTTGACCAGTTTGCCGGGGACAGCAATCACTTTTACGATCGTTTTGCCGCTGGTCAGCTCCTTGATCGTCTCGTTGCTGACGGCCAATTCTTCCATCTGCTCTTTGGTCGCGTCGGCCGGGATGCGCAGTTTTTCCCGGTTTTTGCCGTTGATCTGCAGCACGATTTCCACTTCGTCTTCCACCAGTTTGGATTCATCGTACTCCGGCCACGGTTCGTACGCAATCGTATCGGTGTGGCCCAGTTTTTCCCACAGTTCTTCGCCGATGTGCGGGCAGATGGGCGACAGCAGCTTGACGAAGCCTTCCATGTATTTCTTCGGCAGCACGTCCGCCCGGTAGGCTTCGTTGATGAAGATCATCAACTGGGAGATGCCCGTGTTGAAGCGGAGCGCCTCGTAATCTTCCGTCACCTTTTTCACGGTTTGGTGGTATACGCGCTCCAGTGCGGCCGACTCGCAGTTATCCTTGATTTTTTCATTCAAGCGGCCGTTGTCGTCAACGAACAAGCGCCATACGCGGTCGAGGAAACGGCGCGCTCCGTCAAGCCCTTTGGTGGACCAGGCGATGGAGGCGTCCAGCGGCCCCATGAACATTTCGTAAAGGCGGAGCGTGTCGGCGCCGTGGCTTTGCACGATCTCGTCCGGATTGACCACGTTTCCTTTGGACTTGCTCATCTTTTCGTTGTTCTCGCCGAGGATCATGCCCTGGTTGAACAGCTTCTGGAACGGTTCTTTCGTCGGCACGACACCGATGTCGTACAGGAACTTGTGCCAGAAGCGGGCGTAGAGCAGGTGGAGAACGGCGTGTTCCGCACCGCCGATGTAAATGTCAACGGGCAGCCATTCCTTCAGCTTTTCCGGGTCGGCCAACTGCTGGTCGTTGTGCGGATCGATATAGCGCAGGTAGTACCAGCAGCTTCCCGCCCACTGCGGCATCGTATTGGTCTCGCGGCGTCCCTTCAATCCTGTTTCCTTGTCGACGACGTTGACCCATTCCGTGATGTTGGCAAGCGGCGATTCGCCCGTGCCGGACGGTTTGATCTCCTTGGTCTTTGGCAGGACGACGGGGAGTTCTTCTTCCGGCACCACTTTCATCGTACCGTCTTCCAGGTGGATAATCGGAATCGGCTCACCCCAGTAGCGCTGACGGCTGAACAGCCAATCGCGCAGGCGATAGGAGACTTTGCGCGCTCCCTTGCCGTTTTCCTCCAGCCATTCGATCATCTTGTTGATCGCCTGCTCCTTGTTCAACCCGTTCAGGAATCCGGAATTGACGTGCTCGCCGTCGCCGGTATAGGGCGCTTTGGTCACGTCTCCGCCGACGATCACTTCCTTGATCGGCAGGCCAAACGCCTGGGCAAACTCGTAGTCGCGCTCATCGTGTGCCGGTACTGCCATGATGGCACCTGTACCGTAGCTGACCAGCACGTAATCGGCGATCCAGATCGGCAGCCGCTCCCCGTTTACCGGATTGATCGCGTACGCGCCGGTAAACACCCCGGTTTTTTCCTTGGCCAGGTCGGTGCGCTCCAGATCGCTCTTCCGTTTGGTCTGCTCCAGGTACGCATCCACCGCCTGCTTCTGTTCCGGCGTCGTGATGGTGTTCACCAGCTTGTGCTCCGGCGCGAGCACCACATAGGTGGCACCAAACAGCGTATCCGGGCGGGTGGTGAAGACGGTGATGGTCTCGTCGTGACCCTCGATTCCAAAGACGACTTCCGCCCCTTCCGAACGGCCGATCCAGTTGCGCTGCATCTCCTTGATGCTTTCCGGCCAATCCAGTTCTTCCAGGTCTTCCAGCAGGCGGTCAGCGTAAGCCGTAATCTTCAGCACCCACTGCTTCATCGGGCGGCGTTCCACCGGGTGGCCGCCGCGCTCGCTCTTCCCGTCGATGACTTCCTCGTTGGCCAGCACAGTTCCCAACGCAGGGCACCAGTTTACCGGCACTTCATCAATGTAGGCCAGTCCATGCTCGTAGAGCTTCGTAAAGATCCACTGGGTCCATTTGTAGTAGGCCGGGTCGGTCGTGTTTACCTCGCGATCCCAGTCGTAGGAAAAGCCCAGGGATTTGATCTGCCGGCGGAAGTTGTCGATGTTGCGCTGCGTAAACTCCGCCGGATCGTTTCCGGTGTCGAGCGCATACTGTTCGGCCGGCAGGCCAAAAGCGTCCCATCCCATCGGATGGAGAACGTTGTAGCCCTGCATCCGTTTCATCCGGGACAGGATGTCAGTAGCCGTATAGCCCTCTGGATGGCCGACGTGCAGTCCTGCGCCGGACGGATACGGAAACATGTCGAGCGCGTAAAACTTCTTCTTGTTCTTGTCTTCCAGGGTTTTAAACGTTTTGTTCTTCTCCCAGTAGTCCTGCCACTTTTTTTCGATCTCCTGATGATTGAAAACCATTGTGACGCACTCCCATCGTAAAAAGATGACAAAAATAAGAAAACCTCCCGCCCCTGGCGCACTGCCGAAAGGGACGAGAGGATTATGCACTCCCGCGGTACCACCCTACTTGGTGAACGTATCGTTCACCCGCTTGTTGTCCCTATCGCGGACGAGACGCTCCTCCTTACGCAGCCGGCGAAACCAGCCGGCCTTCGGGCGGAGTGCTTCGAGGCGAGTTCGGAAAGTCCCAGGTTGACTCGCACCTGCCGTCAACTCTCTGATGCCATGGGAGTCTTTCGTACTACTCCTCTTCAACGCATACTCATGTTTGCGGTTGTATTCCGATTATAGACAATCCGTACCAACCGTGTCAACGCTCGGGTCGACGCGCGGCAAAAAACAGCCGTTCGCTGGTTTCGTGCGGCGGAAGACCGGTAAAATCGGCCGTGATCTCCACGTCGACAAACCCCGCGTCCGCCAGCCAGCGCAAAAGCTGAACCGGCTGGTACGCACGCTGCCAGTGCTCCTCCTCCACACGCTGGTACAGCCCGTCCGGTTGGCGCAGGAAAAAGGTGAGCTGGTGCTCCACCTCCAGCCGAATCGGGTCGCAGAAACATTGCCAAATGTACGAAACTTCGTCATCCACCAGCGTAAACGTCTGATTGCCGAACACGTGCAGCATCTTGTAGGGGCTGTGAACGTCAAACAAAAACGTGCCGCCGGGATTCAGATGCTGATAGACACGTTCAAACGTCTGCTTGACGTCTTCCTCTTCCGTCAGATAGCTGAGCGAATCGCACAGGGAAATGACGGCGTCGGCAGCGGGCAGATCCAACTCCCGCATGTCCTGCTCCACCCAGGTGATTTGAACCTGCTCCCGCCTCATTTTGTCATAAGCCACCGCCAGCATCTCCGCCGAGAGATCCACCCCCGTCACCCGGTAACCGCGTTTGGCGAGCGGAATGGCGATACTGCCCGTTCCGCAGCCAAGGTCGATTACCTGCCGGGGTTTTTCCCGCTTTTCCCAGACCCGCTCCAGCCAATCCAGCCACTGATCGTAGGGGGAATCGGCCATCAGCTTATCGTAGACGGACGCCAAATGCGCGTACGCCATCGCCGTCAGCCCTGCTCTCCAAAGGAGACTGCCGGTGCGTCTCCCCAGAGCCGCTCCAGATTGTAAAACTCCCGTTCTTCGCGGTGAAACACGTGAATGACCACGTCTTCCAGGTCAATCAGCACCCAGCGTCCCTCGTCCGCCCCCTCGATGCCGCGGACGTTGTAGCCGTGTTTGTGCGCCTGGTCGCGAATCTCGTTGACGATTGCCTGAACCTGGCGCTCGTTGTTGCCGTGGCAGATCACGAAATAGTCGGCGATCACGGACTGTTTGCTGATGTCCAAAACGATCAGGTTTTCCGCCTTTTTCTCTTCCGCAGCTTTTACCACCAGGCGTGCCAGATCTTCCACCGTTTTAACCATCAAACTCCTCCTTGTGCATCCCTGCGGGATACGAGATCGTTGTATGCCAAGAGCGTCAACGGATACACCGTTTTCCGCTTTTCGATCAAATGCTGGATCGTGCCCCCGAGCGCGCACGCCAGCGCTTCGTCCAAATCCTGCTCGGCCAGGGCGCGAATCATCTCCACCCCGGGGAAATCCCGGTTTGGTTCTATATAGTCTGCCACACAGACCACCTTTTCTAACAGACTCATCCCCGGACGACCGGTCGTGTGGTACCGGACGGCCTGCAAAATCTCCGGATCGCTCACGCCGAGTTCCGTCTGGATGACGATGGCACCGGCAAATGCGTGCCACAGCTCTTTTTCCCCTTCCAGAAGCTCGCGCGGCATGTCGTGGCGGACGAGGATGTCGCGCATTTTCTCCACCGGCCAGCATTTGCAGTAGTCGTGCAGGTAGCCGGCCAGCTCCGCCTTGTCCGGATCAGCGCCAAAGCGCTCCGCGAGCCGCCTCGCCGACTCCGCCACGCCCAGGGTGTGGCGGTACCGCTTGTCATGCATTTGGGCGCGCACCTTCGCGAGCAGCGCCTCCCGATCAACCAGTCCGTACATATAACCCGTGCTCCTTTATATAACGCTCTACTGCCGGCGGGACGAGGTAGCGGATACTTCTGCCCGCCGCCACTTTTTCCCGAATCAGCGAGGACGAGATGTCCCAGGACGGCATCTCGACGAAGCTGACATACGCTTCGTGCGCCTGTCGGTCCAGCCGTGTCCCCGGCCGCGCCAGCCCGATAAACCGGACCAGCCGGATCAGCTCGGCAAAACGATGCCACTTGGGCAAAAGCTCCACCATGTCGGCCCCGACGATAAACGAAAAGCGGCAGTCTGGATACGCGGTGACCAATTGACGCATCGTGTCGTAGGTGTAGGATGGCCCGTCTCGCCGCAGTTCCACGTCGGTCACGCGAAAGGCCGGATGGTCCGCGACAGCCAGTTCCACCATGCGCAGACGGTGTTCCGCCGGCGTGATGCCCGCCCTCGCCTTGTGCGGCGGGATGCGGGCCGGCATGAACCAGACTTCGTCCAGCCTCATCTGGTCTCTGGCCTGCTCCGCGGCAAGGAGATGACCGCAGTGAATCGGATCAAACGTGCCGCCCATTATCCCGATCTGCTTGTCGCGCTGTTCCATGGCTTACGGCAGCTCGATCGTCTTGTTTTCCCGGGACTCCTTGTACAGCACGACGGTATGGCCGATGAGCTGCACCAGTTCGGCCTCCGCTCCTTCCGCCAGGGCGTTTGCCACCTCGTGTTTGTCATCCAGATTGTTCTGCAGGATGGACACCTTGATCAGTTCCCGCGCTTCCAGCGCCTCTTTGATCTGTGCAATCATGTTGTCGTTGACGCCCCCTTTTCCCACTTGAAAAATCGGAGTGAGATGATGGGCCTGCGCCCGCAAAAAACGCTTCTGCTTGCCGGTGAGCATCGGCATGCCTCCTTCTTTTACGTCTATGGTCATGAACTTGTCTTCGTAAGCTGCTGCAAAACAATGTCCCGCATCGTCCCTGCGGGAGCCGTCTGCCCCGTCCACAGTTCAAATGCGAGCGCGCCCTGGTTGACGAACATGCCTACGCCGGAATGAACGCGCGCACCGCACGCCCGCGCCTCTTTCAGCAGACGGGTCTCGAGCGGGTTGTAAATCAGATCGCTGACAATCAGACCGGGGTGCAGCCAGTCCGCCTGCACCGGCATTTCGTCCACCTGCGGGTGCATGCCGATCGACGTGGTGTTGATCAGCAACGTGGCATCGGCGATCGCCGCTTTCCCGTCCGCCGGATCGATCACCGCAGTGGGCACGATCGTTCCCACGTGTTCTGCCAGGAGCGCGGCGCGTTCACGCGAGCGGTTGATGATTCGGATTTCCCGCACGCCCTGTTCAGCCAGGGTGAACGCGACAGCGCGCGCCGCTCCCCCGGCCCCCATCATCGTGACAACATGCTCGCGCAAGTCGATCCCCGTCTCCTCCACCAGGGAACGGACGTAGCCCGTCCCGTCGGTGTTGTAACCGATCAGGCGGCCGTTCCGGTTGACGACCGTGTTCACCGCGCCGATCCGCTGGGCCAGGGGATCGATTTCGTCCAGCATCGGCATGATCGCCACCTTGTGGGGAATCGTCACGTTGACCCCTTTGATCCCCAGCGCGCGAATGCCGGCCACTGCTTCCCCCAAGCGCTCCGGTTCCACATCAAAAGCGGCATAGGCAAAATCCAGCCCCAATTCGGCAAAGGCGGCGTTGTGCATCAACGGCGATTGGGAATGCGAAACCGGATGGCCCAACAGACCAACCAACTGTGTTTTGCTCGTGATCATGCGGATCTCCTTCCCCTCTGCTGCTCTTTGTGTAGCATATGACAGGGTAGGCGGCAGGCGAAGCAGCACTGCCGCTTTAAATCAGACCTTTTCTTATCCCGACGCTGACGCCCTTGGGCGCGTGCACGACGACGTGCGCCTCTTCCTTGCCCCGCAGGCTGACCCATCCCAATCCGGAGATGACGATGTCCGTCGTGCCGGCAGGCGGGATCTTGAACGTATGCTTGACAAAGGGGGGCAGCGCCTGAGCCGCCTCTGCTCCCGTGGGCGGGCTAAGCAGTTCCCCATGGTGCTTGGCCATGACCTCGTCGGCATTCTCCAGCTTGGTGCGGTGAATGTACAGGTTGTTGGCCACGTAGACGACAAATGGCTGGTGCTGGCCGCGTACAAAATCGATGCGAGCCAGTCCGCCCAAAAACAGCGTCTGTTTGTCGTTTAACTGGTATACCTTGGGATTAATGCGCGCCGTGGGCGTGATCCTGCGCAGATCCTGCGGCGACACCATGTGGCCGATCTGGTCGCGGTTGATGATCCCGGGCGTGTCGTAAATGGAGCGGCCGTCTTCCAGCGGAATTTCGATCTTGTCCAGCGTCGTGCCAGGGAATGGAGACGTGGTGATTTCCAAGTCGGCCGAACCGTAGTCGTGCAAAATCCGGTTGATCAAGGTCGACTTGCCGACGTTGGTAACCCCGACGATGTAAACGTCCCGTCCGCGCCGCAATTGGCCAATGCGCGCCAGAAGCTCGTCGATGTTGACGCCTTTTTGCGCGCTGACCAGGATGACGTCCTCCGGGCGCAGTCCACGCTCTTTGGCTTCGTGCTGCATCCAGTTGCGAACGCGGTTCAGGTTGATGTTTTTGGGCAGCAGATCCACCTTGTTGCCGACCAACAAAATGGGGTTCTTGCCGACAAAACGGGGCAAGCCCTTCAGCCACGACCCCTGGAAGTCGAAGATGTCGACCACCATCACCACGAGGCTGTCGGTCGCTCCAATGCCGTGCAGAATCCGCAAGAAGTCGTCGTCCTCCATGCTGACCGGCGCCACTTCATTGTAGTGTTTGATCCGGAAACAGCGCTGGCAGATGACGGTTTCCCGGGCGAGGGCCGACGCCGGCGCGTACCCCGGCCGTTTCGGGTCCTCCGTCTGAATGGCCACGCCGCAGCCTGCGCACGTCTCCGGTGTTTGTTCGTTCACGATTCTGTCTTCCACGAAATCATTCCTTTCTTGCGCATCCAGTATAACGCCACCCGTTCCATCCGGCGGTTGAACCGCGTCCAAAACCCGTCCGTCTGGGCAACGGGGACGACGAGGATGGTATGAAACCCGAGCCGGTTGCCTCCCAGCACGTCGGTAAACAACTGGTCGCCGATCACAACCGTCTCCGCGATTGTCACGTTCATCTCTCGGACCGCCTGCAAAAAGGCGCGGCTGGACGGCTTTCGCGCTGCGCAGATGAACCGGACCCCCAACGGGGCGCAAAAGCGGTTCACCCGCTCCTGATTGTTGTTGGACACGACCGTCACCTGGATGCCTGCCTCGTTCAGCCGTTTCAGCCAGGCTTCCACCTCGGGAGTGGCGTGTGGCCTGTCCCACTCCACCAGGGTGTTGTCCAGGTCGGTAATGACCGCGCGTATGTTTCTTTTTCGCAGTTGATCTATATCAATATGATGGATAGATTCCACAAATTGATCCGGCATCAGCTTCTCCAGAAACACGGGGCACCTCCAACACGGCCTGAAAAGAACCGCGATTTCGGCACTTACTATACCACACTCCGCCACCGGCTTGCAAAAGTTTCAATCCGCATTCAACCGCATTCAAATACAATCCGCGAGGCAGCACGGCATCACTGCCCGAGACGATGTCCCGTGTCCGCTTCATGAAAACCCTCCCACGAAAACAGCGTCAACTGCTCGTACCGCTGTTCCGTCGGCGGCGCAAAGTTGGAGAAACCAACACCGACGAGGCGCACCCCCGGGGAGTAGTCAAACGCGTCCAACAGCTCTTCCAGCAGGTCAGCCCAGTTTTCGCCGGGGGCGGCCTTGCGCTGTTTGGTCCTGAGGGTGAAGTCGGCGTATTTGATTTTCAGCGTCAGCGTTTGCGGGATGACACCCTCCTGCCTCACATCCTGCTCCGCCTCCTCCAGCAGGGCGGCAGCGATGGGGCTGACCGCCTCACGGTCGTATAGGTCAAACGGCAGCGTCGTCTCGCGGCTGAGCGATTTGGGAGCCCGCTCCGTCACGATTTCCCGGTCGTCCACGCCCCGGGCCCGATGGTAGAGCGCTCGTCCGAACTTGCCGAACAACTGCACCACTTCGTCCAGGGAAAGCTGCCAAAAGTCTTCCACGGTGTGAATGCCCTTTCGCGCCAGCAATTCCTGCGATTTTTTGCCCACGCCGTGCAGCGTTCCGACAGGCAGCGGCCGCAGCACCTCCAGCGCCTGTTCCGGTCGGATGACGACGAAGGCGTCCGGCTTTTTCAAATCGCTGGCGATCTTGGCGAGGGACATGTTGTAGGAGAGGCCGATGCTGCAGGTCAGGCCGGTCTCACGCTTTATCCGCCGCTTGATCTCCCGGGCGACGGGAACGGCGTTGTCGTATCCGGAGACATCCAGGTACGCCTCATCCAGTCCCACGGTTTGATAGCGATCCGTATAGGCGGCAAACACCTCGCGGATCTCCGCCGATTTTTCCGCGTAGCGCTCGTAGCGAACCGGCAGAAACACGCCGTGCGGACATTTTTTGCGGGCCAACGCCATCGGCATCGCGGACCGCACCCCGTATTTTCGCGCTTCATAGCTGCAGGTGGATACCACGCCGCGGTTTCCCGTGCCGCCGACGATCACCGGCCGGCCGCGCAGTTCCGGGTGATCCAACTGTTCAACACTGGCAAAAAACGCGTCAATATCCAGATGCAGGATCTTCTTCACAGGAGATACCACCAAACATACATTCTCATATGGCTATTATCGTTCTTTTTTTAAACGGATGCAAGATACAGCCGCCTGCTGCGTACGGTCGCCGCCTGCATCGTGTCAGCCGCCTGGTAACGTCCTCATGGTGACAAAAAACCGCCCTTCCCGAGCGAAGGGCGGCCTGTGCTGTTTTTTCTTTTGTATGACTGTCTTCCTTATTGCATGCTGTGGCCGACGCCTTACCGGGCCAGCGCCTTTACCTGACGCGCCTTGTTGACGAACGCTTCCGCCAGCTTCAGCATCGTGTCGTCGTGCGCCCACATGCGCTCCGGATGCCACTGCACGCCCACGTGCAGCCCGTCGAGGCTTTCGATCGCCTCAATCACCCCGTCTGCAGCCACCCCTGTTACCTTGAAGCCAGGGGCCACGTCTTTTACCGCCTGATGATGCGACGTATTGACGAGGATTTCCGTCTTGCCCAATGCCTCCGCCACAAACCCCGGCTGTAGCGTGACCTTGTGCGCCCCGTATTGTCGCGAACCTTTTTGCTCGTGTTGAAAGGCACCTGGCACCTGGCTTGGGATGTCCTGGATCAGCGTGCCGCCGCAGGCTATATTCAGGATTTGCATGCCGCGGCAGATGCCGAGAATCGGTTTCTTCAGCTCCAGAGCCAGCCGAATCACCGCCAGTTCCGCCAGGTCCCGTTCGTGCTCCACGTCCCCCAGCCCCTGCAGCGGCTCTTCTCCGTACAGATGGGGGGCGGGATCGTCTCCGCCGGTGAGAATCAGGCCGTCCAGCGATTCCACCATCGCGCGGAACGGCGCATCCGGGATGGACATCAGCGGCAGGATGAACGGAATCCCGCCGGTGCGGGCCACCCCGTCCACATAGCTGGTACCCACGTAGTAGAACTGGTCGAGATTGTTGTTGGGAAAGTACATTTTGGTACACGCTACACCAATGATCGGACGCACATGCGGTCACTCCTTGTAATCTGTAATTACTTTTCGTTGGATGCGTATTTGAAGTCGATGAAACCGAGCGGATCCACCACGACGTCTTTTACCGTGTCCTGCTTCACCCACGCGTAGGTGAAGTAGTAAATCGGCATCGCCGGCATTTCGTCCATGACGATGGCGTCCGCCTTTTTGAGGATTTCGTTGCGCTTTGTCGGGTCTGCTTCTTTTGCCGACTGTTCCAGCAGGGCGAGGAATTCCTTGTTCTCCCACTTGGACGTGTTCAGCCCGCCCTTGAAGACCTCGAAGAAGTTGATCGGATCGTTGAAGTCGCCGATCCAGCTTGCCCTGCCGATTTGGAAGTTGCCCAACTTCATCTGCTCGCGGTGAACCTTGTTTTCCTTGTTGACCAGTTTGACTTCGATGCCGAACGCCTTTCTCCACTGGTCTTGGATAACGGTTGCGATGCGCTGGTTCACTTCCGTCGTGTTGTAGGACAACGTGATCTCCGGCAGTTTGGAGATGCCCAGCTCCTTCATGCCTTCTGCCAGCAGCTTTTTCGCGGTCTCCACGTCGCCGTCCTTGAAATAGCCGTCCGGATTGAAGGCCATCGTCGGCGGCAGGATGCCGAGCGCCGGCGTGCTCTTGTACGGCACGACATTCTCGGCGATATCCTTGCGGTTCACCGCGTATGCGAAAGCTTGGCGAATTTTCTTGTTGGAGAACGGAGGCTGTGACGTATTAAACACGTACCAGTACGTACCGGCGGTCGCCTGGGTTTGCATCTTGCCCGAGTCCTTCAGCGCATTGAGCGCATCAAGCGGCAAGTCGCCCAGCGGCGAACCCGCCCAGTCCAGTTCCCCTCTTTCGAACATGGACAGCTCGGTATTGGCGTCTTCGATCATGTTGATCGTCAGTTTGGACAGCTTGACTGCATCCTTGTCCCAGTAGGACTCGTTTTTCTCCAGTTCGATGACCGACTTGTGTTCCCACTTCTTCAGTACAAACGGACCGTTCCCCACGTACGTCTCGGGGCTGCCCGCCCAGTTTTCGTTGGCCTCCACCACATTCTTGTTGACAGGGAAGTAGGTGACGGAAGCGACCAACTGCGGGAAGAACGGCGCCGGGTTTTCCAGCGTGACGACCAGCGTCTTGTCGTCCGTTGCCTTTACCCCCACGTCTTCCGCCTTGGCCTTGCCCGCATTGTACGCCTGCCCGTTTTTCAGATAGTAGAGCTGGTACGCGTAACCCGATGCCGTCTCCGGGTTGAGCACCCGTTTCCAGGCGTATTCAAAGTCGTGCGCCGTGACCGGATCGCCGTTGGACCACTTGCTGTCGCGCAGATGGAACGTGTAGGTCAGCCCGTCCGCAGACACTTCGTACTTCTCGGCGACTGCTTCCTTGAGCTGGCCGTTTACGTCGAGGCGCAGCAGACCGTCAAACGCCGCGCGGGCCACTGACATGGACGGAATGTCTTCCGCCAGTCCCGGGTCGATCGTGCTGGGGTCACCCGTATTCAGGTTGACACGCAATTCTTGCGCGGATGCCTGCTGACCCTGCTCGGTTGGCGTATCCGCAGGTTTCGCCGCGTCTTGCGCACCATTCCCTCCACAGCCGGCAAACGCAAGGCTGGACAGAAGAACCGCGCATAGAGACAGTCTCTGTAATGTTTTCATAACATCCCCCTCATGAAACATTTTTTCTTGATTATGCCAAGTACGAGTACATATTATTATCTTATCTTATGAATATTTTGTCTATTGCCTATATTAATAATGTACGCGAAAGGAGTTGGCTGCGGTGCTCTCTGCCCTCGGGCCTTCACTTGAAAGATTAACGGAAGAAACCGGCGGTCAATGGGGAATTTACCTGGAGGATGTGCGGACAGGGGAACGGCTCGGCATCGCCGAACATCAGCGCTTCTACGCTGCCAGTCTGATCAAGGTGCCGATCATGACGGCAGTGTTTGCCGAGGCGTACGCCGGCAGACTGGCCCTATCGGACAAGCTCCGGCTGCGTCGGGAGGATCAGGTGGGCGGAGCCGGCGTGCTTCAGCACTTCACCCCGGGCACCGAACTGACCGTCTACGACGCCGTGACGCTGATGATCATTCAAAGCGACAATACAGCGACCAACATGCTGATCGATCTGATCGGCACGGACGCCATTCGCACCGCGATGAGCCGTACGGAAATGGTCAACAGTTCGTTTTACAACAAACTGATGATTGTGCCCGCGGAGCCGGAGGGCTACAACGAAGTGACGGCCGCCGACATGGGCAGCCATTTCCGTTTTTTGGCGACGGGAAAAGCGATCTCGTACAACAGCTGTCTGCAGATGATCAACATCCTCAAGCGGCAGCAGCACCGCGACCGGCTGCCGTGTCGCCTGCCCGATCCGGAAGGCGATGTCATCGGCATGCTGCCCAAGTGGGAGCTGGCGAACAAGACCGGAACGGTGACCAACATCACGCACGACGCCGGCATTTTGTACGTGGGCGGCCACGCCGTGATCATCTGCGCCCTGTCGAAGAACGTGGATGCCAAGGCTGCCGGTGAGGTGATGGGACAAATAGGACGGATGGTGTACGACCTGTACGCGGGCCGCTCCTGACCCATGCCGTGCAGGCAGGTGCCGCACAATGAAACGGCGTCCTCCCCGATTGGGAAGGACGCCTCTGTTGTATCGCGTGTCTACTTTTCGAGAATCAGCTTGCTTGCCTCATACGCGCTGGAGAAAGAGAGCTCGGACAGCTGTCCCTGTCCTTCACACCAGTCGCCGGCAAAGAAGAGGTTACGGTAGTCCGGCAGGAAGATCGGCATGGGCTTCTGGTTCATGGTCCACTTGATCTCCTGCACCACGGCGCGCGTCGAAACGCGCGGGACGACCAGATGTTCGCGCCAGCCCGGGAAGTGCTTGTCGTACAGCTGTTCAATTTCCTGTTTGCGCTGTTCGACCGCTTCCTTGTTGCCAACTTCCGATTGGCGCAGGTAGGCTGTCGCCTGCAGCAGTTGGCCTCCCTCCGGCACGCAGGTGGTGTCGTAGTAAGAGATGTCGGTGATGAAAATGTTGTTCTGCTTGTCGTATACATAGGTGTAGGGCACGTCGATCCGCTCTTTCAAGCCGATGTCGTACACCACCACGACCGTCGGTTCGTACAACGCGTACTGTTCGATGGCGTGCTCCAGCTTGGTATCCTTGAACACCTTGACCATTTCCTTGGGCGGAATGCAGCAGACGAACTCGTCGGCCGTATACTCCGCATCCGGGGTGACGGCGGCGATCACGCGGTCGTTTTCCCAGCGGAACGCCTCCACTCTGGTCTTGGTGAGAATCGTGCCGTTGTTGGCCTCGATGACGCGGACAAACTCGTTGATCAACGCCTGCCAACCGCCTCCGATGTAGGCCACCGGCTTGTTGGTCGTAAACAGGCGGCGATAGTAGGTAAAAAACACGTCGGACGGGATTTTTTCCGGCTCCCGGGTAAAGAAGTTGGAAGACGCCAGCGTCAGCATCATTTCTCGCACGTCCTCGCTGACGTTTTTCTTCTCCATCCATTTTTGGATCGACAGGTGCGGATGGCCCGTCTCCATCTTCAGCATCGTTTTCAAGATTTCAAAGGTAAACAGGACCTTGTCAATCCCTTTCAACAACTTGGTGCGGAACAGCCCCTGCACGTTAGCCGGAACGGCGGTCAGGTCGTCTCCCAAGTCGTATTTGGCTTTGTTGGGGTTGAAATCCTGCCAGTCGATCTGCAGGCCCAACTCTTTTTCAAACGTTTTCAAAATGGACGTGTCGCGTCCGTAGATGGCGTGAGCGCCAAAGTTGAAATTAAAGCCCTTGAGTTTCAGCGTGACAGCTCGCCCGCCCAAGGTACCCCGTTCCAAGAGCGCCACTTTCTTGCCCTTGGTCGAAAGATAGGCAGCAGCCGACAATCCGGCCAGTCCGCCGCCGACAATGACGACGTCATAGTGATTGGTAGTCATACAACAAACTCCCTTACGCACTCTCGAAGTTGATTCCTAATCCTCATAGAATAATAAGGGATGGACAAGGTGGAAGTCAACTAAAAATGAACTGTGTCTAATATTATACTCGATATACCATTTATTGGCTGATATCGCCAGTTTTTTACAACCGCACATACCTTTCGCCGACGGGTGATATATCTCGAAGTGATTCACCTAAGCGGGAGCAGCACCTGAACATCGGGCCGTACATCGGAAACGGAAATTGGATGCGTCGACAAGCATCTCAGCCCTGCTCGTTTCGCCGCGTCATCTGCTGCCAGACCGTGCCGCTGGCCGCTTCTCCGCTTTCGATCCGCTCCAGCGCCATCTTGATTTGCAGGCGCACCTCGAATTCCGGTTCGTCCTGGGCCGCTCGCAGCGCCTCCAACGCGGACTCGTCGCCCACTTCGTAAAGGAAGCGGGCCGCCCGCCAGCGGACCAGCTTGTTGGGGTCTTTCAACGCTTCTGCCATCGGGCCGATGGCGCGCGGGTCCCCCAGGTCGGACAGGGTGTCGCCCGCCGTACGCCGGACGGATACGGATTCGTCCCGCAGCGCTTCGAACAGATGAGGCAGCACCGCGTCCCCGCCGACCATCCCCAGGTAGACAACCGCCAGCCGACGGATGGAGGCTTTGGGATCGTGCAGGGCCTTGATCAGCACCGGCAAATCCGCTTCGGTCGGCTCCAGCCCATCCAGGGCGGCATACCGCTTTTGCCAGTCGGGATCGTCCAACATCTCCAGCGTAACCACTTTTGTTTCCCGGCGTTCCGGCTGCAGCGGCGCCTCTCCCGGCTCCTGCTGCATCGCCAGCTTCACCAGCTCGTCCACCCGCTCCTGCGGATATGCGGCGTCGATCTCCTGCGCCACCACCTCGCCGATTTCGCGCAAATCACCGTAGCGGACGCCATGTTCCACCCACTTCCGCTCCATAATCAGGTTGGGCGAAGCTGACCCCGCATGAACGGCTGCCTTGCCGAACCGCTCCGGCAGTGCGGTGCGTACCTGCTCCGTTCCCATCGTCACCTTCACCTGCATCGGAATGCCGCGGAACATCTGAATGTATACCTGCGCTTCCCCCCAGCAGGTATCGCCTGCTTCCTGCGCCACAGCCGGCAGTGCAACTTCTCCATCAGGACCAAACGCTTCCCTGGCCTGCGTCAGAATCCGCTGCCAGTCAGCGGTTGACTTTCGCTCCAAGGCGAAAAAATCGGCCGTGTGGAAAATGGACGTCACACCCTCAATCGCCAGCAACTTGCGGATCAGGTCCGGAAGGGACGCTGTCGTTTCTTTTGTATATACGCGCTGTACACCGTCAGGCAAACGCTCGTCCACGTTCAGCTTCATCACGTTGGGACTGGGCGTCGGCTCGATGGACAACAGTTTCATATGAATCACTCCTCCAGCCACAATCACTCCTGTTTATCGTAGCACGACTGTCCCTTGCTTTCCATGTCAGCGGCCCGCGAAACTGCACCTGGCTGCCTCGACGTGCGTCTCCGTCAGCCGCTTGCGAGACTGCCGACGGCCCGGCCGGCCGCTCGCATCAGCGCAGAAATCTTCCCGTATCGTACGCAAGTTTGCGTCATTCCATTCGTTTGGCGGCCCAAAACAAAAGGCCCCGGACGGCGGCCTTTTTTTATCTCACGATTGTGGCATAGAATGGTAATCAGGAATCCCCGGAAAGGTGTGTTGAGTTCAGATGGAAAAATCGTTTTACTACCCGGTAAGCTGGCGCGACGCCCAGCGGTACAAGACGCTGTTGAACGCCAAGGGGGTCCCCTACCGAATCCAGTCTCCCGTGGACCTGCCTGTGCTGGAAGACGGCGAACTGGCCATCGTCTTTCCGTCCATCCCGCTTCGCCTCTACGCCTGGGTGCGAACGCTGTTTGTCCGGGACGGACTGCGGTATCCTGATTTTCTGTAAATCAAGCGCCCTGCCACCCCTTGATCGGGCAATGGCCATCGTATATGATGAAGACACATCAGACGGAATTTTCGGGCAATAAAATGGCGAGAGCGGCGACGGTTCGCACATTCCGGCAGGGACCGGAGAGCCGCCAGTTGGCTTAGCGAAAACCACCAGGAAAGACGGTGAGAATGTGACGCGGGAACAACACGAGGCATACGGCAGCATCGTGGACGTGCCGGGCGTCAAGGTGGGACAGGTGCAGGACGCGGAGGCGCTGACGGGCTGTACGGTGTTGGTCATGGAAAACGGGGCGGTCTGCGGCGTCGATGTGCGCGGCTCTGCCCCGGGCACACGGGAAACCGATCTGCTCCATCCGATCTGCCTGATCGAACGGGTACACGCCATCTGCCTGTCGGGGGGCAGCGCATACGGATTGGATGCGGCAAGCGGTGTGATGCGCTGGTTGGAGGAGCGGAACATCGGGTTTGACGTCGGCGTGGGTGTCGTACCGATCGTGCCCGCTGCCGTGCTGTTTGACCTGTCCGTCGGCAGCGCCAAGGTGCGGCCCGATCAGCAAATGGGGTACACAGCGGCCCAGCAGGCAAACACCCATCCGGTCAAGCAAGGCAACGTTGGAGCGGGAACCGGTGCGACAGTCGGGAAGCTGGCCGGCGTGCGCCACGCGATGAAAGGCGGCCTCGGCTCCGCCTCCCGCCGCCTGCCGAACGGTTTGGTCGTCGGGGCAATCGTTGCCGTCAATGCCGTAGGCGAAGTGCGTGATCCGGCAACCGGCAAGGTATTGGCCGGAGTGCGGGACGAGCACGGACAGATTCGCGACATCCGCTCCCTGATGATCGAACAGGGCACTTCATCCATCCTGCCCGGAACAAACACGACGATCGCCATCGTGGCGAGCAACGCCAATTTTACCAAGGCCCAGGCCAACAAGGTGGCGCAGATGGCTCACAACGGCCTGGCCCGGACGATTTTTCCCGTTCACACGATGCACGACGGCGACACCATTTTCGCAGCCGCCACCGGCGGAGTGGACGCCTCCGTCGATCTGGTCGGCACGCTGTCGGCAGACGTGCTTGCCGAAGCGGTCGTCAACGCGATCATTGCCGCCGAGACCGCCGGGGGAATCCCGGCCTATCGCGATCTGCGCCCCCAGGCTTGAAGTCGGTGCAGTTCGCTTGCCGTTTGTGGCAAACCTGCCATGCAGCACGACAAACGCCCTCCGGCTGGACAAACCGCCGGAGGGCGTTTTTTACAGGTTCCGAACAGGGGCTTCTCCATTCCTGTGCCTTTTTTGTTATGAGCCGATACCCGTTTTCACTCGACTTCCACAATCCAGCCGTACGGGTCGGCGATCTCTCCGTACTGAATGCCGGTCAAGGTGCCGTAGAGCTTTGCCGTCAGTTCACCGATCTGTTCGTGGTTGATGACCATGTGGTGATCGTTCCAGCCCAGCACTCCGATCGGGGATACGACCGCCGCCGTCCCAGTGCCGAACGCTTCCTCCAGTTCGCCCCTGGTGTACGCGACGTACAAGTCTTCCATCGACAGCTTCTCCTCGCGCACGGGGATGCCCCAATCGCGCAGAAGGTGGATGACGGAGTCCCGCGTAATGCCGCCCAGGATGCTGCCGTGCAGCGGAGGCGTCCACACTTCCCCGTTTATTTTGAAAAACACGTTCATGCTGCCTACTTCTTCAATGTATTTGTTCTCGATGGCATCCAGCCACAGCACCTGTTCATAGCCTTTTGCATGCGCGTCTTCCTGCGCCTTCAGGCTGGCCGCGTAATTGCCGGATACCTTGGCAAAGCCGGTCCCTCCCCTGACGGCACGGACGTAGCGGCTCTCCACATGGATTTTGACCGGCTTCATTCCCCCTGCGTAGTAGGCGCCGACAGGTGACAGGACGATGACCAGTTTGTACGACTCGGACGCCCGGACCCCCAGGTAAGGCTCTGTGGCGAACATGAACGGACGTATGTAGAGCGACGTTCCCCGTTCCCGCGGCACCCAGTCTTTTTCCAGGCTGATCAGGGTTCGCAGCGCCTCCAGGAACAGTTCTTCGTCAATCGACGGCATGCTGAGTCTGGCGGCAGACAGGTTCAACCGCTGCGCGTTTTTCTCGGGACGAAACAGCAGGATGCGATCGTCACTGGTCCGATACGCTTTCATGCCTTCAAAAATGGCCTGTCCGTAGTGAAGCACCAAGGCCGCCGGGTCGAGTGCGAGCGGCGCGTACGGAACGATTCGCGGATCGTGCCAGCCTATTTCTGCGGAGTAGTCCATGACAAACATATGGTCGGTAAAATACCGGCCAAAGCCCAGACAGCTGCTGTCGGGCTTCTCTTTTTTGCGGTCGGTTTGCGTGATGGTGATCGGGTACGGCATTTCTTTTCATCTCCCTGTCTTTGATACAAATCCTGATTACTCGTAACTATAGCACAACCGTTCCGAAGTGAAAAACTATTCTGAACATTAATATGACGATCATGCTGTTACGGCTGTGTTCAATGGCGGGTGTGAGGTCACTCCCGCAAAAAAGAAGCCCTCCGCAAAATGAAGCCCCTCCCGGAAGCCGAAACATCCGGGAGGTCTCCTGCCATACGAACTAAAGCTGTGCCTAAAGCTGCCGACTATTTGCTGCGTTCAATCTCCTCGATCAACGCGGACAGTTCCGCCCAGCGATCAATTGCCGCTTCCAGCTCGGCTGACACCTGCTGTTCTTCCGCAAACAGCTTCTCCACCTTGGCGTAATCGCTGCCCGCTTCGGCAATGGCTTGTTTCAACGCTGCGCTCCGCTCCTCCAGCGCCGCGATCCGGGACTCGATCTGCTCCCATTCTTTCTGTTCCTTGTAGGAAAGTCGACGCGGACGGTTGGTTCCCCTGCCCGCTCCGCTTCCGTCACGGGAGTCGGCCGCCGCAGACTGCGCCTTGTCCGCGCGCCGTTTGGACAGGGCTTCCGCTTCCTGTTCCCGGCGTCGCGTGTCCAGGTACTCCGAGTAATTGCCCATGAAGTGGCGAATTTTCCCATCCCCTTCGAAGGCAAACAGGTGGTCAACGGTCCGATCAAGAAAGTAGCGGTCGTGAGACACCGTAATGACAGTGCCGGGGAAGTGTTCCAGATAGTCCTCCAGGATGCTCAGTGTCTGAATGTCCAGATCGTTTGTCGGCTCGTCCAGGAAAAGGACGTTCGGCTCGCCCATCAGCGTGCGCAGCAGGTAGAGCCGCCGTTTTTCCCCGCCCGACAGCCGGGAGATGGGGGTCCACTGCAGATGCGGCGGAAACAAAAACCGCTCCAGCATCTGGGATGCGGTGATCGTCTGGCCATCGCTGGTGCGAATCACTTCGGCCGCTTCCTTGACGTATTCGATCACGCGCATGCCTTCGTCCATCTCCACGTTCTCCTGCGTGTAGTAAGCCAGTTTGACCGTCTGCCCCACCACGATGGTGCCCGCGTCCGGCTGGATACGGCCCGCGAGCATGTTCAACAGGGTTGACTTGCCGCTGCCGTTGGAGCCGATGATGCCGACGCGGTCCCCGGGCTGGACGATGTAGCTGAAATCGTCAATCAGCTTGCGCTCCCCATACCCTTTACTGATGTGCTGGATCTCCATCACGGTTTTGCCCAATCGGCTGGCCCCAAGCGACATCTCGATCGTTTGCACCGGTCCATCCACTTTACGGTCGCGCAGTTCCTCCACGCGTTGGACGCGGGCCTTCTGTTTGGTCGTCCGCGCTTTTGCCCCTCGGCGCAGCCAGGCCAGCTCCCGCCTCAGCAGATTTTGCCGTTTGCTTTCCGCAGCTGCTTCGCGCTCTTCCCGTTCCGCTTTCTTTTCCAGGAAGACCGCGTAGTTGCCCTCATAGCTGTACAGCTTGCCGCGATCCAGCTCACAGATGCGGGTGGTGACGCGGTTTAGAAAATAGCGGTCGTGCGTGACGAACAAGAGCGCCCCTTTGTAGCGGGACAGGTAATCTTCCAGCCACTCCACCGTCTCATTGTCCAGGTGGTTGGTCGGCTCATCCAGGATGAGCAGGTCTGCCGGTTGAATCAGGGCGCGGGCCAGCGCCACCCGTTTGCGCTGCCCGCCGGACAGTTCGTGCACCTGTTGGGTAAAATTGTGGATGCCCAGCTTCGTCAAGATCGTTTTGGCCTGAGTGCTGGCCTCCCAGGCATCGGCCGCGTCCATCCTGCTCTGCAGCGAGTACAGCCGTGCCTGTTTTTTCTCGTCATGCGGGTCGGTCTGCAGGTCAGCCACGGCCTGCTCGTACTGGCGCAGCAACTGGATGAGCGGCGTGTCGCCGTAAAACACCTGTTCCAGCTCGGTGGAGCGTTCCACGAAAACCGGATGCTGCGGCAAATACTCCACGCGAAAGGATTTGGCGTGAACGATCTGTCCGCTGTCTGCCGTCTCCTGTCCGGCCAGGATTTTCAACAGCGTGGATTTGCCCGTGCCGTTGACGCCGATCAGCCCGATCCGCTGTTGTTCGGCGATATGAAAGGATATGTCGTCAAACAGGACTTTCTCCCCATAGCTCTTGGAGAGATGTTCAACTGATAGGATATGCATTGTCGTCACCCAAATTTGTGAAAGATGGATCAACCCGTGCTCCGGAAGACAGATAGCAAAAAACCAGGGGACTTCTCCCCTGGCACCCGTTTTCTTCCGGTGGGGTTGGTTCTGCTAGACGTCACGAAGAGGAAACCTCGCCGTTTCATCGTAGCAAACCCCAGCTTCTTTCGTCAAAGGGGACGGCCTGTCGGGAGCAGTCAGCTGCACCGGACGATGGCGATATCTTAGAAACAGACCGCAGCCCCCCGCGCTCCAGGCTCCAGGAATTACTGCAGGGAAAACAGCAGTTTTCTGCCTTCCTTCGATACCCGAACGCGATCGGTATGCTTCAATGCCTTTTGCACAATTATGTATGGACTTGGCCATTCAACGCCCTTTTTCTGCTGCAGTTTGTCATACAACTCTGCAAGCGTCAGCGGTCCTGCCGCTTCCTCCAGAATCGCTTCAATATCCTTGGCGATTCCCGGATAATCGTGGTGCTGATACGCCTTTCTGGGTCTCCCTACGTGTTTGTCCAACACTTCTCGCGGCATCGCCTGCCAGCTCGCAAGGTCCTCTTCCTGCTCTTGTGTCTCGGCAGGAAGGCCGTACTGCTCGTCCAGCTCACGGATTCGGTGCAAAACCTGTTTGATCTCGCTCCCCAATTCTTTGTCACGATCAACGTACTCGCGTCTCAAGGATACCCGCAGTTCCAGCAATGACTGCAAGGTCATCTGTAACGCCTTCCGTTCATGAAACGCTGCTGACATATTTTCCTCCTCTGTTTTTGTTTGTTACCATGATAAACCATTTCCTGGAGGCCGAGGAGTAACTGCAGTCCTGAAAGAAAAGCGCGGATTGGAACGATAGTAGGAATCCAGGCGAGTGAACGCGCATTTGCGCAGGGGAAGTCGAGACAAAAGCCCTAGGGAGGCATGGACAGAAATGGTGCAGCGGAAAAAAGCGGTTGCGCGAAAACTCGCCGGGATACGTCGCTTAAACGCCGGCTGTCCCCCGCCCGCGTTTTGTTTGTCTAACCGGCTAGGCGCACATGACTGATTGCAGGATGGCCAGGTTGGTCCGTTCGTTCAACCGAAGCTGGTCGGCGTGCAGCCAGACGTCGACTGGCGTCACCGGCAGTTCGCCGCAGACGTCGATGCCGAGTACGTTTTTCTGCCGAACGAGCGCCTTGAGTGATGCGAGCAGTTCCCGCAGATGCATGTTTCCATGATCCCAGTTGGTTACGGCGAAGGCGCGATTCAGCACGTCCTTGTCGATACTGATGTACACATCTTCGGTCGCGATGGCGGAAAGCAGCTCCTGCGGATCGCCTGCGTTCGGGCGAAGTACAACTTTTCCCTGCGCATCGGACAGGCAGAGCGTTTGCTCCGCAGAAACGCCGACAATCAGCACGCGCCTGAGGTGAGGAAGACGTGCTGCCGCTTCGGCCACCCACGAACCGCACGTCAACACCCCGGCCATGTCGTCCGAACGCTTCGCATCAGTGTGATTGTCAAACAGGACGAGGCTGAACGGCCGATTGATTTCGCTCAGCAGAAGATAGGTGACATAGTGATAATTGCCGTTTCCGATAAACGTGATGCCGCGACCGGTCCGGGCCGACAACCTGCGGCTGATTTCTGTCAGCGCCCTTTCTGCGCAAAACAGGTTGGCTTCCGCAATGTCCGCCAGGTCGATCCATTCGTCGGCAACATCGGACAGCTTGTGCTGCCAGGGGTATGCATCGTCAAAGTTCAGCAACGTCACGTCATGATGAAGGAGTCCCATGATCATCAAATCCTTTCCTTGCGAAAACGAGATTGTGCTCAACGGTGTTCCTTTCATGAGGTGTCGGGTATGAACTTTGTTGATGGCTTTATTATACAACACAAACGCCAGGGAGGGAAAAACGGGAGGCAGATAAAAAAAGAGCCGACCACCATGCAAGTGATCGGAGGAGTAGTACGTGAATACGTTCATTATACAAATGAATGATGCCAATCTCCTTAGGGGAGTGATGGAAAGACAGGAAAAAAGCAGGGGACTGCTCTCCCCTGCCTTGTGTATGGTGCTGGTGAAGGGACTCGAACCCCCGACCTGCTGATTACGAATCAGCTGCACTACCACTGTGCTACACCAGCATTATGTTCTTTTGTGAGTCAGGTCGACCGACCAGTTTTTGTATCGATCGCGCTCACAGGTTTTATTCTAGTAAACATTCCACAAAAAATCAAGAGGAAAATGAAAAAAATCCTCCACTTTTTTCTGTCAGTATCCCGACAGCTCCGCTTCCACTGTTTTCAGCACCGTGCCGATCAATGCGTCGCCGATCACCAGGTCGGCCAGATCGTCCAAAGGGGTGGGCTCTCGGTTGATGATCACCAGTCTGGCCCCGGCTGCTTTTGCCTGCTGCGGAAACCAGTTGGCCGGGCTGACCACGAGCGACGATCCCAACACGAGAAACAGATCGGCTTGTTCCGTCCACTCCGATGCCTTCGCCAGCGCTGCTTGCGGCAGCGCTTCTCCAAACAGCACGACCGTCGGACGCAGAAAACCGCCACAGTCGCATACCGTCCCGTCCGGCTGCAGGTAACGCGCTGCCGGGTAGGTACGCTCGCACGCCAGACAGCACAGCGTGCCCAGGTTTCCGTGCAATTCAGCCACGTTCCGGCTGCCCGCCTGCTGATGGAAGCCGTCCACGTTTTGGGTGATGATTCCGCGAATCCGCCCGCGACGTTCCCATTCGGCCAAAATGGCGTGCCCCTCGTGCGGACGGCAGGCCAGAAGCCCTTCGATGCGCATCCGGTAAAAAGCTGCAAACCCCTCGCGATTGTGCCGCAGCGCCTGAGTGCTGGCCAGTTGGGTCGGGTCCTTGCCCTGCCATATTCCTGACTGCGCCGAACGAAAATCGGGCAGCCCGCTTTCCGTCGACATGCCCGCTCCCGTAAACACGACGGCCTGTCTGGCATCCCGGAGCCATTCCGCTAGCATCTTCATCTGCGTCTCTCCCCTTTTCACGCAAACGTCTCCTCCACATATTGTATAGGAAGAGCGTTGTGTTTGTATACGAGGGGGTGTCGGCATGGCCATTTATTTGGTGTCGGATATTCACGGTCACTATGAGGTGCTGCGGACAGCGTTGGATCGCGTCAGCTTTTCTCCGCAGCAGGGCGATCGCCTGTACGTCCTGGGGGACGTGGTGGACCGTGGACCGCAGTCGAGGGAGGCACTGCAGTACCTGCTGAATTTGAGACAAACCTATCCGGACCGAATCGTTCTCATCAAGGGCAATCACGAGCAGATGCTGCAGGATTGGTTGGAAGGAAAGGGGGACGCCAACCTTTACTTGCGGATCAACGGCGGTGACGCCACCATCCGCTCCTATCTCGGCCGACAGTCCCTGCGGCGCGCCTTCCTGGGCGGCCTTCCCGCTTTGAACGATCAGGAATCGGCACGCAGATACATTCTCTCCCGCTATTCCTATCTGCTGCCTTCGCTCGCCTCCCTGCCGCTGTACGTGGAAATGCCAGCCGATCCGGCATCCGGGGCTCCGGCCGCCCTCTTCGTTCACGCCGGCATCCGTCCCGGCATCCCGCTCGACCAGCAGCGGCCCGAAGACCTCCTCTGGATCCGCCAGCCGTTTTACCAGTCATACAGGGGAGAAACGGTGATCGTATTTGGCCACACGCCTGTTTCCATGCTCCCCGGCTATACCAGGAACGGGGTGTGGCGGCGCGGCAACCTGATCGGCATCGACGGCGGCGCGGCCTCATGGCAGGGCGGTATTTTGCTGGTGGAGTGGCCGTCGCTTCGCTACGTGTACGTACCGGTGCGTGAGGTGTATCCCTCGCCGCGCATCCATCTTCGCTAGCTGCCGCCGTATGATTTCGGCGGCTTTTTTGCGCGTGTCTTTGGAATTTTGATCCGCTGCACAGGGCAGCAACCGGGACAAGCCATCCCGCCGCCGACAACTGCCGGCGTCGCTTTTTTGGGCAATCAATGTCTTTCAAAAAAATTACTTTAAATAAGTTACTTCCCATTCGTAATGTGTGATAAGATGAGGACGAGGTGTTGATATGCGACGAGAACAAATAAAAGAATACGCGCTGTTCGGTTCATGGGTGGTATCACTCATCGCTACAGCTGGAAGCCTGTTTTTTTCGGAGGTGATGAAATACATTCCCTGTGAACTGTGCTGGTTCCAGCGGATTTTCATGTACCCGCTGGTCATTCTGTTGGGAGTCGCCGCCGTAAAAAAAGATTACCGCATGTCATCATACGCCTTGATCCTTTCTGTCATCGGCGGGTGCATCTCCCTGTACCACTATCTGATTCAAAAAGTGCCCGCTCTGAACGATCTGGGTAATGCTTGCGGCATCATTCCCTGCAACACGGACTATATCAACTGGTTTGGCTTTATCACCATACCTTTTCTCGCCCTGGTCGCCTTCATCATGATTGCTGTGCTGCAAATCTACATTCGCAGATACGAAAAGGAGTGCTAAGTCATGAAAAAGGTCATTGTTCTTTCAGTCATTGTGGCCGCCCTGTTGATCGCCGCAATTGTCTACTCCGACATCGCGAACAAAAAGGCAGCGGAAGGCAATCCCTTCGGCAAAGCCAACCTACATCCGGCCACGATCGAACAACTAAACGATCCGCTTTACGACAACCAGATTCTCCCGGATCAACTGAAAGCAAAGCTGGACGAAAAAGAGGAACTGTTCGTCTACTTTTACAGCCCCACCTGCGAGCACTGCCGGGCTACCACGCCCGTCCTGGTGCCGGTGGCCAAAGAGCTGAACGTGGACGTCAAAAAGCACAACCTGCTGGAATTCAGCGCCAGTTGGGACGCGTACGGCATCGAGTATACCCCTACCCTGGTCCACTACAAGGACGGCAAGGAAGTCTCCCGCCTCGTCGGCGGACAAACCGGCGAGCAGCTGAAATCCTGGTTCCAGGAGCAAACGAAATGACATGAGCCTCCCCCCGCGGGAGGTTTTTCCGTGTTGTTGGCCATAAAAATGGCAGTTGTGTGAACGATCCATCCATCTGTCCGGAAATAGCCCGTTCGAGCCATTAGGCTTTTCCCTGTTCTTGCCTATAATTGAGGGAGGTGGGTCATCCTCAATCGAGCCTCGTCTCTGAGTAAAAGCGATCATCCGACGGCGTCTGACAACCCGTCGGGAACAGGAAGAAAGAGGGGTCATTCAGCATGAAGCGATACATAGCCGCGTTGATCGGGGCACTGGCTCTGATGGCCGCTGGCTGCGGCGGCCAGGAAGAAGCCGTGCCGTCCGCCAGTCCGGTGGAGGTGGTGCTGGCGCTCACGCCGAAGGAACCGGTCGCCGGAGAAGCGATCACCTTTGCGGTCACGGTGACACAGGACGGCGCTCCCGTCAACGACGCCAGCAGCGTGGAGTTTGAACTGTGGAAAGACGGGCAGGAACAGCACGCAACGATCCCCGCGACGCTGGCAAAAGACGGCGTCTACACGGCGCAAACATCATTTGCCGAACCCGGCTCCTACTACGTGATGTACCACGTGACCGCGCGTGACTTCCACAACATGCAGAAGCATCCTTTTACGGTCAAGGCAGCCGGCAGCGACCAACCCACGTCTCAACCGGAGAACCATGACGGTCACGGCAACGGACAAGCCGTCAATCACGAGCACGGCGGTGAACACGGCGCGGACCACCAGCACACCAGTGGCATCAACTATCACTTTCAAGCAGCTGACACGCTCACAGCCAACGAAACGGCCGCTTTGACCGTCAGCCTGACAAAAGACAACCAGCCGCTTAGCAAAGCCGCGGTACGTTTTGAATACTGGCGCGCAGGCGAAGAACGCCATCAGTTTGTCGACGCCGCGGAAACGCAGCCGGGCGTATACAGCGCATCCGTCACCCTGCCCGCTTCCGGTGACTACACGGTCAACGTCCACGTGGAAAAAGACGAAACGATCCACGACCACAAGGAGTACACCCTCCACGTCCGATAATCGCAGCGAAAACCCTTGCAGGTGCAAGGGTTTTCGTGTTGCAGGCAAAGTCCTAAGTGTCACTGGAAAGCATGTTGTATTTTTCCTCAAATAAGGTAAAATGGAAGCAAGGTCCCATGCGTTTGAGCAGGGGGCCACATTCTTTTATTCGGAGGAGATTGCAGTATGAAGATGAAGCGAACGCCCTGGCGACTCACAACCTTTGCTGAACGGTGGTCCATTCCAATACGAATAGGAGATGATTACGGTGAACCATAGCACCCTCACCCCCCTGCACCGCCGACTGGTGGAGCAGCTTGTCTATTTTGACGAACAGCGCACTCCATTCCTGGATTTGCATTTTGCCGGAAAACCGGCCGAACGCCAAAAAGCCAGCCAGTGGCTGGATCTGTACGTATCGACAGTGGAATCCCTGCTGCAAGAGACAGCCGGGAACACAACGTCCGATCTGCCCAAAGTGGTGATCGGATCACAAGTAACGCTGCACTATGTTGAAGATGGATACGAGGAGCAGTTGACGATCTGCTTCCCGGAACAGACCGATCCGGATGCGGGACGCATCTCGTTCCTGTCGCCCCTCGGTCGACAGTTGCTGATGCAGGCCGTAGACGACACACTGCGCCTGGAAATGCCCATGGGCACGACAGAGGTGATCGTGCGCGCCGTCCGCTTCGTCGACTGGTAACGTGGAAAACAACGGCACTTCCGCCGTGTATATACAGTTCATAGACTGCGGCCATCGGCAAAGGATGGCCGCTTTTCTTTTCCGTGTGCATTCCGCGTCAACGGCCTGTTTTGATCTGCCCGCGGTTCGCCTTAATGAGCGACAGCAGGTACGCCTTCACGTCCACGATGCGGGCGGGCGGTGCGGGCAGCCTCCCTTTCCCCGCTGCGATGAAGGGAACCAGGGAGTCCTCGCGATGCAGTCCCCCGTGGTTGCCTCCGCCCGGATGGTTGGGCGATCCGTTGGCGTGAAATTCGGCACCTGGAACGGCCGTCACGACCAGGTACTTGCCGGGATGCGAATGCAGCGCGCCATGCAGGCGGCTCAAGCCATCAGGGTATGCCCGTGAATGGATGCGCCCGGTGACGCCATCGCGGGCCAGGCCCAGCACCGCCCAGTCCCCCTCGACGTCCCATGTGCGCCCGTACGGGTCCCGGTGCGTTCCGCCAAGCCGGAAGCGCAGACGGTTGCCGCTGCCGCCGCGTTGGACCTGTACCCACTCTCCTTCCTTCCAAGCGATCAGATCGATCCGCGGTTCGTTGCCCAAGGCGTTGAGCAACCCGGACAGCGTCGCTTGCGGCGACAAGGCGTATACATAACACATCCGGCCGTTGACGGCAATTGCGACATCGTCTTGGGTGTCTGCCTGCCTTCCCAACGGCAGGACGCGATACCCGGCTGCGGTCAACTTCTTGTCCAGCTCGATGACGGCAGCCGTCCTGTCCGCTGCCGTCGCTGCCACACCGCTGTCGCCGATGACGACAAACACATGGTGTTCCAGCGCCCGCCGCCAATCGCCGAACGCATTGAGGATGATCTGCAGCTGCCGGTCCAAGGTTTCTACGCCGGACGTATCATCGGGGCCGTTTTTGTGCAGCCGGCCGTCCATGTCGGGAAAATAGGCAACGGTCACATCCGGAAGCCGGCCCTCACCCACCAGGCTGACGAGGCTCTGCGCGGTGTAGGCATCGTTAAAGCCGAACGCCTGCAGCGGCCCCTCCGGCAGTGGCTGACGCGTTACACTGGACAGCGTCCCGAAGCCGAGCAGATGCGGCCCCCTGACGGAAATCTTCTGTGTGTTCAGGACGAGCTTGGCCAGATTGGCCGGCAGGATCAGTTCGTGCGGAACGTTGCCCCGATAGATCAGACCGTTGATGGAGGCGGAGGTGAGTCCCGCCTGATCCAGCTCTTCATGCAGCGTCTCAACCCGCTTGGAGAGATGCTGCTGATTCAGGTTGTACAAGCTGTCCGTCAGCAGTTGCCGGGGACCGTACTGCCACACGACACGCGAGCCGTCGCCGTAGTTGACGATCCGCTTTTCCGCGGAATGATACCAGAGCAGTCCGGGAATTCCGTGCCCGTCGGCATAGGTTCCGGTCAACAGCGAACTGTCGACGGTGAGTGACATGGTGGGAAAGGAACTGATGACATCCCGCTTGTAGACGCCGTTTTCGATGAGAAACCGGAGCGCCGGTAGCTTGTTGGCGGCGAGCAGCCGGTCGATTGACGAGGACAGCAGGGAATCGACCAGCAGGACGATGACCTTTGGGCGATCGCCAGTCGCTTGGAGACGGGCTGTCCGGGGCTGGGGCGTCTCGTCCGCATGCGGACCGCCGCAGGAGACAATTGAGAGGGACATCAGGGCAGTGACAAGCAGTGCGACACATGTTTTTCGCAACACCATTGATCCTCCATACCGAACGTGAAATAGTCTTGTCGATATGGTTACATTTCCCGCACACCCGCATGATTATCCCCGCAAGGCACCCATCCGACTGAGGTAATGTAACATCGTTCCACACCAAGCTCCACCGATGCGGCGGCATCTGCTTCTGCTATGAGCCTGCTTTGTCAGACTGGCTGTTAAACCTGTTCAGCAGTTTGTTTCGGCGACTCGTCCGGACGATCCCGGCGGATTTCCGCGGCGCGGACGGCTCGTGCCAGCTCGCCCACTCTTCCATTAAAAAACCGGTCCGGATAAACGGTCCGTACTCCGTCCAGCAGCGACTGCTGTGAAACCGGGAAACCCATTGCTGAAGCTCGACAATGGTCATGCTCCTCTTCCTTCCTTTTTCTGCAATCGCTGGTATACTATACGGTGGTGAAAAGAGAGTCAATCAGAGAGACAGGAGGGAGAAATCATGAACAATGTATGTGTCTACGCCGGCTCCAATCCGGGCGTCGATGCAGTGTACGCCGAGACGGCCCGAAAACTTGGCCAAGAGATTGCCCGGCGGAGACTGGGGTTGGTCTACGGCGGCTCCAACATGGGGCTGATGGGCTGCACCGCAAATGCCGTGCTGGAATCTGGAGGCACAGCGATCGGAGTGATGCCGCGCGGATTGTTTCGCGGCGAAATGGCCCACACGGGATTGAGCCAGTTCTACGAAGTGGCTGACATGCACGAGCGGAAAGCGAAAATGGCGGAGCTGTCGGATGCCTTTATCGCCCTCCCCGGCGGCTACGGTACGTGGGAAGAACTGTTTGAAGCCGTCAGTTGGTGCCAGTTGGGCATCCACCAAAAACCGGTGGGCATTCTCAACGTCAACGGGTACTACACGCCGCTCCTGCAGATGATTGGGAACGCCGTAAGCGCCGGGTTCATGCCCTCCTCCCACGCCGACCTGCTCGTCAGCGACAGCGACCCGGCCCGCCTGCTGGACAAACTGGCCGCCTATCAACGGCCGGAACTGTCGAACAAGTGGGGGCAAAAAGACGAATAGGCAAATGAAAGAATAAAAGGAGTCGAGCCATTTTCACGATTCGGACATGGCTCGACTCACGCTCTTGTTCATATGTGGAAGGTATGGTGGAAGTCCTTAAAGTACACAAACGGTCATCAACGTTGATTGCTTTCCATGTAATTCAAGTAGTATGACAATGCCTCAGCCGTTCCGATCGGATAGACAATCACATCAGGCTGGATGTGGGGACTGCTTGCGATCAGGCGAGCCCCTTCGTCCACAAGCGTTTGCAGGGTGGCTCTGCGGAAAACCCCTTTCTTTACCTGCTCTTTCTTCATGGCAATGACCCCGGATACTTCATCTGTTTTCAAGTGTGTGAGTGACGATCTCAATGTTGCCTGATAGATGACCAGGTAATAGATCTCCCCTTCCCTGGGACTACCGCTCGGATGTATCATTTCATAAATGGCCAGCGGTTTGCATTCATCTGTCATGGTAATGGCCCGGATTTCCTTGTCTTTGGAGATGTACACCGGATTTACGGGTGAACACTGTATGTGCACCTCCGCTCCGATTTCTTCCATCGCTTCTCTTTTTCCGCACGACAGCAAATCTTCTCCTGGTTCCAGATGACCGCCAATTCCAGCGTAAAATAATTCATTTGAAGTGAACTTGTGTCTTGTTCCAGCTAGAAAGAACACATAGTCTTCCTGTTCATCCAGCAGCGCAAGTCCAACGCCAATCTCCGCATGATTGGGCACGTAACGGAATACATCACTCATACGAACCTCTCCCTGCATGATTTTCATAAACAAGCCATCCAATTCCATTCTATCGTCTCCGGCATCCTGGCAAATGCGACGCGAACACATAAACCAACGAAATCCTTCTCAACCGGCACTTTCAGAATTTCGTGATTTTACCGATACATGAGGTGTAGGGAAGGAGGCGCGCGGCACCTGAACCAAAGTCCTCGTTCCCGTGAACACCCTGCCTCAGTGGCAAGCTGCGAAAAGGAGACTGGTACAGATGAAGGCGGTAAAAAACATCACCTTTTATTTTTCCGGAGGCGAATCCGTTACCATCCGGTCGAGCGAACCGGAAGAGATCGTCCAGATGATTGCCAACCTCAGCGACGGGTGGCTTCAATACGATGACATCGTGATCAACGTGCAAAACATTTCCTATCTGCGCATTACCGACGCCCAATGATCGGCATGCACCTTTTCCAGCCCCGGCGACGCGTTCCGGGGCGTCACTTTGGCTTAAAGGCTTCAGATCACCCCCTGGCCGATCACGGTTCCCCCAGCCGTTCCGTTCGCGCCGTCCTTTTTCCCGTACAGGCACGCATGGGCAGCCGCCCACATATGGATAGGAGTAAGCATCCAGACGTGGAGGTGGCAGACGTGTCCAGCATCTTAGCGGCGCTTTCCCTGTTGTTCAAGGAACTCATGCTGTTTGTGGCCTACGTCAAGAACAACGCGTTTCCCCAGCCACTGCCCGATACAGAAGAGGAAAAATACCTGAAGCTGATGGCAGAAGGGGACCCGTACGCGCGCAACAAACTGATCGAGCACAATCTGCGGCTTGTGGCCCACATTGTCAACACGTTGTAAACACGATCCTCGGAAACGAGCATTAGGTCGCCAGCCGGCTGCTTCAACCGTTTGCAATCTGCTCCTGTATTCGGTATATGCGTACATATTCCTCCCTGGTCAGCGAAAAGGTCGAGGGCGGCGGCGTTATCACGTGAATGCTGCTTTTTTTTTGCTCCCGGCATCTTGATGAATTCGGCCCCTGCGGCAGCATTCATCCGCAGCTGCTTCAGGCTCTCCCACCGGATTTCCTCAGCTGTCTTGTCTGCGTTGTTCTCCCTCTCTCCCCTTTCCCCTCTCCACGGTTGAGTCACATTCATTCGAATGATCAGTTCCTTTGTTACACGCTTGTCCCAGAAATCTCTTTATTGACTCAAGTGTCTTAAGTGATATAATACACTCAGAACGATTGCTTAGAGTAGCTGCAGCCGTTTCGACCGGAAAGGGGGGGAGACGTTTGAATGAATTTCGGTACGGTCCGATTCGGTTTGTGCTGGACTACAGCCAGCCTTTATATGAGCAAGTGCTGGAACAGTTCCGCAATTCCATTGCAAGGGGAGAAATCGCTTTGGGAGAAAAAATACCTTCCGTTCGGGAACTGGCGCAGGCGCTGAAAATCAACCCGAATACAGTGTTGCGCGCTTACCAGGAACTGGAGCGTGACGGGTTGACGGAGACGCGGCGGGGACAGGGAACGTTTATAACAAACAATGCGAATCGGGTCGCGGAAGTTCGCCAAATGTTGGCGGAGCAGGCAACGACGGATTTTTTGAACAAAATGAAAAGTCTCGGACTGACAAAGGATGAAATACTGCGTTTGTTGCACGAGAAGGAGGACGATGGGCTTGACAGCTAACGCGATTGTCTTCGACAGGTTGACGAAGTACTACGGCAAACGCCGCGGGCTGAACGAACTGACTCTTGCGATTCCTGAAGGAAGCATCACGGCGATTCTTGGGCCGAACGGGGCCGGGAAGTCGACAATGATGCGCATCATCGCGGGAATGACGGTTCCCGATCAGGGGACAGTGAACGTGTTTGGCCGGCAGCCCGGGTGGGAGCGTAACCATTTGATCGCCTACCTGCCCGACCGGGCGCGATGGTACGGCGGCCACACGGTGGCAGACGCCTTGGAGTGGGGAGAACGGCTGCTTCCGGGATTCAACCGGGATCGCGCCCACCAACTGGTGAGTGATTTCAAACTGGACGTGGAACTGGAAGTCGAAGGCATGTCCAGAGGCCAGGAGGCTCGGCTGATGCTCGTGCTGTGTCTGGCTCGCGACGTGCCGCTGCTTGTGCTGGACGAACCGTTCTCGGGCATCGACATGATCTCGCGGGAGCAGATCGTGCTGTCCCTGATCGATGCCTTCAGCGAACGGAAGCAGACAGTGCTGATCAGCACGCACGAAATCGGAGAAACGGAAAGTCTGTTCGACTATGCGGTGTTCATTCAGGACGGTCGGGCCGTATTGTGCGGCGAAGTGGAGGAGCTTCGGGCGCAGCGGGGCTCGATACGGGACATTTATCGCCAACTGTTCGGTGATTAAGGGGGACGGATATATGAGCGAAAACACGTTTCGTTATTTGCTTCGGCACGAATTCCGCCTGGAATTGCGAAAGTTTTTCCAGAAGAAATGGATGGCGAAGTATGGCGGAGTCATCGTCCTGCTGTTGGCGGCGGCATTGACTGTCTGGAAAGAACGAGGAGGTTTTCGGACGGAGTATTTGTTGTATTTGGCCTATATGCTTCCTTACCTGACCTTCATGATTTCGTTCCGGGTGCTGCTGCGGGAGTGGAAAAACGGGACTGTCGGCTGGTGGATTACGCTGCCCTATTCCCGCTCCACACTGCTGCTGGCCAAATTTGGCGCCGCATTCCTGCACATGCTGCTCGTCTACGTGCTGTTTTTCGGAAGCCTGACGCTTCTTGTCCTTTACAACGCAGCGGTTCACGGGCTTGGAACCGCGCCGCTGCACAACTTGTTCGCTGGTGAAGCAGTCTTCGCGACCGTTCTGTTGGGCTTGGCCCCGTTCATGCTGGCGCTTGGCCTGCTGACGGCGGCAGTCGCCCATTCACGCTGGGTAGTGTTGACGCCGCTTCTGTGGATCCTGTTCGGTCTGTCAGCCAACACGCTGACATGGGTGGCCGGAAACGTGCTCTCCAAGCAACCGGATGCTTGGGTGTCAGCAGTTTTGCCCGGATGGATCTACCCGGCGATTCCGCTCGTCTGGGCGTTGGCAGGGCTGACTTTAACGGGTGCAATTCGCATCGTTTCCCGACATTTACGATTTTAAGGAGGAATTCCTTTGAAACCTGCAATTGAAATACACGGTCTCGGTAAATCATACGGCAGCAAAATGGCGCTCAAAGACATTTCGTTCACCGTCCGGGAAGGAAGCTGCTTCGGTCTCCTCGGTCCAAACGGCGCCGGCAAATCGACGACGATGAAAATTTTGGCTGGTCTGCTCGAATTCGACGCGGGAGGTGTGAAGGTGCTCGGCGAAGACATTCGCCGTTCCGGCGACCGGATCAAGGCAAAGCTCGGATATGTGCCGCAATCGATTACGTTGTACGAGAAGTTGAACTCGCTGGACAACCTGACCTATTTCGGGGAAATGTACGGGGTTCGGGGCGGCGAACTGAAGAAACGGATTCGTGAGGTTCTGGAGCAAGTCGGCCTGGCAGACCGGGCAAAAGATCCGATCGCTTCCTTCTCCGGCGGGATGAAACGCCGGATCAACATCGCCGCCGCACTGCTGCACAAACCGAAGCTGATCATTATGGACGAACCGACCGTAGGCATCGACCCGCAATCACGGAACCACATTTTTGAAATGATTCGCTCTTTGAAGCGGGAGGGCGTAACGGTGCTGTACTCCACTCACTATATGGAAGAAGTTGAAGCATTGTGCGATCGCTTGGCCATCATCGACCACGGCAGCGTCATCGCCCAAGGTGAATTGAACGAGGTGCTCGACCGATTTGGATCACAGGCCGTCTACCTGGAACTGGCGGAAGGCGAACGGCCGCCGGCGCTTCCGGGCTTCGACGAACCGGCGGCGCAAGGGCGCGGCTGGCTGCTGGAAACGGCGGCGCCGCTCGATGCGCTCGCCTGCTGGGCTTCCGCATGCAAAGAGCGATCGCTCAACGTCAAACGGCTGGAAGTCGTCCGTCCATCGTTGGAGACCGTGTTTCTGGCGTTGACCGGAACGACGCTGCGCGATTCCTGAGTGGAACCTGAAAGGAGATCTTACAATGTGGAATGTAGCACGCAAAGAATGGAAGCTGCTGCTTAAAGAGAAAGGGTTGTTTTTCTGGCTGATCGTACTGCCGATTGCCTTTATCGTATTGTTTGGCACCATCTTCAACGGCGCCGGCAATACGTCCCTCAAGATATCCTACATTGACCTTGATCAGACAACCGCCTCCAGGGCGTTCATTCAGGCAATCGAAGACGCCGGCGGCTACAAGATGGTTGAGGCGGTCGAGAGCGAGATGGCGGACAAAATTCAACAAATCCGCGACGGCAAGGAAACGGTGCTGCTCGTCATTCCAAGAAAATTCGGGCAAGGGATCGAGTCCCAAGAAGGAAAGCAGACATCGGTAACGGTCTATCGCGACGCCGCGGCCGAAGCTGCTGCCGGCCCCCTGCTCGCCATTCTTGAAAACCTGGCGAACGGTTATCGGGACAACAAGGTGAAAGCCGCTCTCCAGGCGACGGGGCGGTCCAAGTCGTGGCAGGAGCAGGTCATGGCCGCGCCGTTCCGCATCGACGACAGACCGGAAAACGCTTTGACCAACAGCAGTATTTCGCAATATGTACCCGGCTATACCGTCATGTTCGTCTTCTTCGTCATCATTTCGATGATTCGGCGGTTTATGAGCGACAAGGAATCGGGCATGATCGCGCGTATGCGCAGCACGACGATCAAGCCGATCAGCTACCTGGCGGGCATGTGGCTGGCCTATCTCGCGGTGGCGCTGATCCAATGCACGGTGCTGCTGTTGTTCGGACACTGGGTTTACGGCTTGCAGCTCGGCGACATCACTGCAATCGCCTTGCTGGTGTTCGCGCTTGCGCTGTGCGGAACGGGGCTTGGCCTCGCACTGTCAATGCTGGTCAGGAGCGAAAACCAGGGAATGGCACTCACGCAGTTGTTGACGATGGGCGGGGCTGTGCTCGGCGGTCTCTGGTTCCCGATCGACCTTATGCCGTCCACGATGCGCGCGATCGGTCATTTCACGCCGCAATTCTGGGCGCAGAAGGCGTTCCAGGACATCATCGTTCGCGGCATGCACACCGCAGACATATGGCAATCGCTGCTCGTACTGGCGGCTGTCGCGTTGGCGGGACTTGCGGTAGCGCTGCTGCGATTTAAAGCTTTCCTGAAAACGGCGCTCGGATAATCGGTGCCTTGAAAAAACCGGTGACAACTCGCGAAAAACGAGTGTTACCGGTTTTTTATACCATGAGCGGAGCCAGTCCAATAACGTTGCCCACCTGCCGTTCACCTCTGCCACACTGGCATGTCGTTTGCGCTCTTCTCGAAAAAACCGGCAGCAAACTTCATCCACCAGGCGGATCAGATACGCTTCCGTGATCTTCTCCTGGCGGATGAGATTCTCAACGCGCAGCTTTTTTCCGGCTATCACAACACAGGCACAGGTTTGTGACATTCCGTCCGATAACGCCATCCGCGGCAACTCCGCTCCCCTGACCTATTGAGGAAAGAGCAATGCACCTTTGTCGAAAACATCGATCGGTTGTGTTAGGACAATCGACCGGCGGAATAAGGTGTATTGAGGTGAGGAGCATGGGACGAATGTCGACCATCAAAATCGTATATGTGCCGCAGCCTTTTGCGGTTCCCCCCCCCTCGAGCGCCTTATCCGCCAACGAGGCCAAATACGCAGTTATCGACTATATCTTAAAACGATTGATTTTTAAAACCGACTGAATAAGCCGGTTTTTTTGTTGCTTCGGGTGTCATTGGTTGTATTAGCAAAAATTGAAGGGAGCCTGTTTCATTATGTACACCGCAATCTACTCAAGGGTTTCAACGGGCATGCAGGCGTCTGAGGGAACCAGTCTTGATGCGCAAGTTGAGATTTGCATTCGAAAAGCGAGAGACATGGGGCTTTCAGAAAATATGCTGAAGGTATATCGTGAAGAAGGTTTTACGGGCGAGGACATCGACCGACCGGCGATGAATGACTTAAGGCAGGATGTCGCGCAGGGAATCATCAATCGATTGATTGTTACACATCCCGACCGATTGACCAGAGATTTGACCGATAAATTAATCCTCTGCCGAGAATTGGAGAGAAGCGATGTTGAGATCATCTTCGTGGATACGGAGTACCGAAACACTCCGGAGGGACAGCTCTTTTTCAATCTCATGAGCTCCATTGCCCAGTACGAGTTGTCGTTGATTAAAAAACGGACGGTGCGCGGCCGACTCAAAGCGGTGGAGAAAGAGAAAAAAATTATGCCGATGCGGACGGCTCCGTACGGTTATGACCTGAGCGGGCATACGTTGGTGATCAATGAGGAGGAAGCAGAATTTGTCCGCAAAATGTATCACTGGTATGTCTATGATCATTATACGCTGCGGGAGATCGGGGAACGTCTGTATTCGCTCGGAGCCGTGCCGAAACGCGGTGAAAGCCGGAACTGGAGTGCCAGTTCCATTCGGCGCGTGTTAACGTCGGAAGTGTATATCGGCAGGTTTTATTACAATCGGCGGGAAACACGCAAAATCCGCGGAGAAAAAACGAAGAACGGGAACCCCAAAAAAACGGTTACGTTCCGCGATGAAAATGACTGGATTCTGGTCGAGGTTCCTCCCATCATTGACCCGCAGGTTTTCGCCCTGGCGCAGTCGCGGAGAGAGAAAAACAAAAAGAAATCGGGAAACGTCAAATATGATTACTTGTTAAAATCCATGATCCGTTGCGGACATTGCGGCCGGATGTGGCAGGCAACGACGTATAGCGGGCGAACTCATAAAGAGACAGGGGAAAAGATCCGTTACACGTGTTATCGTTGTCCAAACAAAACTCCAAAGCGGTATGGCGAAGGCGTCGAAAAGTGTCCAACCCGAACGCTGCGCGCCGATATGCTCGACGATTTCGTATGGCGGTTAGTCCTGGAAACGCTGTCCAATCCCGCTGATTACATCGAACGGTTGCAAAACCGATCGACAGAGCTTCATATGGAGCTGCAGTCTGCTGCGGAGAATATCAAACGGCAAATCGAGCAGAAAGAAAAGGAAAAAGAAAAGATTAAACTCATGTTCAAGCGAGAAGTCATCGACGAACAAGAGATGCTCAACGAAATGCGGCACATCAACGCCGGGTTAACGTCGCTAAAGCAAGAACTCTCCGGCTATGAAAAGCAACTGTCCGAAGTGTTGGAAAGAAAGCTTTCCGCCACCCAAGCGGCTCAGCTGACGCAAACGATTCGAACGTTTGTAGAGAGCGGCGGCGATCAACTCAGCTTTGCGGATAAGCGCCATATCGTGGAAACGTTGGTTGATGAGATCCTGATCCGCTTTGATGGCGACGAAGTGCAAGTCACGGCCGTCGGCGCCCTTGACGAGTTGAAGCGGCAGCAGTTCCTTTCATCTGGAAATGGCATCGAATTGTGTTCACATCCTCAAAAAGTTTGAAAACACCGGCGAAGACAGCGAAGACCTGATTTCCATCGGGACGATCGGACTGATCAAAGCCATCGAGAGCTACCAGGTAGAAAAAGGGACCAAACTGGCGACGTATGCCGCCCGCTGCATTGAAAATGATCTCCTACTGTCAATCGGGATGCATCTGAATCAGAAGGTGTAGACGGCGATGTGATCCTGAAAGACCTTGACCTCGCGTACGACATGGCGAATCAGTTCCCGTTTATCTTCAAACGTAAGCTCCTCAGGCGCCTTGGACAAGTAGTAGTTGGCCGCTTCCCAAAGGACATTCCGGTTCTCCCCCGTTTCCTCCATGCGTTTCACCCGCTCCTGCCATTCTGCAAGCTGCTGCACCAATCGCTCTTCTTTGTTCTTCAGCTCTTGCAGTTCCTGGCGAAGCTCCTCTTCTCCCAGTGCATCTTCCCCTGACGCAAACAGCTTCAGCAACCGCTTGCGGCCGACTCTGGTTTTGTTCAACTCTTTCGTCAGCCGGTCCATTTCAGCTTGCTCAAACGAGGGTTCGTCGCGCTGCTCAACGGCTGCCGCCATTTCCTCCGGCTGATTCAGCCAGGTTCGGATGGTTTCCCACACTTCCCGGTCCAGCTCGTCGCACTTCACGCGCCGCCCGCAGCCGCGGTGTTTGGCTCCCGCCGTGTTTTTGATGTCCGTGTACTCGTAGACGTCCCTCCCCCAATGCTTTGTCTTTCGCCCGGTCATCGTATTGCCGCAGTCGCCGCAGCGGACCAACCCGCTTAACAAATAGGAATGAAGCCGTCTGCCGGCCCATCGCCTCCGTGCTTCCTTCAGCATTTTTTGTGCCAGCGCAAAGGTGGATTCATCGACAATCGCAGGGCACGGGAGTAAAATCCACTCTTCTTTTGGCCGCTGTCTCATCCGGACTTTCTCCTCGGGCGAACGAAACCTGTTTCCCAGCATCCCCTCCGTATTCCAGCGATTTTGATAAAATTTCCCGATGTACGCTTCGTTCATCAGAATCTGCCGAACCACTTGCCGGTGCCACACTTTCGCTCCCCGTTTTGTCGGCACTCCCTTGTCCGTCAGGTACTTTGCAATTCCATTGATGCCCTGCACCAGGCCGTTGGGCTGTGTGAAAAGATCAAAGATGAGCCGGATCACCACGGCCTCGTCCTCTTTCACCACCAATTGCTCGGTGGCGGGATCATAGCCGTATCCGTAGATTTTAAAATCCCGCAGCACTCGACCTTGCCGCGCCTTTTCCCTCCGTCCCCGGCTCATCCGCTCATTGATCTTGGCTTTTTCAAATTCCGCGATGGCCCCGCGCATGCTGTAAAACAGCTGCCCTTCCGGCGTTTTGGCGTACTCTCCATTGACAAACACCAGCTCAACCCCGCGTTTGTCAAATTCATCCGTGATGATCAGCTGGTTCATCAGCTTGCGCGAAAGCCGGTCCGGGTCCAGGCAGATTACTTTTGTAATCAAGCCTTCTTTTACATCATGCCGCAGTTTGGTGAGGGCAGGCCGGTCGAGAAACTCACCCGATACGTCATCGACGTATTCGACCACCTCGCAGGTCCCCGCTTTCTTCCGGCACTCCCTGATTTGGTCGTTGAGGCTGAATCCGCTTTTCGCTTGTTCCTCCGTACTCACCCTGGCGTAAATCCCGACCATTCAGCTTCTCCCTCCTGTATTTTCCTGACAAGTACTGATAACAGGCGGATCGGAGACTGTGAGCAGAATCTCCAGGTATGAGCTGTACACGCACCGCACATCCCTCCCTGTCAGAAGGTATGCGGCTTGGGCTTGTCAAAAGTAGCGGATTGGCAAACAAAGCGAAATTGGACTGCCAGCCCTCGTCCATTTTCAAAATGTACATGTTGATTTTCTCATTTACGAAATACTATCATAATAGTAACAATTTTGAAATGAATGTTCTGAAATACGGAACACCACTCTGCGGCGGTCTGTGCATGACCAAATCTTCACCCGTAGTCGTTGGGGTCCATCTTTTGATTGGCTGGGGAGGATCAAGGGGCTCATGGTACAACACAAGAACAAGACACTTGTCAAATCGATGGAAGTGCTGAATCTGTTTCTCCAACACGCGAAACTAAGCCTCAATGAGATGGTAGAACTGTCGGGCATGCCCAAAACGTCCATTCACCGCATGACAGGGTCGCTGGAAGAGATGGGATTCTTACAGAAAAACGAAGACGGCAGCTACTCGCTGGGGTTGACATTCCTGCAGTTCGGCCAATTGGTGGCCGAGCGATTGGATATCCGCCAAATCGCGTTGCCATTGATGAAAACCTTGCGGGATCAGGTGGACGAGGCTGTCAATCTGATCGTTCGCGACGGGGACCAGGCCATGTATATTGAGAAGTTGGACACACTGCATCCGGTCCGGCTTTATACGAAAATTGGCAGAAGATCCCCACTCTACGCGGGAGCCTGTTCCCGCATCATCCTCGCCTTTCTGGACGAACAGGAACGTGAACAGTATATAAACGCGACCACGCTGGTTCCATACGCTTCCGGAACCATTACGGACAAGCAGCGGCTCCGGGACGTACTCGCCGAAGCGCGGAAAAACGGCTATACCGTCAGCTATTCGGAACTGGAGGAAAACACCGCGGCGGTGGCGGCGCCCATTTTTGACCATCTCGGCCGCATCTGTGCCGGATTAAGCATTGCCGGTCCGGATGTTCGATTCGGCGACGAGCGGCTGCCTGAATTAATCCAGGTGCTTAAGGAGACTGTCAGACGGATTTCGTACGAGCTCGGCTGGCGAGAGAATGTGACGTTGAGGAGATAAGCACAACACAGACACACCAGTCACGGATTGCACGCCAACAAGCGGCACCCGCCGCTGCCACATACGACGGTCCGCATACGTTTGACAGTAAACTCGAGATTCTGATGCATCTGCGCAGTTTGAAAAAAACCAAAAAGGACGTGTCGCTGCACGACCCCATCGGAACCGACAAGGAAGGGAATGAAATCACCCTGATCGACGTGCTGGGCACGGAGATTGACGAGGTCGTGGACACCGTGCAGCTCAAGCTGGAGTCAAACAAGATCTACCAGCACATCCACATCCTCGATGAGAGGGAAAAAGAAGTGATCATTGGCCGGTTCGGTCTGGACCAGGACAAAGAGAAGACACAGCGGGAAATCGCCCGCGAGCTGGGCATTTCCCGTTCGTACGTGTCGCGGATCGAGAAGCGGGCATTGATGAAGTTGTTTAATGAGTTTTATCGGACGAAGCAGACGCAGGGCAGGTAGGAGAAAAAGGATGTGATTGACAGAAAATCAATCACATCCTTTTTCTGCATTGTAGCAGGTTTCCCGGCTGGCGCCGCAGGATTGGCGCAAGCGGTTCTTGCAGGGGCTGCAACTGTGACTACGCTAGCGGGTATCACTGGAGATGCGTATGCAACCTACTCTCGTCTGCAAGCGAGTGCAGAAGTTGCTGCCAACCTTGCCTCAGCCCAGAAAGTGATGAATTACAAAAATTGGACGAACCCGATGTTTATTTTAGTAAGTGTATATTCAATAATGAGAATAGAGACATTAGTCTGTAATGGACAATGGCTTTTTCGCCTATGGATCGAGGTGCGAAAATGAATAAGAAAATCTTTTTGCAAATCACTTACTTAATCTTGTTTGTCGCGATGCTGATCGAGACGCTTTATTTGGATGTTCCTCCTGCCGTGCGGGGCTTTCTTGGCATAGGGACTCTTTGTAATTTGGTTTGTTTTTATATGATTACAAAACATACTCAATAATGCCTGTATGACTATCGATACCAAATTACCAGCCATGGCTTGAAGAAGTTCTACATAGAGTTTGGAGAGCGGCTTGCCTTTGAACCTCTCTAACGAAAGGCTGCCTGAATACAGGCAGCCTCCGTTTGTTGACAGCGTCTGTGCGGCTCTGATTAAAAATCGTAGTTGCCGGCGTTTTCCTTGGTGAAGTCGCTTGGCGGTCCCATGATGACGGTTTTGCCGTCTTCCTTCACTTCGATCTTGCCGACGTTCGCCACCTCCTGGCCGTCGGTCGGCTTCTTGCCTTCCGCCAGGTCTTTGGCCAGGGTGACGGTCAAATAGCCCAGTTTCACCGGGTCCCACAGCGTCGCCGTATCGAGCGATCCGTCTTCCAGGAACGGTTTCGAGTCCTTGGGCAGCGCCACGCCTACGAGCGACACCTTGTCCTGCAGGCCTTTTTCCTGGATCGCCTGAGCTGCACCGAGCGGCGCCACCGTGGAGTAGGCCAGGATGCCGTTCAGGTCGGGGTTGGCCTTCAGCAGGTCAAGCGTCTTTTGGTACGCCACCTGCTGTTTCTCGTCCGTGCCGATCTTGTCCCCGATGATCTGCAGGTTGGGGTACTTCTCGGCAATCTGCTTTTTCGACCAGTCGATCCAGGTGTTCAGGTTTTGCGCCGACAAGCCGCCCGTCACGATCGCCACTTTACCGCGGTCGGTGCCCATCGCCTGGACAAGCAGGTCAACCATGTGGCGTCCGTACACTTCGTCGTCGATTTGATGGACGGACAGTTCAACCACCGAAGGATCGGCCGGCGTGTCCCAGTCCATCACCTTGATGCCTTGATCCTTCGCCTTTTTCAGCACCGGCGTCAGTGCGGCGGCGTCGTTCGGCGCGACGGCGATCACATCTACCTTTTTGGCGATCAGGTCCTCGATCACCTTCACCTGCTGCGCGGCGTCCGGTTGGGTCGGGCCGGTGTAGATCAGCTCAACGCCCAGTGCGTCTGCTGCCTGCTTTGCCCCTTTTTCCGACGCGTTGAAGTACGGGATACCGACCAGTTTGGGAACGACGGCGATTGTCAGCTTGCCGTCGCTTTTCCCCCCTGCCGCGCCATCAGCAGGAGCGGCCGTATTTTTCTGTACGGCACAGCCCGTCATCAAGCCCAGTGTCAGCAAAACGGAGACGGAAACAGACAGCATTTTGTTCATCTTTTTCATCAAAACTCCCCCTGTGTCTCTTGATCAGAGATTTTGTATTGGACAAAAGGTGAAAGAAGCGGATGACTTTATAGGTTCGGCAGCATCCCTCCCTTCACGCGGTCTGACTTTGCTTGCGCTTTGCTGAGACATAGTTGATCAGCAGGACGCCAATCAGGATGGTGCCCATCAGGATGTCGATGACCATGCTGGAGACGCCCAGCAGATTCAGCCCGTTGGAGATGATCTGGAAAATCCCCACGGCCAGCACGACTCCGATCACTTTGCCGTACCCGCCGGAAATGCTGGTGCCGCCCAGGACTGCGACAGCGATGCTTTGCAGCAGGTACGAGCTGCCGATGTCCACCTTGGCAGAATTGTAGCGGCTGGTCATGATGATGGCCGCCACCGCGGTCATTAATGCGGCAAACAGGTAGACCAACAGGACGACCCGGGTCGTGTTAATCCCGGAAAACAGCGTCGCCGTCGGGTTGTTGCCGAACATGTAGACGCTGCGGCCCCACGCTGTCTTGTTCAGCAGAATGGACAGGATCACGGCAATCACCGCAAAGATCAGGATCGGAATCGGAACGACTCCCAAGAGGCCGTTGCCGATCAGTGAGTAGCTCTCCGGAAAGCCGGAAATGCTGTTGCCTTTTGTCAGCAGCAGGACAATCCCCTCAAACAAAGTCATCGTGCCCAGCGTGACCAGAATAGGGGAAACGCCGACGACGGCGATGAAAAATCCGTTGAGAAGCCCCCCGGCCAGCGCAGTGGCGAAGCCGGCCAGGATGGAAACCGGCACGGAATACCCGTTGGTCAGCAGCATTGCCACGATCACGCCAGCCAGCGCCGCCAGGAAGGTGATCGACAAATCGATCCCCGCCGTCAGCAGCACGACCATCATTCCCAGCGACAATATGCCCAGTTCGGGGAGTTGAAACAGCATGTTGATCAGGTTGTACGTGTCAAAAAATCCCGGGACAAACAGCGTCATCAACAGAAACAGTCCCGCAAACACGTAGCCGAGAATCCATTCTTTCGAGAGAAAATTCATGTCCTCACCCCGCTCCTACGCCTCGATCTCGATTTTTGCCCGGTTGGCTTCCTCGCGCTTCCGCTTGATCACGTCATAGGTGACGGCGATCAAGATAATCGCGCCGGTCACGATATCCTGCCAGAATGTATCGACATGGGCGAGGATCAGACCGTTCTGCATCACACCGAGCAGCAGCACACCCAGGATCGTTCCCGGGATGGAACCGTAGCCGCCCATGATGTTGGCCCCGCCCAGGACGACGGCGGCGATAACGGTCAGCTCGAAGCCGTTGAACCCGTTCGGGTCCACCCCTTTGGTGTACGCGGTTTGCACGATCGCGGCAATGCCCGCCAGGCAGCCCATGTAAGCGTATACAAACAACTGTACGGACTGCAGGTGAATCCCCGCCCGCATTGCCGAAACCGGATTGCCGCCCATCGCCACGACCGAGCGGCCGATGACGGTGTGATTCAGCAGAAACCAGGTAAACAGCGCGACCGCAAAAAAGATGAGGATGAGAACCGATACCCCGAAAGGTTTCCATTGGGCGAAGCGGAGAAACGCTTCCGGCAAATCGCTGCTGTTCATGTACGCCCCGTTTGTGACGTACAGCGTGGCACCGGCCAGGATGCTTTTGGTGCCCAGCGTGGCCACGATCGGTGGAATCTTTGTCTTGGCGACGAGCAGCCCATTTACCAGGCCGAACAGCACTCCCGCGAGCGGCGCGGCGAGAAAAATGGCGGCCAGACTCCATCCGCTGTCGTGCAGCGAAACGGCCAATTTGCCGATGATGACGGTGATGGCGGCCGTCACTGCAGCGACGGAGACGTCAATCCCGCCGGTGATGATCACCAGCGTCATCCCAATTGCGAGGATGCCCAGCACGGCATTGCCCTTCAAGATGTCCAGGATGTTGTCCGCCGTCAAAAAGACGGGACTGGTGGCCGCCAGCGCCGCGGACAGCAGCAGCAGGATGACTCCGATTCCAAACTCGCTTGATTTCAGGATTTTGTTCATAATCCGACCGCCTCATTTCCTTTTGCCTTTGGTCGTCCGATCAAAGCCAGGTTCATGATTTTCTCCTGGGTCGCTTCCTTTATGGACAGTTCCCCGCTAATCGTCCCTTTTCGCATGACCAGCACGCGATCGCTGACGGCCAGCACTTCCGGCAAATCGGACGAGATGACAATCACCGCCAGCCCGTTGGCAGCCAGAGAGCGGATCAGTTTGTGAATTTCCGTCTTCGCCCCGATGTCGATCCCGTTGGTCGGTTCATCGACGATCAGGATGCGCGGGTTTGTCGACAGCCATTTGGCAATGACCACTTTTTGCTGGTTTCCGCCTGACATGTTGCCGGTGGCCATCTCCGGGATGGCGGGGCGAATGTCCAGCGAGCGGATGTATCCCTCGGCCAGTTTCGCCTCCTGATTTCCGTCGATCCACCCCAGGCGGTTTTTCAACTGCTTGAGGATCGGCAGGGAGACGTTGCGGACGATCGACTGCTGCAGGATCAGTCCTTCCCGCTGCCTGCTTTCCGGGACATAGGCGATGCCCAGTTTTACCGCCTCCGCTGTGGATGAAATGTTCACCACATTTCCGTTCAACCTGATCTCGCCCGCGTCCGGCCGCTGCAAGCCGAACAACGCATGCGCCAACTCCGTCCTGCCCGAACCGACCAGCCCGGTGATGCCGACCACTTCCCCTTTTCGCAGGGTAAACGAGACGTCCTTGAAATGGCCCCGCTTGGACAGCGAGACGACTTCCAGGACCGGCTCGCCCGGCTGCGTCTCCTGCCTCGACACCGCCTCCACTTTTCGTCCGACCATCAGTGCGATCAGCTTATCTTCGTTTAGCTCTTCCCTGGCGTACGTGCCGACGTACTTCCCGTCCCGCAGCACGGTGAACCGGTCCGACACCTTGAACAACTCCTCCATCTTGTGGCTGACAAACAGGATGGCGATGCCTTTTCGTTTCAAGTCGTCAATCACCTTGTACAGCAGCTCCACTTCGCCGGACGAGAGCGACGAGGTGGGCTCGTCCATGATGATCAGCTTGGCCTCGAAGGCAATCGCTCTGGCAATGGCGACGAGCTGCTGCTTTGCGATGCTCAGCGTGTCCAGGCGGGCGTCAGGATCGATGCCAAAACCCCATTCGTTCAGGATGCGGGCGGCCAGCTCCCTCTTTTCTTTCCGCTTGACCAGGCGAAATGGTCCTTTTCCGGCATCGCGGCCCATGCAGATGTTTTCCGCCACGCTCAGGTTGGGAAAGAGGCTCAAATCCTGATAAATGATGGAGATGCCCTGCAGGGTCGCGTCCAGCGGCTTTTTGATCTCCACTTCCTTGCCGTCAAAGAAAAAGCGGCTTCCGGGGTCGGGGTGATACACGCCTGCCAGGATTTTGATCAGCGTCGACTTGCCCGCCCCGTTCTCTCCGATCAAGGCGTGCACTTCACCTGCACGCACCGCCAACTGCACGTCGTCGAGCGCCTTCACCCCCGGAAACGTCTTGCTGATGTGTTTCATTTCCAACAAATACGGCTGCATCGTCCACACCTCCGTCAGTCATGTGCCGCGGCTGTCCCGTCCAAATATTCGCGCAGTCCGCGTTCGGCGATGAAGGACCGCACTTCCGCCAGTGTGGGGATGCCCACCTGGGCGCCGAAACGGGTTGCCTTCAGCGCACTGACAACGCTTGCAAAACGGGCTGCCTGAAACAAGTCTTTTCCGTCGGCCAGCGCACAGGCCAGCGCGCCGGAAAACGTGTCACCGACGACTGTGTCCACCGCCTGAACCGGAATCGCTTCGATGTACTCCGAGCGTTCCGGGGTGAAGACCAGGCAGCCCCGCTGCCCCATCTTGATGATCGACCGGGAAACGCCGAGCGACTGGAAGTACCGGGCCGCTTGTCGGGCGTCGTCGGGACCATCAATCTCAATGCCGGTCATGTACTTCGTCTCCTGCTCGTTCGGAATGACGATGTCAGCGTACTGCAGCGCCCGCATCGTGATGCCTTCCGCCGGCGCCGGGTCGAGAATCACCAGACTGCCGTTCTCCTTGGCCTTCTGCATCGCGTAGACGACCGCCCGCTCGCCCGTTTCCATCTGCGTCAGCAGGATGCGGCAGGACTGGAGCTCGGGGAGCACCTTGTCGACGTCCTCCGGTGCCAGGTCCGCATTGGCCCCGCGCACCACCAGCATGGTGTTTTCCGCGTAGGCGTCAATCGTGATCATCGCCGTCCCGGTCTTGGCCGCTGCGCTGCGCTTCACCCCCGACACGTCGACGCCGTTGGCCTTGAGCTCCGCCAGCAGCCGATCGCCAAACGAGTCCTGTCCGACCGATCCGACCAGCAGCACCTTTTTGCCCAGCCGGGCGATCGCGGTCGCGGCGTTGCCGCCCTTGCCGCCCGGGAGGATGTCTAACGTCTCGCCAAACAGCGTCTCCCCTCGGCGGGGGTACGTCTTGGTCCTGATTACCATATCCGTGTTCAAACTGCCAACCACGCAAATTTTCATGTCAAACGCTCCGTCCATTTTTTTACCGATTTCAATTCCTTCATCAGGGTTCCCCGTCCAAAGGTGTCGTGAAGCTCCTTGTACAGCCGGTAGAGCCGGTCGTACGTCTGACGCGCCTGATCATCCGGCCGGTAGACGACGGAGTGGCCGTCTTTCATCCGGCTGGCCGCTTCCATGATCGAATCGTAGCCGCCGGCGTTTGCCCCTGCAGCGACCGCGCCGAACATGGCGGCGCCCAGCGCGGAAGCATTGGGGCTCGAAACTGCTTCCACCTGCTTGCCTGTCACGTTGGCGAAAATTTGCATCAGCAGGCGGTTGTTGACGGACAAACCGCCGCAGGCGTACAGCTTGCGGATGGGGAGGCCCCCGTTTTCAAACGCTTCGATGATGGTGCGCGTGCCAAACGCCAGGCTTTCCATCAGGGCAAGGTAAATCTCTTCCGGCTTCGTCTCCAGCCGGATGCCGACGATCAGGCCGGACAGGGAGGCGTCGTTGAGCACGGAGCGATTACCGTTCAGCCAATCCAGCGCGATGAGCCCGCTCTCTCCCGGCTTGATCGCCCTCGCTTTTTCTTCCATGAGGGCGTACAGGGACATGCCCCGCTGTTCCGCTTCCTGGTGATAGGCAGCTGGCACGCCGTGACGGATAAACCAGGCCAACGTGTCGCCTCCGGCAGCCTGCCCAGCTTCGTATCCATACAGTCCGGGGAGAATCCCGTCTTCCACAACGCCGTTTATCCCCGGGATAAACAGTTCCTCTTCCGCCATCACCATGTGGCAGATGGATGTTCCCATCACCATCAGCATCTGACCGGGTTCGACGATCCCCGCCCCAGGCACGCTCGCATGGGCATCTATCGTGGCCACGGCGACAGCCACCTGTTCCGTCAGGCCCAGCCGACGGGCCATCTCTTCCGTCAGATGGCCGGCGTAGGTGCCGACCGGGCAGATCGGGGTGGCAATCTTGTCACGGACAAAATGCTCCATGTCCGGATGAAGGGCTTTCAAAAAATCAGACGGCGGGTAGCCGTTCCGTTTGTTCCAGGTTTCCTTGTACCCCGCCGCGCAGGAGTTGCGCTTCAATTCGCCCGTCAACTGCTGGACGATCCAGTCCCCCGCCTCCACGAAGCGGTCTGCCGCATGGTACACCTCGGGGGCTTCGCGCAGAATCTGCAGCACTTTGGGCAGGAGCCACTCAGACGAGAGGGAGCCGCCGTAATAGCGGAGAAACGCTTCTCCTCGCTCCCGTGCCAACGCGGTGATCTCGTTTGCTTCCGGTTCTGCGGCGTGGTGCTTCCACAGTTTCACCCAACTGTGCGGGTTGCCGCGAAATGCGGGATCGGCGCAGAGCGGTTCTCCGTCAGCGCGGATCGGCAGTATCGTGCAGGCGGTAAAGTCCACCCCTATGCCGATCACCTGCTCCGGTCTGGCCCCGGCCTCTTTCATGCAGGCTCGGATCGTATCCACCAGCGCATCCAGGTAATCCTGAGGGTCCTGCAGCGCCCATTCGCTGTCCAGCCGAACCGACGTACCCGGCAGCGTCTCCACGATTACGCCGTGGGCGTACGGTTTGGTTGCAATCGCTTTCACTTCTCCGTTTGCTGCATCCACTAGAACGGCGCGAGCCGATTCCGTTCCAAAATCAATTCCAAACACCAGCTTGTTCTGCATCTCGGCTCCTCCTGAATCGATTGATGCTTTGTTTGTCCCACATATTATCCGCATTTTTTTGCTTTTTCAATATTCCGAAACCAACAAAAGAGAAGCAATCCCACACGATTTTGCGGAATTGCTTCTCTTTTCCAGGCGAAAATGTTGGGTTGGAAAACAGAAAAGAACCCACCTTTTACGACTGGGCGAGTTGTATATTCAACCCCTCTACTTTGAAAGCGGACAACTGGTTGAGCGGCAATCCGTGATCCGTGATGATCTGGTCCACCTTGTCCAGGGAGAGCAGGTTGGTCAGCGACTTCTGCCCGAACTTCGTGTGGTCGGCCAGCAGGATCAAGCGGTCGGAGATTGAGATGAACTTCTGTTTGACCTGCGCTTCCATCTCGTTGTTCTCGTATATGCCGTGTTCCAGATGAACCCCGTGGCAGGAGAAGTAGAACTTATCCACGTGGTAACCTTCGATGGACTTTTCCGTCATCGTTCCGAAAAACGAGGTGGAGTCCTTGTTCAAGTAGCCGCCGACGGTGATCACCTTTACCTTGTCCTGACGGAGAAACTCCAGGGTGACGGCGATGGAATTGGTGATTACGGTGATCTCCCGCTCGCCCAGAAGCCGGGCCAACTGAAAGGAGACGTCGCTGGAGTCGAGGGCGATAATGTCCCCGTCCTGGATGCCTTTGGCCGCTTCCCTGGCGATCTCCCGCTTCGCTTCCAGATGGGCGACTTCGCGCTGGATGAGCGGCGATACTTCTTTTTCCCGCTGGTTCAGCACTGCACCGCCGTGCGTGCGGTGAATCAATCCCTGTTTCTCCAATGCCTCCAGATCGCGGCGTATCGTCTCTTTCGTCACCTGAAACTGCTTGCTCAAGTTGGATACGTAGACGTGTCCCTTCTGTTCCAGCAGTTCGAGAATCTCCTGCTGCCTTTTTGAAACCAACATGACACGCAGTTCCTCCTTTTGTTTGTCTTGTCAACCGGTTGATTTGCAACATATTTCATACGATTTTAATTGCTTTTTCTTGTTATTTTACTCCCACAATTTTGGCATATCAACATCAGATCGTTTCTTCCGCTTCCCATAACGGACAGGAATGCTTTTGTTTTTTTACAAGAACAAACACCTCCCGCCTTGCCCCGGGGCTTGGAAACGGATACCGCGGGCATGCGGAAGGTGTCGGTTATCACGGATATTGATGGTCGTACCTTTACCATGACCGTACATGACCGGGACGCGACGATTGGCCTCGTCGGCTTCCGGCAATATGCATCACGACGACCGGCCAACGGCGGCTATCCCAGCATTTTATCGATGCACAACTGGCGGTGGTTGCGAAGATCGACAAACTCTCCCTGCCGGCGAACCAACGGACGCATCGGCTCATCCCGGTGAATCAGGATCACTTGCACCTCTTCTCCGTTGTTGAGCCGCGCCTTGGCTCCCACGTAAAGCTGGGCGATGTAGTGGACGAACGGGGAGACGATTTCGATGTTGAGCAGACCGTCGCACGCCTCCTTCCACAGCATGCGGGCCGCTTCAAACGGGGACGTCCGCTGCTTGTAGACGCGGTCGGAGCAGATTGCGTCAAACATGTCGGCAACTGCCACCACCTGACACTCCAGCGGGATCTGCTCATCCTTCCGCCCGTCCGGATAGCCGGAGCCGTCCAGCCGCTCGTGGTGCAGCAGGGCACAAATCGCGAGTGTTTCGTGAGCGCCCTCCATCTGCTTGAGAATCTCGTACCCGTACACGGTGTGCCGCTTCATCTCGGCAAATTCCTCGTCCGTCAGCTTGCCAGGTTTGAGCAGGATTTCCCGCGGCACGCGCGTTTTGCCGATATCGTGCAGAAAACCGGCCGCTCCCATCAACGAGATACGCTCCTCGTCCCATTTCAACAAGCGGGCGATCAGCGTGCAGAGAATCCCAACGTTGAGGGAGTGGCGGTACGTGTAGCTGTCCGCACCTTCCAGCACGTACAGGGATCGAAACAGCCCGAGCCGCTCCCCCACCTGATCCGCCAGCGTTTGAAACGCCTGGCAGAACTCGTGCAGGCTCGGCATCTGTCCAATGTCCACGCGCTCAAACAGCCGCCTCGTCTGCTCCATCGCTTCCAGGTAGCAGACCACAATCTCCCGGTCCCCACCCTTGTCCAGCAGCTGGGCGGAGATCTTTTCGCCATTCCCCTCAGACAGGTCTTCTGCGATGCTGACGCGCGTGATGCGCTGTTTGCGCAGCGAATTCACGTGAGCGGCTGTCAGTACGGTTCGCCGAGGCAACAGCAGCACACCGGCATCCGAATAGAGATCCTCGGCCAGCACTTTGCCGACCAGTTCAGGATTTACAGAAGCCATTGGCATAGCATCAAACCTTTCCTAGCATTCATATTTTTTCTAAATTATAGAAAACAACCACTTTTTCTGACAACCTTTTTTCGACAATAGTCGCATGACAAAAGTCACAATCACATTGGCATGCTGCAGCATAGGATAAATGGCGGACCTGTGGAGGTTGAGTCAAGGAGGTAACCAGGCCATGACCTCGCTGTATATCACGCCCAAGGCGTGGAAGCAGATCGAACTTTCAGTCAGAAATAATCCCTCCCTGGAAACGGGAGGGATATTGATGGGATACGCGTTAAACGATAAAGAGTGGCTGATTACCTATGCCAGCGATCCCGGTCCCAAAGCCGTTCGTCATCCCAACGCCATCCTGTTTGACGACGACCACCTGCGCAGGCTGGTGCGCAAGTTGAGCCGACGGCAGCGCTGGCAGTACATCGGAGATTGGCACAGCCACACCATCAAAAGGCTGACGCCCAGCAAGGGAGACCGCCGTACGATTTGGACGAAGGCAAATCAGTCCCTCTACATGTCTTCATCGCCGATCATGCTGATTGTCGGACTGAACAGACAAGACAAGCTGCAGGCGCGCGCTTTTATTCTGGAAAACTCCCTGCGCGAAGTGGAGAAGATTGAGCTTGCCACTCGGCGATCGCTTCGACAGCGCGACGGAAAATCTCCATAGCCTTGGTCGACTCCCCGGCTGGCTGGTTTGCCGCGACGACGGCAATGGCGTACCGGGGGGTGTCGACCGGCGTGTAGCCGACAAACCAGAGGTGGTTGCTGCCGTCGCCAGCCCCCGTCTGCGCGGTGCCGCTTTTGCCCGCCACCGGCCACGGCGCCTGCAGCAGCAGCCGGCCCGTTCCTTCGGTTACGACGAGGCGCAGCAGGCGCCTCATTTTTTTGGCTGTCACATAGTCAATCCCCGACTCCGGCAGCCGGTGCTCCGGAAAGCGGTAAAACGTCTGACCGTTTCGATACGCGATCTCACTCACCAACCGCACCTGGCCGGGCTGCCCGCCCCGCAGGATGGTCACCATCAGATTGGCGGCCTGCAGCGGCGTAATCCGCACATCCCGCTGGCCGATCGCTGTCTGGATCAATACACCTTCATCCTGGCGGGATACCGACTCGGCGAACACCCGTCCCTGCTCCTCGCCGTCCATCTGCCGAAAACCGTCCAGTTTGAACAGGTGCGGCGTGACGTGGCCCACCGGAGAAGACAAGCCCAGACGGCGGGCGTAGTCTTCCAGTTTGTCCCCGCCGATCCGTTTGGCAATTTCGGCAAAGGTGATGTTGCAGGACTGGGCAAACGCCTCCTCCATTGTCAGCGCGCCATGACCGTCCCGCTTCCAGCAGGAAAAGCCGTATTTGCCATAACTGCCGCGGCAGACAAACCGCTCGGTGGGGGAAACCAGCCCCTCCGCCAGGGCAGCCGTGGCCACAACCGTCTTGAATACGGAACCGGGAGTGTACTGCTTGACAGCGCGGTTTCGCCACGCCCCCTGCTGCACGTCCACCTTCGTCTGGTCGTACTGCGGCCGGCTGACCATCGCCAGGACGTCTGCGTGTTCGGCATCCAGCACGACGATCGCCCCTTCTTGCATACCGGCGCTGTCCGCCGCCCGCTCCAAGCGGCGCTGCAGGTCGGCGTCCAGCGTGGTGACCAGCGACAGCGGGTAGTACTCGTTTTCCTGCCGCGTGTAGCGGATGTCCAGACCCTTGAGCGGCTTTCCCTCGCCGTCCACATAGTAGGAGAGCACGGACGGCTCCACGCCCTGCAAAAACCGGTCAAAGCTGCGTTCCAGGCCGGACGCGCCGACCGTGCTGTCCGCGTTCATTTTTCCTTCCGCCCACTCGTCCGGATAGAGCTTGCGGACCAGATCGGGATTGCGGTGGATGTAGCCGATCACGTGCTTGGCCACCTCGTCCGTCCGATAGCGCTCCGTCACCTTCAGGGCGAGGACGCCGGGAATCCCCAGCGCGTTTACCTGATCCGCCTGCCGCTCGCTCAATGGGACCAGCCTGCCGTCTGTCTGCCTCAGCATGATCGGAGCTTTCGCTTTGGTCATCACGTCTGTCAGCATCGTTTTCGGCACTTGCACGATCTCCGCCAGCCGCTTCCAAACGCCGTTGTCCTGCAGGCTGCTCCTCGCCAAAGGGAACAAAAGCAGGGCGAGTTGTTCCTCTCCTGTAAAGGGGTAGCCGTTTCGGTCGAGGATGTCGCCCCGGCCGCTGTTTAACACGATACTCTGCTGCCGCTGCTTGACCGCATTTTTCACCAAATCGATGCCGTGTTTGGAGAAGCGGTGCGATGCCCACAGTTGTATCCACCAGAGGCGGACCAACAGCCCGGCCCACACCAGCGTCATGAACAACAGCACGAGAAAGTGGCGCCGTTTCACCCGTCGTTCCAGGTCCATGCGCAATCCCCCCCGCCTTTTTTTTCCAGTATTGCCGGAGAAGGTGGCGGGAAAACCTGATGGGACCCTTCGTTTTCACAGCTCAGGCATGAAAAAAGCGCGCCGCTAGTTAGCGGTGCGCTCGCGTATCGGTTCAGATATTCACGTGCGGTGATGTCCCTGACTGAGCCGGTCACGCTGCCTGCGGCTTCGATCGGCCCGGCAAGGCAGCGATCTTTTTCCCGGCCTGGCTGACGTCGCTTACGCGTTGGAGAGCTGCTGTTTCTCCAGCAGGATGTTGCGGATCTTGGTCGACAGGAGATCGAGCGCAACCCGGTTGTAGCCGCCTTCCGGGATGATCACGTCGGCGTACCGCTTGGTCGGCTCGATAAACTGCAGGTGCATCGGCCGTACGACGTTGAGGTACTGGTTGACCACCGATTCAAGCGAACGGCCGCGCTCTTCGATGTCGCGCATGATCCGCCGGACGATGCGCACGTCCGCGTCAGTGTCGACAAACACCTTGATGTCCATCAGGTCGCGGATGCGGGGATCTTCCAGGATCAGCATGCCTTCCAGAATAATCACGTCTTTCGGCTCCACCAGCACTGTTTCCTTTTTCCGATTGTGCACCTTGAAATCGTAAATCGGCTTTTGGATCGGTCGGCGCTGCATCAGCTCCTGCAGGTGAAACAGCAGCAGATCGTTGTCAAACGCAAACGGGTGGTCGTAATTGGTCATCGCACGCTCTTCCAGACTGAGGTGGCTCTGGTCCTTGTAGTACGAATCCTGCTCAATCATGGCGACGCTGTCGTTTTGAAACTGGCGAAACAGTTCCCGCGCCACGGTTGTTTTGCCGGAGCCGCTGCCCCCGGCGACCCCAATCAATACGGGGTGACCCATGCTCCATGTCTCCTTCCTCTGGCTACTCCCTGGCCTTACAGCCGGGGACCGTTCTCAGTTGTGTAATCGGCTGTCCGCTTCAGGCTGACGGCCAGGCCGTCGCCCACCGGAACAAACGTCGTTTCCAATTGCGGATGCTGCGCCAGGCAGGTGTTGAACTGCCGCAGCTTGTCCACCAGCGACCGCTGTCGTTTTCCCGCTTCTTCCGGCGCCGCCACCAGCCCGCGAAACAGGACGTTGTCAGACAGCACCAGCCCTCCTTCGCGCAACAGCGGCAGGTAGAGATCGAGAAACGTGCGGTACTGTCCCTTGGCGGCGTCGATAAACAGACAGTCAAATTGGTACGTGTCCGGCAGACCGAGCGTGGCGTCTCTATTGAGAATCTCGATCCGCTCTGACAACCCGGCTTCGGCGATGTTGGCACGCGCCCGCTCCAGACGCTGTTCGTCGATGTCCATCGTGACGATACGGGCTTCCGGTGCCGCCTCCGCCATCCAGATGGTGGAATAACCGATGGCGGTCCCCACTTCCAGAATCGACTGCGGCCGGTGAAGCTGGAGCAACATCCGGATCGTCTGCGCTGTCGGCAGTTGGACGATGGGAATGCCCTCTTCCGCCGCTTCCCGCTCCAATCGCGCCAGCAGCGGGGAACGCGGCGGGATCAGCCCCGTCACATAAGCATCAATCGCCGGATTGGTAATCATCACATCACGCTCCCTAACCTAACAACCGGATCATTATAGCATACCCGCGGGCAAAAAACAGAGGAAACCGCGTCAGTTCCCTCTGCTTTTCGCATCGTTGGCCTGGTGCTCGGCCAGCGTGCGGGAAAAGTAATGCTCGGACGAACCGTCCTTTTTGGTCACGTAAAAGAAATAATCGTGTTGGGCCGGATGGACGACGGCTTCCAGCGACGCCCGGCCGGGGTTGGCGATCGGCCCGGGCGGCAGTCCCGGATGCTTGTACGTGTTGTACGGACTGTTTACCTTTAGATCGTCATACGTCAGCCGGTCGCGCTGCTTGCCGAGAACAAACTGGACGGTGGCGTCGGCCTGCAACAGCCACCCTTCACGCAGCCGGTTGTAGTAGACACCGGCCACGATCGGCCGCTCCTTGTCCACCACGACTTCCCGTTCCACGATGGACGCCAGGCGGACTGCCTCATCCATGGTCATGTTCCTCTGCTTCAACGTTTCCGTCCACTCCGGTTGCCATTCCTTTTGGAACTGGGCGAGCATCTTGGCGATGATCTCGTGCGCGCTGGCCCCCTTTTTCACTTCGTACGTCTCGGGGAACAGGTAGCCCTCCAGGCGGTATTTTCGCCCTTCTGTTTTCGGAATGGCCGCGACAAACGGAAACTCCGGAAAGCTTCCCTGCTCCACTTCCCGCAAAAATTCCGCCTTGTCAACAAGTCCTTTTTGGGCCAGATGATCGGCGATCTGCTCCACGTTCCAGCCCTCCGGCACGGTAAAGCGAACGGAGTTCACCACGATCTTGCCCTGCGCCATGGCTAGCAGGATCTCATCGACGGTGGCACCCGTCTGAAACTGGTAGGTCCCGGCCTGCAGGCGGGAGCCGATCCCCTGGTATTTGGCATAGTAGGCAAACAGGTCGGCGTTGCGGATCAGCCCCTGCTCCTCCAGCAGACGGCCGATCTCCCGCACCGACGAACCGGACGGAATGGTTACCGTTTTAACTGTGCGCTCGCCATTTGGCGGCTGCAGCCCTTGATACACGTAAAATGCCGCTCCTCCCGCCGCGATCAGCAGACAGAACAGCGCGACCCCCAACCGAAACAGGCGGCCGCGCCTGCGCCGCTTGGGCGGCGGCCATTCGGCGCTGCGATCTTGTTTCAGTGACAGATGATTCACGACAGAGTCCTCCTTTTTTCGCGGTGCCTCGCTGCCAATCCATTGATTTCGACACAAGGCACCTGGGACCCCAAAGAGGGCTCGTCCCTGCATCTTTTCCATTATACCCAAGGCATGTCCTGCTGTCATCAGCACGTGATCCATGCAGTTTTTGGGCACATCATGCAGGCGACAGGCAGGCGGAGCGCAACGCCACGGGCAAAAAAACGAGAGGGCTGCATCGCCCTCCCGTTATTGCTCTTACAGCTCTTCTTTTTCCAGGTCGGCAATCAGGGTCTCGAACGTCGCCTCCACCTGTTCCCACTCCGCATCGTCCTCGATTGGCTGGAGCATGTCAGTGCCGTCGTAGCGCAGGAAGTGAACCTCGTACTCCTCTTCATCTTCCTGGTCGACGGGAACCAGCACGAGATACGTGCGGTCTTCGATGTCAAAAATGTACATGATACGGAAATCACGCGGGTTGTCATCGCCTTCTTCGGTCAGTGCGATCACATCCCCGACTTCAAACTCATCAAACAGTTCTTCGCTCATATCTCGGTCACCTCGATTTTGCGTCCAAGTAACCCTGCAGGATTAATGTGGCCGCCATTTTGTCTATCACGTTTTTGCGTTTTTGCCGGCTGACATCGGCAGTAATCAACATTCGCTCCGCGGCCATGGTGGTCAGCCGTTCGTCCCAAAGACGTACAGGCAGCCCCGTCCGTTCCTCGAGCCAACGGGCAAACGCCTGGCAGCTTTCCCCGCGCGCTCCGATGGTGCCGTTCATATTTTTGGGCAGGCCCACGACAATTTCGCCGACCTGATAATATTGTATCCATTCTTTCAAGCGGGCGAGATCCTTCTCCTTTGACTGGCGCCTGATCGTCTCCACCCCTTGGGCGGTCCAGCCCAGCTCATCGCTGACGGCCACGCCGATGGTTTTCTCGCCCACATCCAATCCCAGAATTCGTGCCATTGCCTGCACACACCTACTTGCGTTCTTCCGACAAGTAGACGGTTACCAGCTCTTCAATAATTCTGTCCCGCTCAATTTTGCCGATCAGGCTGCGCGCATTGTTGTGGCGGGGAATGAATGCCGGATCACCGGAAAGCAGGTAGCCGACGATCTGCGTAATCGGGTTGTACCCCTTCTCTTGCAGGGCCTTGTAGACCTCTGTCAGCGTCTCCCGCACTTCCACCGTATTATTTTCCTTGGGCACCGTGAACTTCATGGTTTTATCCATCGAACTCACGATCAACACCTCGATTCCTCTGAGACTCTTCCGCATTCGCTCTTCACATGTGTATTCGCCTCAAAACGGCCGATTCCTTGTCGATCGAACACTTTTCTTGTCAGGCAATACGTGGCGAGGAGAGACGGCGGCGTTACTTCGCCACCGCCTGTCCTTTCACCAGATCGTAGACCAATTCCAGCGCCTCTTGCAGCTTGGCAGGGTCCTTGCCGCCCGCCTGGGCCATGTCAGGACGGCCTCCGCCTCCTCCGCCGCAGCGGGTGGCCACTTCCTTGATCAGTTTGCCTGCATGGAAGCCCTTGTCCATCAGGTCTTTGGTCACGCCGGCCACCAGGTTGACCTTCTCGCCGTCCACCGCACCAAGGACGATGACAGCCGATCCCAGTTTGTTTTTCAGCTCGTCTACCATGCCGCGCAGGTTATCCATATCGGTCGCGGAGACGCGGGCAGCCAGCACCTTGACGCCTTCCACCTCTTTCAGTTTGTCGGTCAGCGACGCTGCTTCGATGTTGCCCAGTTTGGCGCGCAGCGATTCGTTTTCGCGCTGCACGTCCTTCAACTGCTGCTGGAGCGCCTCGATGCGGGCCGGCGTCTCTGCCAGGACTGGTGCCTTGAGTGCGTTGGCCACCTCTTTCAGCGTGCTCAGCTGCTGGTTGAGGTAGTGGTAGGCGCCGCGTCCCGTCACTGCTTCGATCCGGCGCGTGCCCGCCCCGATGCCGCTCTCGCTGACGATCTTGAACAGGCCGATTTCCGCCGTGTTGGACACGTGGCAGCCGCCGCACAGCTCCAGACTGTAGTCACCCACCTTGACCACGCGGACGATCTCGCCGTACTTTTCACCGAACAGCGCCATCGCTCCCATCGCCTTCGCTTCGTCAAGGGACTTGTGGAAGATGTCTACGTTCAGGTTGGCCCACACTTTTTCGTTGACGATCGCTTCGATCCGCTCCAGTTCTTCCGGAGTCACCGCACTGATATGGGTGAAGTCAAACCGCAGGCGATCCGGCGCCACCAGCGAACCGGCCTGGTTGACATGCGTGCCCAGCACGTCTTTGAGCGCCTGGTGCAGCAAGTGTGTGGCCGTGTGGTTTTTGGTGATGTCGAGTCGGGCATTCCGGTTCACTTCGGCGCGGACTTCTTCGCCGACGCGCAGTGTGCCTGCCTCCACAACGACGGTATGCACGTGTTGGCCCATCGGCCCTTTTTGCACGTCGGTGACGCGCGCCTTGACGGAGTCGGAAATGATGAGGCCCTCGTCGTTGATTTGACCGCCGCTTTCCGCGTAAAACGGGGTACGGCTCAAGACGACCTGGACAGTCTGTCCTTCTTCCGCCTCGTCAGCAAGCTGGTTGTTGGCGATGATCGCCTCTACCTTGCCATTCGCTACCAATTCAGTATACCCAACAAATTCGCTCGTAACCGTCAAATCGGCAAGCGGGCCGCCCTGTGTCTGCATGCTGTCCACGTCCTGGCGGGCGGCACGGGCACGCTCGCGCTGTTCCTCCATCGCCCGCTCGAATCCTTCGCGGTCCACCGTCAGCCCTTGTTCGCCGGCAAAGTCTTCGGTCAGGTCAACCGGGAACCCGTAGGTGTCGTACATTTTGAAGACGTCCTGGCCGGACAGTTGGCTCTTGCCTTCCGCCTTTGCCGTTTTCACCATTTCGGCCAGAATGGCGAGGCCGTCGTTCAACGTTTCGTGGAAGCGTTCCTCTTCGGCGCGGATCACTTTTTCGATGAAGGCGCGCTTCTCCACCACTTCCGGATAGAAATCGCCCATCATCCTGCCGACCGTTTCCGTCAGGCGATAGAGGAACGGCTGCTCCACGCCAAGCTTTTTGCCCATCCGCACTGCACGGCGCAGCAGGCGGCGAATGACGTAGCCGCGCCCTTCATTGGAAGGCAGCGCGCCGTCGCTGATGGCAAAGACGACGGTGCGGGCGTGGTCGGCGATCACCTTCAGCGCCACGTCCAGGTCCGGGTCCTGCTTGTAGGCGACGCCGGAGATGGCACTGGTCGCCTCGATCAGCGGGAACAGCAGGTCTGTTTCAAAGTTGTTGTCCACGTCCTGGATGATGGACGCCATCCGCTCCAGCCCCATGCCGGTGTCAATGTTCTTTTTCGGCAGCGGCGTGTAGCTGCCGTCCGGGTTGTGGTTATACTGCGAGAAGACCAGGTTCCACACTTCCAGGAAACGCTCATTTTCGCCGCCCGGGTACAGTTCCGGGTCGTTGGGATCGTTGCCAAACCGCTCCCCGCGATCGTAAAAAATCTCGGAGTTGGGACCGCAGGGGCCTTCGCCGATGTCCCAGAAGTTGGCTTCCAGGCGAATGATCCGCTCTTCGGGAATGCCCACTTTTTTGTGCCAGATGTCAAACGCCTCGTCGTCCTCGGGGTGAATCGTAACCCACAGACGCTCCGGTTCAAATCCGATCCACTGCGGGCTGGTGAGGAATTCCCATGCCCAGGTGATCGACTCTTCTTTGAAATAGTCGCCGATGGAGAAGTTCCCCAGCATTTCAAAGAACGTGTGGTGACGAGCCGTGCGTCCCACGTTTTCGATGTCGTTGGTGCGGATCGATTTTTGCGAGTTGACAATTCGGGGGTTGTCCGGCACGACTCGGCCGTCAAAGTACTTTTTCAGCGGTGCCATCCCGCAGTTGATCCACAGAAGCGACGGGTCGTCGTGCGGAATCAGCGGCGCGCTCGGCTCCACGTGGTGTCCCTTGCTTTTGAAGAAATCGAGATACATTTGGCGGATTTGGCTGCCAGTCAGTTTCTTCATCGAAAATCCTCCCAAAAAATGAGTGTGAAACGCGTACATGATCGGAAAAAGGGTCGCTCCCTCCCGGACGAAGCGGCGGACCTGCGCGAAAAAAAAGTCCCCATCCCCTCAGGGACGAGAACTTGTCTCGCGGTACCACCCTGCTTACAGGCAGCCTGATCAGACGAATCTGCCTGTCGCTCGCTTGCGGACAGATAACGGTGTCGAACCGCCGGTTTTTGCCCGGTCTTGGGAGTAGCCTTCCGCTGCACTTCTTCTGGCCGCTCTCCCAGCCTGTGGAGCGTCCTCTCTGGAGAAGGGCTGCAGCGTACTCATTCCTTCATCGATCCATGCTCTTTTTCATTATTCGTATTATAAAATTGTTTGCCGAAACCTGTCAACTTTCGTGCAGCATCAGGGCAATCCGGCTGATCACCACTTTACATACTGCCAGCACCGGAACAGCGACGATCAGACCGATGATGCCGCCCACCGCCTCTCCGGCCAGCAGGGCCATGATGATCAGGAGCGGATGCAGATGAAGCGAGCGGCCGACGATGTTGGGCGAGAGGATGTTGCCCTCCAAGATCTGAATGACAATGTTGACGGCCAGCACCATGAGCGCCATTTTCATGGAGATCGTCAGCGCGACGATCAGGGCGGGAGCAGCGCCGATGATCGGGCCGATGTAGGGAATGACGTTGGTCAGGCTGACAAACGTGGCCAGCACGAATGGATACGGCATGCCGATCAGCCAGTAACCGACGCATGCGCAGGCGCCCACGATCAGGGCCACGGTCATTTGGCCGTGTATGTAATTGCCGAGCGACTCGTTGACGTCGCGCAGAACGGCCAGCACCTGCTTGCGGTATTTCGCCGGGATGATGGACATGCCTGTGCGGTGCAGGTCTTTCATGTCCTTGAGCAGGTAAAAGGCGATAAACGGAACCACTGCGTAGGCGAGCAGCTTGCCCAGCGTATTGCGCGCATTGTCGACCAAAAGTGTGATCGAATGGGACATCCGTTCCTGGGACTGGATAATGACCCGGTCCACCCCCAGCGAGATGCTGTCCGGCAAAAAGTACTTGTACGCTTCCCACTCCCGCATCCACGTGTGGTACCACTCCGTCAGGCGCGGCAGATCGTCGGACAGCTCCGCGAGCTGGCGGGCAAAGATGGGAATGGCATTGACAATCCCGATGGTGATGATCAGCACGAACCCCGCGTAGATCAGCAGCACGGCCACCATGCGCGGCACTCGCCTGTTTTCCAGCGCCTGCACGATCGGATGCAGCACGTAGGCGATCAGCAGGCCGACGAGAAAGGGCATCACAATCTCCGACAGCAAGTGAAACGTTTTGGCGACCACAGGGCGCAGCAGCCAGAGCAGATTGCCGATGACCAGCAGCACAATCGCCCAGACGGCCGCGGCAAACAGGCGGCTGCGGCGAAGTTCCTCCACCCTGCCCCCTCCTCCCTCTGATTCGTATCTGTTAGCGTGTGCAAGTCGCGGAATTTCATGTACGGTATTGACATGCGTGCGGCACCGGTGTACGATGATACTACAAACGGATATATTCTCCAAAGGGGAGTAGCTTGTCACAGCAAAGTCGTCATTACGGGAGCAATCCCCGGCTTTGTTGGCAACGTAATGTTGTAAGCAAGACCTTTGCCGAGTGATGGGTAAGGGTCTTTTCTGTTCATACGACCTTTACCCGTTGAGGTAAAGGTCGTTTTGTTTTCCTCCCCTTGACGCAGACTACATAGCGCATGTCTGTTCGAAGGAGGACGCCGGCCTTTACGAGAAATGTCCGCATTAAAGGAGGTTGTAGAGACAAATGGACGTGTTGTTTACCCCCGCATTCTGGTCTGGACTGTTAGCGATCATCGTAATTGATCTGGTACTGGCGGGCGACAACGCAATCGTAATCGGGATGGCCGCACGCAACCTGCCGTCCCATCAGCAAAAGAAGGCGATCATCTGGGGAACGATCGGGGCGATTGTGATTCGAGCCACCGCTACGCTGGCGGTTGTCTGGCTGCTGAAAATCCCGGGGCTGCTGTTCGTCGGCGGATTAATGCTGATCTGGATCGCCCTGAAACTGCTGGTGCAGGACGATGGGCACGAGACGGTGAAAGCGGGAACGAGCCTGGTCTCGGCCATCTGGACGATCATCGTCGCAGACGCCGTGATGGGTCTGGACAACGTGATCGCAGTCGCAGGGGCCGCACACGGCAGCTTTCTGCTCGTCGTGGTCGGTCTCTTGATCAGCGTGCCGGTCATGGTGTGGGGCAGCACCCTGGTGTTGAAGCTGATGGAGCGCTTCCCTGCCGTCATCTACATCGGGGCAGCCATCTTGGCCTACACCGCGGGCAGCATGATCACGAGCGAGAAACTGCTGGCCGGTTTCTTTACCGCTCACGTGATCCTGAAATGGATCTTCATCGTGGCCGTGGTCGTCGGCGTACTGCTGATTGGCCGCATCAGGAATCAACAGCAAAAGCGCATGGCGGAACAATCGTAACCGCAAAAAAGCAGCCCGAACGGCAGTGGACCGTTCGGGCTGTCTTCATGGACTTTTCCGCTTGCCATGTGACACCGGCTAACGGGCGACGGCGCGAAGCAGCGAGCGGCTCATGTTGATCACGTTCATCATGTTGCGCAGCGAAACGGGCATGCGGTTGACCCGAATCCCAAACCGCCGTTTGCGCCGCCGCGGTGAGACCATAAACCCGACCGCCGCGATCAGACCGCTGGCGGCAATCACGCCAATCAGATTGCGTCCGGACATGCCGATGACACCTCCTCGGGTAATGGGCCGTCTGTTCACATGTTCAACTGGGCGGAAACATTCTGGTCGTCGATAAACAGGTCGTTGAGCGAATGCAGCGAGCCATCCTCTTCCACCTGGTAGACGGAAGCAATCTGGTCGCCGTCGACGCTCATCTCGATGAAGCAGTTCCAACAGTAATACTGCGTGGTTCCAATCTTGCCGATGTCTTTGGAACCGCAGTTCGGGCATATGACACGCATCACACGCAATTCCTCCCTTTCACGCCTGGCTGCGAACCCAGTCCGGCACGATCAGGTTTTCTTCCCCGACGATGACGGAAGGTGGCGCGGACAGGCGTTTGCGCCCTTCGGTAATGTCCGCAAGCCAACCGTTCGATAGTTCGTACCCTACAAGTTTCTCCCAATCCGCAGAGAAGTAAACATCTTCCAGTATGCCCAAGCGTTCCCCGGAAGCGGTGATGACCGTTTTCCCCTTCAGCTTTGTTCTGCCCGTCAGGATGCCGGTGAGCGGCAGGTCGGCGAGACGGTCAAGGGAGGTGATGGCGTCTTTGCCCGTCACGGTAAGGCAGGATTCCCCTACCGCGTGGATGCGTTCGGAAGGAATGCAGGTGCCAGGGTGGAACCAGCCCTGTTCGCTTAGCAAGACCCCCCTTACACGCCAGGCGGAGTCACAGAGAATGTCACGGACCGTGCCGATCTCTTCCCCCGTTTCCAGGCAGACGATCGGCAAGCCGATTACATCCAATGCCTTGCGCATGTCGGGACATCCCCCTTCCGCTTTCTTTAGTATCAAGCGGTGCGGGACGATCCATGCGGAACAACTTGTTCCAAGGCTCACCCTTGCTTCAATCGCTCTTCCAAATAGCTGTAGCGCACGCCCTCTTCGTCGGTCTCTACCGCGAGGCGAAACGCATCCGGCTCCCCGCACATGATCAAAAACGACTTGCTGCGGGTAATTCCCGTATACACCAGCTTGCGCCGCAGCATGCGGTGGTAGCTGCGGACAAACGGCATGACCACGATGGGAAACTCGCTGCCCTGCGACTTGTGCACGGAGCAGCAGTAGGCCAGTGTGAGCTGGTGATACTCCGAACGCTTGTACACCACTTCCCGGCCGTCAAAGGAAACGACCATCATCTCGGTGTTCTCTGCGTTTTCATTCGGGTAAAAAATGGCGACAATTTCTCCCATGTCGCCGTTGAACACCTGTTCCTCGGCGTTGTTGACCAACTGCAGCACCTTGTCCCCGGTGCGGAAGACGGTGTCGCCAAACGTCACCTCCCGCTTTTGTTCAGTCTTGGGATTGAACAGTTGCTGCAGCTCTTCGTTCAGCCGGTTTACTCCGGCATTTCCCTTGTACATGGGAGCGAGGACTTGTACATCTTTGGCCGTATACCCTTTCTTTACGGCTCCGGCGCAGATTTGTTTCACCGCTTCCACCACATCTTGTGGCGAACTTGTGAAAAATCGACGGTCAGGCGTCGTGGCCAACAAATCGGACGGGACCAATCCCTTGCGGACATCGTGAGCCAGCCGGATGATCGAGGACTCCTGCGCCTGCCGGTAAATCTCGCTGAGCTGTACGCGCGGCAACAGACCCGAGCGGATCATGTCCTGCAGCACGTTGCCGGGGCCGACCGACGGCAGCTGATCCGGGTCGCCCACCATAATCACCTGCATCTCGTCCGGCACGGCGCGAAACAGCTGATTGGCCAGCCAGACGTCCACCATCGACATCTCGTCGACGATCAACAGCCGTCCCCGGATCGGATGCTCCGCGTCGTGCTGAAAGCTGTCCCCTTTCCAACCGAGGAGGCGGTGAATGGTCATCGCTGGCAGACCGGTTGTCTCCGACATGCGTTTGGCTGCCCGACCGGTGGGAGCGACCAGCAGGATGGGGAAGGGATTTTCTTCGTCGTAGGTCTTCAGGTCTAGCGAAATGCCGTGCAGTTGGGCAAACACGCGACAGATCCCGCGAATCACCGTCGTTTTCCCCGTGCCGGGACCGCCGGTCAAGAGCATCAGTCCGGATTTGATCGCCTGCTCGATCGCATCCCGCTGCGTTTGGGCGTACGTGATGCCCAGCTCTTCTTCCACTGCGCCCAGCGCCCGGTAAAACTCCGAAGCGGGAAAGGCGCCAAACTCGTCCCGTTCGGCAAAGTAGCGCAGCCGCTTGGCCAGCCCAATTTCCGCAAAAAACAGCGAAGGCAGATAGACCCGGTCTTCGTCCCAGACCACTTTGCTCTCGACAAAAAGCGATTCCACGGCGAGCGCAATCTCCTCCGGCTGAAAGCGGTGTCCCCCGCACTCGTCCAACAGGCGCAGCGTTTTTTCACACAGCTCGTCCGCCGGCAGAAACACGTGTCCTTCGGAGTAGCAGGCTTCCTGCAAAACGTACAGGGCTGCCGCCTTGACCCTCTCCTCCGAGGAAGCGGCAATTCCCGTAGCCCGGGCGATTTCGTCCGCCCGCTTGAACCCGATGCCCGCGACATCCTCGATCAGCCGATACGGCTGTTCCGTCAGGACAGTCATCGTCTCCAGCTTGTACGTCTGATAAATCCGCAGCGCCAACTGGACGCCGATGCCAAACTCGTAGAGAAACACCATCGCTCGCTCCAGGGAGCGGTGTTCCATCACCGACTCGTAGATCTGCTTGGCGCGCGTCTCCGAGATACCCGGCACCTCCACGAGCCGCTCCGGCTGCTCGGCGATGATTGTGAGCGCCTCTACGCCCAGATGCTGCACGATGCGTTTCGCCATCGTCTTGCCGATGCCTTGAAACAGTCCGCTGGCCAGATAGCGCTCCACTCCTGCCCGGGTCTTGGGCGTTTCCCGTTCATACCTGTTGACTGCGTACTGCTGCCCAAACTTTGGATGCGTCTTCCACTCACCGTAAAACGTGTACAGCTCCTCCGGATGCGGCCGGGGGAAGTTCCCGACGACCACGACCTCGGCATCCTTCACCGGTTCTGTAGTCTCCTCCACTGTTAGACGAATGACACCGTACCACGTTTCTTTATTGTAAAAAATTTCTTGCGCGACATAGCCGCGTATGTAAGGTTCGGCAAACAAGGAAAGTGTCTGCTGTGACACCGCACACGCCTCCCGGATGGGAAAATCCCGCGGGATTCCCCCGAAACTCTTGTTCGATTATAAAATCGTTCTGCCAGCTCTGACAACCGCGCCGACGGCAAACGGGCCGTCCTTCACGTCGATTGGCAAGAAAAAAACCAGCAGCGTCCTCGTGCGCTTGCTGGTTGTTGTGACTTCTGTGAATCGGTCCGGCCCAGGCTCATCGGCCGCAACCGTCTGCAGCTGTCTGAAAAGATTACCGCGCCACCCGTTTGACGATGTCCGCCGTCGTTTGCGCCGCCTGCTTCACCTCTTCCACCGTGTTGGTGATGCCAAAGCTGAAGCGAACAGCCGAACGCATGACCGGATCGTCCAGGCACATCGCCTGCAGAACGTGGGACAGTTCCAGCGAACCCGACGTGCAGGCGGAGCCGCTGGCGGCGGCAATGCCGGCCAGATCCAGGTTCATCAGCATCGTCTCGGTATGGACGCCCGGAAAGCTGACGTTGAGGATGTGCGGCAAATGCCGTTCGGGGTGACCGTTTACGTGATACGCGATGCCCGCCTCCCGCCAGACGGCAAGCATCGCTTCGCGCATCTGCCGGTACTTGGCGACGCGCTCCTCCATCTCCCTGGCCGCGATCTCCGCCGCCTCTGCAAAGCCGACGATGCCGGCCAGGTTTTCCGTGCCGCCCCGCCGATTCCGCTCCTGTTTACCGCCGTGCAGATGCGGCTGAATCGGCACCTTCCGTCCCAGGTACAGGGCCCCTACGCCTTTCGGGCCGTTGATCTTGTGGGCGGAGACGGAGAGCATGTCCACCGGCAGTTCGCTGACGTTGAGGGGCATCACGCCGAATGCCTGCACCGCGTCGGTGTGAAACACGATGTTCCGTTCGCGGAGAAACCGGCCAATCTCCTCGATCGGCTGGATCGTCCCCACTTCGTTGTTGCCGTACATGATCGAGACCAGCACGGTATCCGGTCGGACCGCCTGTTTGAGTTCCTCCGGGCTGACCATGCCCGTCTCATCCACCGGCAGGTACGTCACTTCAAATCCCAACTGCTCCAGGTGCGCGCAAGCATGCAGGACGGCGTGGTGCTCCACGCTGGACGTAATGACGTGCCGCCCTCGATCCTGCTGGGCCATCGCTCCCCCGATGATCGCCATGTTGTCCGCCTCCGTCCCGCCGCTGGTAAAGACGATCGTCTGCGGTTCGGCACCGAGAATGTGAGCGATCCGGTCACGCGCACGTTCCAGGCCCATGCGCGCCTCCCGGCCAAAGCCGTGCAGACTGGAGGGATTGCCGTATACGTTCGTCAGATAGGGGTGCATCGCTTCCGCCACGCGCGGATGGACAGGGGTCGTGGCGGCGTGGTCCAGATAGATCATCTCGCGCTCTCCTTTTTTGCTTCGTACGCTGTTGCGTCAAATGTAGAACATGTAGCCGTCCGTCTGTCCTTCATCCTTGTAGCTGATCAAATCCTGCAGCGTCGTGGAATCGAGGACGGCAGATATGCTGTCGCGGATGCGCAGCCACAGATAGCGCTTGGCCGGGTCTTCCTCCTCGGTGAACTCCACCGGGCTGATCGGCCCTTCCAACACGCGGATAATGTCGCCGGCGGAGATTTCATCCGGCTTTTTTGCCAGGACATACCCGCCGTATGCGCCGCGGATGCTTTTCACCAGTCCGGCATTGCGGAGCGGCGCGATCAACTGCTCCAGGTAATGTTCGGACAAATCGTGCCGCTGGGCAATGCTCCGCAGCGAAATCGGGCCTTCGCCAAAGCGGTTGGCCAATTCCATCATAATGGTCAGGCCGTAACGTCCTTTCGTCGAAATTTTCACGGTACCAACTCTCCTTTTTTCCTCTCGCTCCCTGCCCACCTCCTGCATGACCATTGACCTACATGAGACGGGCGGTTGGGGACACACTACGTTGCAGGGGGTGAATGCAAATGGCCACCAATCAAAAAGCGGTAGACGGAAAAAACCATCCCTCTGCGGCGCTGTACGACCATCCAGCCGGCACGATCGCCCACAAGGCGCGATTCGGAGCCAGCGAGCAGAGCAAACAGCCGAACGAAAACGGCGATCTTCCCAACAAACCGGGCGGAACCGCCCGCACATGATCGCTCGTTCCCCCGCCACCCGGGGGAACGTTTACGGTCTGGGCGTCTGTAAGCGCTCTGCCTGTCTGCGGCGAATTTCCTGCTCGTAGCCGATCGGCTTCGGCTGATAAAACGTGTAGTCGGTCCCGTCCGGCAAATACTGCTGCGGGACGTATCCGCCGGGATAGTCGTGCGGATAGAGATACCCTTTGCCGTGGCCGAGCCGGGACGCACCCTTGTAGGCGGCGTCGCGCAGGTGGAGCGGCACCGGTTTGTGCCCGTCTCTCCTGATCGCGGCCAGCGCCTGGTTGATCCCGTTGTAGGCGGCGTTACTCTTGGGCGCCGTCGCCAGGTACGTGGTCGCCTGGGCCAGGGGAATCCGTCCCTCCGGCATGCCGATCAACTCCACCGCCTGGAAGCAGGAAACAGCGACAGTGATCGCCTGCGGGTCGGCGTTGCCGATGTCTTCCGAGGCGGAGATCACCAGCCGGCGGGCGATAAACCGGGGGTCTTCGCCCGCGTCGATCATCCGCGCCAGCCAGTACAGGGCGGCGTCCGGATCGGAGCCGCGAATCGACTTGATAAACGCGGATATGGTGTCGTAGTGGTTGTCGCCGCTTTTGTCGTAGCGAACAGCGCGCCGCTGGATGGACTCCACCGCTACTTCCAGCGTGACGCGAATCACGCCGTGTTCATCCGGAGGCGTCGTCTTCACGGCCAGTTCCAGTGCGTTCAGCAGTCTGCGCGCATCTCCTTCGGCGTACCGGATCAGATGATCAGCAGCCTCGGGCGTGACCGTGACGTTCAATTCTCCCAGGCCCCGTTCGCGGTCGGTAACGGCTCGCTCCAAAACCTGCCGCAGTTCTTCCTCGTTCAGCGGATGGAGCGAAAATATCTGCGAACGGGAGAGCAGGGCGGCGTTTACTTCAAAAAACGGATTTTCCGTTGTCGCCCCAATCAGGATAATGGTCCCATCCTCCACACAAGGGAGCAGGGCATCCTGCTGCGCCTTGTTGAAGCGGTGTATCTCGTCGATAAACAGCGTCGTGCGCTGACCGTTCATAACCAGACGGTCTTTGGCCTCGTCCACAATGCGGCGGATGTCGGCGACTCCTGCCGTCACCGCGTTTAGTTCGGCGAAATGGGATTTGGTCGTGTTGGCGATGATTTTCGCCAATGTCGTCTTCCCCGCCCCGGGCGGACCGTAAAAGATGAGCGAAGAGACCTGGTCGGCCTCGATCGCTCGCCTGAGCAGCTTGCCTGGTGCCAAAATATGTGATTGTCCGAGCACCTCATCCACGGTCCGCGGCCTCATCCGCGCCGCCAGCGGCTGGAGTTTGCCCGAATCGTGCTGTTCGTATGCGAATGAAAAAAGATCCATTACTACATACCCTTTCATGTTAATGGGGTTGTCTCAATATCATAGCATAATGGAAACAAACCTGCATTGGCAAGCAACCATTCATTGCTCAGGCGAGTCGGCAGGTCATGTGCCTATAGCAGCGAAGTCCCCCTGCCGGATATGCCCCACTACCGCACCGAGATCACACGCTGTTCCCGGCTGCTCTGCTCCGCCCATTCAATCACCCGAATCACGTTCATCGCATCCACAGGTGAAACAGGCGCCGGTGTATCGGACACAATCGCTTCGTACATCTGTTGATAGTACGTCTGATACGCGCCGGGAATGGTTTCAACGCTGCTGCTCACGTTCAGTTCTCCCACGCTCAGCGTGAGCTGTCCATACGTCTCTTTGCGATCCCTGCCCCACTCAGGTCCTCCCGGGATCTGTCCCGCTCGCAACGCGTCTTCCTGCGGGTCCAAACCGTACTTGATGAAACTGCCCTTGTCGCCGTGAATCATAAATCGGGGACCAGGCTGACGGACCAGCGAACCGGCGTGCAAAATCACCCGCAGCGCCCCGTATCCGAGCACGATGTGGAAGTAGTCCGTCGCCCTGGCTCCGGGACGCTGCGCGCCGACATCGGCCATCACCGTCTGCGGCAGACCGAAGAGATGAAGCGCCTGATCGATCAGATGGGAACCCAGGTCGTACAGAATGCCGGAACCGGGCAAATCCCGCTCCCGCCAGCGGTCGGTCACCTCCGGACGGTAACGGTCGTAGTGCGCTTCATACAGGAAAACCTCCCCCAATGCACCGGTTTGCAGCAGGTGTTTCACCGTCAAAAAATCGTTGTCCCATCTGCGGTTGTGGTAGACGCTGAGCACGCGCCCGCGCGACTCGGCCAGCCGGATCAGCTCTTCCGCTTCCGAAGAGCGGATCACAAACGGCTTCTCCACCACGACATGTTTGCCTGCCAAAAGCGCCTGCTTGGCGTACGGGTAGTGGGAGGTGTTTGGCGCGGCAACGACCACCAGTTCAATCTGATCGTCAGACAAAAGATCATCCACGCTGGCGACCACCTCTGCCTCGGGCAGGTCGGCACGCACCTTTTCCGGACGGGATGAGACGACCTTCGCCAGTTTTAATCCCGGCACTGCCCGAATCACCGGCGCATGAAAGACCTGGCCCGATAATCCATATCCAATCAACCCGACGTTTACCTGTTTCACAATGTTCCTCCCCCTTGCTCCGTCAAACGGGAAGCGACCAAGAGCTCCACGCCCGCCTGCTCCAATGCGCCCCGAACCGTTTCCGCCGGCTCCGCGTCGGTGACGACGATGTCAATTTTGTCCAGGCTGCACACCTTGTGAAACAGCCGCTTGCCAAACTTGCTGGAATCGGCCAGCACGATGACCTGATCGGCGCATGCCAGCATTGCCTTTTTCACGTACGCTTCGTCCACCGTTTGGGCGGTCAGTCCTTCCGACGTGATGCCGCACGCGCCGAGCAGCAGTTTGTCTACGCGCATTTCGTGCAGATCGGCGATCGTCTTGGGCCCAAACAAGCCGCGGTGCCAGACGTTTAGCTGACCGCCGAGCAGATGTATTTCCGCCGACCGCTTCCGGCTGAAAATGTCGGCCACGTCAATGGAGTTGGTGACGATTACGCACTGTTCGGCTGACATGCATTCCGCCGCAAACTGCACCGTCGTGGCCGTATCCAACAGAAGATAGTCACCGCTGCGGATCAACGACGCAGCCGCCCTGCCTATCTCCCGTTTGCCAGCGGGGTTGTTCAATCGCTCTTGGTAGCTCTGCACATGCTTGGTCAAGGTGGGCAGCACTGCTCCGCCGCGGACGCGAATGATTTCCCCTCGCTCCTCCAATTTGACCAGGTCGCGGCGGGCCGAGTCGCGGGAAATGCCAAACCAGTCGCACATTTGCTCCACAGTGATCCGCTGGTGTCGCTGCAGATGGCGCAGGACAGCGGCTAGACGTTCTTCTTGCTGCATGGTAACTCCCTCGTTTACGGAAAAGTTATCTCTATGATAAGCATTTTGCTTACGACCGTCAAAAATATTCGTGTATTGCGAGTGGTTTGTAAGCAAAACGCGCAATACCGTTGATCAGGAAAAGGAGATGCGCTATAGTAGACGGAAACGATATCCAAGGAGAGGAGCGAATCAACATGGCCCGGACAGAATCCACGATGTTCCCGCTCGGTCAAAAGGCACCTGACTTCGCACTGCCGGACACGGTAACCGGCAAGGTCATGTCGCTTTCCGAGCTTGCCTCCAAACAGGCGACGGTGATCATGTTCATCTGCAACCACTGCCCGTTTGTCAAACACGTACAAGCGGAACTGGTACGCCTTGCGAACGACTACCTTCCCAAGGGCGTCTCCTTCATCGCGATCAGTTCCAATGACGCTGCCGCCTATCCGGACGATTCGCCCGAGCGGATGAAGCAGGTGGCAGAAGAATGGAAGTATCCCTTCCCGTACCTGTACGACGAAACGCAGGAGGTCGCTCGCGCCTATCAGGCCGCGTGCACACCCGACTTTTACGTGTTCGACGGCAATCTGGCATGCGCCTATCGCGGTCAATTGGACGACTCCCGTCCAGGCAACGACATTCCTGTCACCGGCGCGTCCATCCGCGCTGCTCTGGATCAACTGCTCAAAGGCGAGCCCGTAACCGTCCCGCAAAAACCCAGTCTTGGCTGCAATATCAAGTGGAAACAGCCTGAATGATGAATGAACAAAACCCACTACCGAAA